>NZ_JBNDML010000002.1:0-527020 GCF_050436565.1 Paraburkholderia sp. GAS42 | reverse complement strand
CGAAACCGCACCGCGCTGCGTCACTTCGCAACCACTCCGGCACCGCTTCGTTCTGCGTCGCTGCATCAGCAGCAGAGAAACGAGATTATGAAGAACGTTTGCTTCGTCGTCAACAGGTTTTTTTAACTTCCCGAACCTCTGAACGCCCCGCAAAGCCTTGCCCATACTGGCTTCCCGCGTCCCCGCGCCTTCTCCTGAAAGCGCGAAAGATCGAGATTCTAGCCACCTCCCCCACGCCTTGCAAGCACTATTTTTGAGAACGGACAGACGCCGTCAAAACGGCGATCGGGGATGCGATCCCCGGTGATCGGGGATGCCAGGATCAGACCGCTACCTGCTTTTCCATCAACCGCTCAACGATACGTAGAAAGTGCTCTGCATCCGGCGTCGTGCGTTTTGCTTCTTTTGCGCGGTCGTCCCATTTGCGCAGGCGCAACGCATCTTCTGCGTAGGGTTTGGCCAGAAAGGCCTGCGCCTCTTCCCTGCTATATATGCCGCCCTGCAATTCCAGACTACGCACCGAATCCGCCGACAACTGCCCAAAGTATGTGTCGTCGATCGCGCACAGGCAGCGTTTTGCGTCCACATGCAGGCGGATCGGTTCAAGCACGGCCTCCGGCAACACCGGCCGCAGGAACGGCAACGCGAAATACTGGTGCAGGTCGTCGATGCCACGCGCGGACGGTGTCTCGCCCTGCTGGTTCAGCAAATGACCGAGATCGTGCAGAAACGCTGCTGCAATCAGTTCTTCGCTCGCGCCCGCTTCCTCTGCCAGCGCACCACTTTGCAATGCATGCTCGAGTTGCGTGACCGGTTCGCCGCTATAGGCGACCTCACCGTGCTGCTCGAACAATGTACGGATGTCGTCCAGACTCAATGCCACGCTCTTACTCCCACGGTAGCGAAAACGTCTTCAGATTGGTAAAGCTCTTCATCGCCTCCTGCACGCCTTCCTTGTAGCCGAGGCCCGAATCCTTGATGCCGCCGAATGGCGTCAGCTCCGACCGGTAGCCCGGCACTTCCCACACGTTCACCGTGCCGACGCGCAGTTCATTGACGAAACGAATGATCGCGTCCTGACGGTTCGTGCATACGCCCGATGACAACCCGAACGCCGTACCATTGCTGATCCGGATTGCGTCATCGAGCGTATCGAACGTGATGATTGGCGACACCGGACCGAAGGTTTCCTCGCGCACGAGTGCCATCGATGGATTCACCTGATCGACGACGGTCGGTGCATATAGCGCGCCGCGACGTTGATTGCCGACGAGCAGACGTGCGCCCTGCGCAACCGCTTCATTCACGCGCGACTCGAAGAACATCGCGGCGGCTTCGTCGATCACGGTGCCCATCTGGTTCGCTGAGTCGAAGGGATCGCCGTGCGACCAGGCACGCGTCTTCTCCACGACGATTTCGGTGAACCTCGCAGCGACGCTCTTCTGCACGAGCATCCGTTTGACGGCGGTACAGCGCTGGCCGGAGTTCTTGTACGAACCCTGCACAGCCAAAGTCGCCGCGCGTTCGAGATCGGCGTCTTCGAGCACGATCAACGGGTCGTTGCCGCCCAGTTCGAGCACGACGCGTCGATAGCCTGCCCTCGCTGCAATATGCTTGCCGATCGCGACGCCACCCGTGAACGTCACGAGTTCCGCAAGCGGATTCGTCACCAGTTCATCGGCGATTTCGCGCGGATCGCCTGTCACGACCTGAAGCATCGGGTCGGGCAAACCGGCTTCGTACAGGATGTCCGCGAGATATAGCGCAGACAGCGGTACCTTCTCCGACGGTTTCAGCAGCACGCAATTGTTCGTTGCAATGGCGGGTGCCACCTTGTGCGCGACCTGGTTCATCGGATGGTTAAAAGGTGTGATCGCAACGATCACACCGGCAAGCGGCTCGCGCTGCGTAAACACGCGACGCTTCCTGCCATGTGGCGTGAGATCGCACGAGAAGCTCTGGCCATCGTCGCGCAGCGCTTCGATCGAAGAAAACTTCAGCACATCCGCGACGCGTCCAATCTCGTAGCGCGAATCCTGCTTCGACAAACCCGATTCGAGCGAGATCAGATCCGATGCTTCTTCGGTGCGCTCGCGAAGCAGCGCTGCAGCGCGCTCGAGAATCTGCGAGCGCTCATAGCGTGTGAGCTTCGCCTGATACGCGGCAGCGTATTCGAACGCACTACGCACGTCGTCTACGCTCGCAAGCGGCACGGTACCCACGCGCAGCCCCGTATAAGGATCAAACACATCGAGCGTGCGCTCGCGCAATGCGCGTTCGCCTTTCAGACGCAGCGCTTCTGCACGAAACGCCGGATGATCCTTATACGTGACAGCATTCATGATTTCACCACGTGGTTGAGCGCGAGATCGAAGATGTCGAAATTCCGCAGACGACGGCCTTCAGTCGCTGAACGCTCAATTCGACGATTGAACAGCAACGGCACGGTCTGTTCCGACAAACCACCGTGCGAACGCAGCGGCACCGTGAGCCCGGAAAGATCGTGCTGTTCGCGTCGCGTGCCGAGCACCACATTGCGCGCGCTGACCACCACGATGTCGCCGACGCGATCGTTCGGCAACTCGAAGCGCTCGCATGCAGTCCTGTTATCGAGCACGACCTCGACGCCCGGCAAACCACCCATGCGCCCGATCACCTGCGCGGCGCTCACATCGCGCGGCAGATAGACCGTCGCGAACGAACCGAGCGCGCCGTGATGAACGACATACGGATCGGTGATCGGCAGAATCACGCGAGCCGCACTGGCGCCAAGCCATTCGTCGAGCACGTCCTGCAGATAGATGACGTTCGGCTCACCCGTTTCCGGATCGTGCTTCGCGTTCATGCCGTGGTCGGCGGTCAGTGCGACGACCCAGCCGAGTTCGTTGAGCCGCGCGAGGTAGCCGTCCATCATCGCGTAGAACGCGTTCGCGCCTTCGGTGCCCGGCGCGGCCTTGTGCTGTACGTAATCGGTGGTCGACAGATACATCAGGTCGAGCTTCTGCGTTTCGGCGAGACGTACGCCAGCAGCAAAAACAAATTCGGACAGTCCGGCGCTGTAGACGTCCGGTACCGGCAGGCCGACGAGATCGAGCACGTTGTCGATGCCATTTTCCTCGCGCGTCACGCTGTCCGCCTTTTCCGCGGAGAAACAGATGCCTTTCATCTGCCAGCCAAGCAGGCGGCGCAGTTTGTCCTTCGCGGTGACGACCGCCACTTTCGCGTCCGCTGCCGACGCCGCTGCCAGCAACGTGCCCGCGCGCAGATAAGCGGGGTCGTTCATCATGACTTCCGCGCCCTTGCCGCCGTTCGCGTCCGGATCCCAGAAGTAGTTGCCGCAGATGCCATGCACCGAAGGCGGCACGCCGCATACGATCGACAGGTTGTTCGGGTTGGTGAACGACGGAATCACGCAGTCACCCTTGAACGCCGCGCCGCCGCGCAGCATCTTGCCAAGGAACGGCGCGACGCCGGCCGCGACTGCCGCTTCCAGATAGTCGTATTCGCAACCATCGACGCACACGACGACAGTCGGCGTCGACGGAAAAGCGTATTGACGGCCGTTGGCTTCGAAATTGCGTTGAGTCTGGTTTGACATCGTCTTCATCCATTCGCGTCGATCACGCGCGTTCTTCATCAGTCGAGGCTGGGAAGGTCCGCACCACAGACCGTTCTCCAGCCGGTTCACAAGCTTCATGCGCGCGCTGCCGGCCGCCGTTCACATGGGCGCGCATCAGCGCGGCTGCATGCTCTGCGTCGCGCGAGGCGAGCGCCATCAGGATCGCGCGGTGCTCGTCCAGCGAGCGCGCCATCGCATCGTCGTGCGCGACAAGCGCCGCACGACGGAAAAGATTCAGTTCGCCGACGAGCCGCCGGTACGTCTCGTACAGCTTCCCGTTGCCCGCCGATGCCACGATCGTGTCGTGGAACGCGACGTTCGCGCGCGTGTACGCGTCCTGATCCTGCGTATCGAGCGCGCCTTGCATGCTCTCGACCCAGGCGCGCAATCTCGCGAGCTGTTTTCCGTCGAGACGCGCCGCCAGCATCCGGCACGCCGCTTCTTCCAGCACCGCGCGCACGGCGTAAATTTCGTCGGCTTCCGCGAGCGTCACGGTCCGCACAAATACCCCGCGGTTTTTCTCGGTGCGCACCAGCCCCGCCTGCTCCAGCGCCCGAAACGCCTCCCGCACCGGCCCGCGCGACACCTGCAGCCGCGCAGCCCAGTCGGCTTCGTTCAACTTGTCGCCGGGCGCCAGGTTGCCGTCGGCAATCTGGCGCTCGATCGCGTCACGCACGAGCGTCGTCAGCGAATGCCGGCGCACCACATCAATCGCATCGACGGAAGCTGTTTGCATATTTTCGGTCATTTCGACATTTTTTGCCACATCGATATGCGTGATGCACCGACAAGGCACATCACAGGAAAAATTGAGCGGCGGCCCGTCAGTCCACGCGACGGCGGGGAACGCGTGCGGCGATCAGAAGCAGCGCAGCGAGCGAAACGAGCAGAAGAATCAGCGAAAGCGCGGAAGCCGGCAGGTAATAACCGCGCTCGACCTGTCCGACGACGACAATCGGCACCGTCGCAAAGCCCGGCGGATAAACAGTCAGCGTGGCGCCCAGTTCGCCGAGCGACAGCGCAAAACCAAGCGCGAGACTCGCGCGAATTGCAGGCACGAGTTGCGGCAACACCACACGACGCAGCACCATCGCGGGTGGCGCACCGAGACTTGCCGCCGCTTCACGCAGTATGGTCAGCTCAGGCCGCAGCGCAGCGCTTGCGCACCGATAGCAGAACGGCAAGACGAGTGCGAGCTGAACGAATACGACGATGGCCGCCGAACTCGACAGATCGACCGGCGCCTTGTGATACGCAATCAGCACGGCGAGGCCAAGCACCACGCTCGGCACACCATTGGGCATCATCGCGATCGTATCGACGAACGCACCGAGTCCGCGACGATCACGCCCTTCAAGCGCCAGCGCAAGCCACAGGCCGAGAATCGTGCCGAGCACCGCGACGCCAAAACCGATTTCCAGACTGGTTGTGAGCGCATCAAAATCGCTGGAGCCAAGGCGTTCAAACCAGCGCATGCTGAAGCCGTCGGGCAGGATCGTGCCGGACCAGTGCGCTGCCACGCTCGACAGCGCGACCACGCCCACCGGCAACACGAATAGCCAGAAACACAGCAGCGCAGCGAGACCGAGCAGCACGGAGCCGGCAAAACGCACCAGCACATTGCGCTTCACCGGACGCGCACGGTGATGCACGGCCGGCAGCGGAACCGGATCGAGTTCAGCGTCCATGGCGTGTGCCTCCTGCCTTGCGTCGATTGACCTGGCGATACAACGCGTATAGCGACAGCGACATCGCGAGCATGACGACCGCGCCTGCCGCTGCGGTAGGCAGATCGAGATCGACCGTTGCCGAGCTATAAATCGCCACGGGCAGCGTGATCAGATGCGCACTGCCCAGCACGAGCAAAATGCCGAACTCGTTGAGTGTCAGCAGGAAACAGAGAATCGTGCCCGCCGCGATGCCCGGCCACGCGAGCGGCAGGATCACGCGAAACGCGACCATCCAGCCGTGCGCGCCAAGGCTTCGCGCGGCTTCGATCAACCGCATGTCGAGCGTCGCAAACGAAGCGAGCGTCGGGCGCACGACGAACGGCGCGTAGAACACCACTTCGGCGAGAATCACGCCGCCAATGCCGAACAGAAAGTTGAGCGGCGGGTTCTCCAGATGGAAAAGCCTTTGCAGCCCAATGCTGACTGAGCCCTGCGAGCCGTACAGAAAAATCAGCGTGAAGGCGACGAGAAACGATGGAAACGCCACAAACAGTTCGAGGAACCGCGTCACCATCCGCGCGCCGGGAAACGGCTTGAAGAACAGCAACGACGCCAGTGCCACACCGAGTAACGATGCAAGCCCGGCACTCGCGAACAGGATCCACAGCGTCGTGCCAACCACGCCGCGCGTTTCCGGATTCTGGAAAAACTGCGCGTACGCGTGAATGCTGAATCCGTGCGGCCCGGTGAGGCTCAGCGAAACGAGCCGCACGAGCGGATAGATCACAAGCGGTCCAAGCACGACAACCGCGAGAAACAGCAGATGCCATTGCGCTGCACGTTCGCGACGGCGTATCGCCGCCCTGTGCGCCGCGCCGCTGGCCGCGCGATGCGCGTCGGCGAGGGCTTCAGGGCTGGATAAGGACGACATCGTCTGCCTCGTATTGCAGTGAGATTCGCGCGCCTTTCTCCGGCATCATGCCCTGGCCGCGCTGCATCTGGACCTGAACCGGGTCATTCGGCATTGCATCGAGCGTGACCGACACCGACAGCACCGCGCCATACCATTCGACCGATGCAATCGTGCCGTGAAGTTGCCCTTCACCGAGCGGAACAATACGCATGCTTTCCGGACGTAGACACGCCACGCGGTCGCGCTCGTTGTAACGCGCGTCGCCCATTGCGAAGGCGACCTTCGGCGAAAGCAGGTTTGCCGCGCCCAGATAGCGGGCAACAAATGCGTCGTTAGGAGTGTCATACAACTGCTGCGGCGTGCCGAGCTGCGCGATGCGGCCTTCGCGCATCAGCAACGTGCGGTCGGACAGCACCAGCGCGTCATCCTGATCGTGCGTCACGCAGACGATCGTCAGGTTCGGCAGACGCTCATGCAGCGACTTGAGTTCAGAGCGCACTGACGCGCGCAGATTGGCGTCGAGTGCGGATAGCGGTTCATCGAGCAGCAGCACATCGGGCTCGATCACGAGCGCGCGGGCCAATGCGACGCGCTGCTGCATACCGCCCGACAGCTGCGCCGGCATGACGTGGCCGGCATCTCCAAGTTGCACGAGCTTCAGCGCGCCCGCAACGCGTCGCGCAACGTCTTTCGACGGCGTGCGACGCGCCTTCAGCCCGAACGCGACGTTTTCATAGACAGAGAGATGCGGAAACAGCGCGTAGCTCTGGAACAGCAGGCCCAGATTACGTTTATGCGGCGGGACATGCGTCAGGTCGCGGCCTGCGACCGTCAGCGTGCCCGCCAGTCCGTCGGCTTCGATGAACCCGGCGATAAAGCGCAGCAGCGTCGTCTTGCCGCAACCGCTGCGGCCCAGCACGGTCAGCAATTCGCCGCGCTGGATCGTCAGCGACAGATCGTCGAGCACCGTGCGCGAACCGAAGCGCACCGTCAGATGATCGATCTGCACGCCACCTGGCGTGTCCGAACGCGCATCGCCGAGCGCGTCCGGTTCGGCGCCGAGCGCGCCTGGATGAGCAAGACTGGCCGTATTCACCGGGTTCATCCTCCAACGTTGATAGTGCTGGTACAGGTAACGACAGCAGCTTACTTCGGCTTGACGACTTCGATCTGCTTGCCCGACGAACCGATCACGTCGTTCTTCCAGCGTGCCGTCCAGTCAGCCTTCTTCGCCATCACCTGCGTCCAGTCGACCGGAATAATCTTCACGCCAGCCGTCGCCTTCTTCACGATCTCGCCGTTCTTGCCTGCCAGCGGCACGTCCGTACGACCCGGAATACCGAAGATGTCCGGCACCTTCGACTGCACGTCCGTCGACATCAGGTAGTCGATCAGCTTCTTGCCTTCAGCCTGGTTCGGACCGTTCTTGATCAGGCCGATTGCGTACGGCAGCTGGAACGTCGTCGGCTGGCCGCCTTCGTGCGCGAGGAAAATCGGCTTCAGCGACAGGCCGCCGTTCGCAGCGTCATCGAGGTCCATCTGCAGGTCGCCGTTCGCGAACGCAATTTCGTTACGCGAGAGCAGCACGTCGAGGTAGCCCGTGCCCTTCGTATGGAACTTGGCGCTTTGTTCCAGCTTCTTCAGGTAGTCGAATGCCTTGTCTTCACCCATCAACGAGGTCGTGAGGATGATCACGGCCATGCCGTCGCCAGCCGTTGCCGGGTTCGAATACGCCACCTTGCCGCTGAAATCCGGATGCAGCAGGTCGGCAAACGTCTTCGGCTGGTTCTTCGTGACTTCCGGGTTGATCGCGAACGAGAAATAGTTGTTCACGAACGTCGCCCACGAACCGTCCGACGCCTTCGCGATCGCCGGCACGTTCTTGTAGTTGACGCTTTCGTACGTCTGCAGGAGGCCAGCCTGGCCCGCCTGCTGGATGAACGGCGGCAGCGTGACGATCACGTCCGCCTTCGGCGCATCCTTTTCGATCGTCGCGCGGTTCACCACTTCGCCGCTACCTGCCGTGACGATGTTGACCTTCACGCCTTCCTTCTTCTCGAACGCGGGCAGCACATCCTTGTAGAGGTTCTCGAGGCCGTCGGCGGTGTAAAGCACCACCGCGTCGGCCGCGTGCGCCTGCATCGCCGCGCCGCCGAACGCCGCTGCGGCCACCAGCGCCGGAAGCAGTTTGCGGACGATGCCGGCTGTCGTGTGAAGGTGATTCTTGTTTGTCATGTCGCTCTCCGAAAGGCAAAAACCAGACGGTCGGGAAAACCCCATACCAGTTGTGATTGAAACGGCGCGTACGCCGTGCCTCTTTTTTTGCATTGCCACAGCCCGATTGCAGATTGCTGACAACCTTACTGATTCATTTCCAGCGAGACGTCCGGCCAGCGGAGTGTTCCAGAGCGGCCTGCCTTGCCTGAAAGGGCACGGCAAGGATCACAGGTTTCCGTGACAGCGACATGACTATTTTCACCAATTCCAAAAAATGACACAATTCGCCAATAATATACATATCGCTCGTGCGCACAAGGTGCACATTTCATCTGACTATGGAGGTTGTGTGATTCTCGGAAACGATCCAATCCTGTTGACGCCGGGGCCGCTTTCGACCTCGCCCGAAACCCGCCAGGCCATGCTGCGTGACTGGGGTTCGTGGGATGCCGCCTTTAACCGGATGACACAGACCGTCTGCGCCGACCTGATCGAAATCGTACATGGTGAAAGTGACTACGTGTGCGTGCCGATGCAAGGCAGCGGCACGTTCGCCGTGGAAGCCGCCATCGGCACGCTGGTCCCGCGCAACGGCTGCGTGCTGGTGCCGAACAACGGCGCGTACTGCACGCGGATCATCAAGATCCTTCAGCGGATGGGCATTGCATACGTCGAGCTCTTGCTGCGCGAAGACGAGCCGGTGAGCGCCGCCGCGATCGAGGACGCGTTCAACGACGACGCGCGCATCACGCACGTCGCGCAGGTGCATCTGGAAACGAGCGCCGGCCTGCTGAATCCACTCGATGAGATCGCCGCGCTATGTCAGCGTCATGGCAAAAGCCTGATCGTCGACGCGATGAGTTCGTTCGGCGCGTTGCCGATCGATCTGCGCAACGGCGGCATCGACGCGCTGGTGTCGGCGAGCGGAAAGTGCCTCGAAGGCGTGCCGGGCATGGGCTTCGTGATCGTGAGGCGCAGCGTGCTGGAGGCGAGTGAAGGCCAGTCGCCGTCGCTCGCGCTCGATCTGCACGACCAGTACGCGTATATGCAAAAGACGACGCAGTGGCGCTTCACGCCGCCGACGCACGTCGTCGCCGCATTGCGTACCGCGCTGGACCGCTTTATTGCGGAAGGCGGCCAGCCGGCGCGCGGCGCGCGTTACCAGCAGAACTACAGGACGCTGGTCGACGCGATGAAGACGCTCGGCTTCGAGCCTTTCCTTGCGCCCGAGGTTCAGGCGCCGGTGATCGTCACGTTCCACGCACCGAAGGATCCGGCGTGGCGTTTTGTGGACTTTTACGCGGCCGTGCGCGACGCCGGTTATGTACTTTATCCGGGCAAGCTGACTCAGGTGGAAACGTTCCGCGTCGGTTGCATCGGCGCGATCGATGCCAACGAACTGCACAACGCGGTGGCCGCCATCGACCGCTCGCTGAAGAAACTGGGCGTGCGTGTGCGGTAACGGCGGCCGCTTCGGGTGAAAGCGGCGCAACGCTCTGGAAATGCGGGTCGCTCAGGCGATCAGGATTTCCGGGCCGCGCGTCGCGATGGCTTTCGCCAGCGCCCGATCCGGCGCGAGTTCTGTCACGAGATAGCGCGCCGATTCGAAGCCGTTGATCCGCACTGGCGTGACGCGGCCGAACTTCGAGTTGTCCGCGACCACGATCACCATGCTCGCTGCCGCGATCATCCGGCTGCGCACTTCGGCGGCCATGCGGGAGTAATCGGTGAGCCACGCATCGGACGAAATGCCGCCCGCGCCGATGAACGCGAAGTCAGCGTGATACTGGCTCAACTGATGGATCGTATCGAGGCCGAACGTGGCGTCTTCCAGATCCGACAGTTCCCCGCCCAGCAACGTGACGCGATTGTCGTTGCGCCTGCCGAGCAGCAGCGCGATCCGCCAGTCGTTGGTGTAAACGGTGAGCCGGTGCCGGTCGGTCAGCGCCCGCGCGACGGCCTGCGTCGTACTACCCGAATCAATGATGACGGAGGCGCCGTCCGGCAGGAACTGCGCCGCGCGCTCGCCGATTGCCCGCTTGGCGCCGGCATTGGCCGCTTCGCGCGTGTCGAGATCGGGTTCGCGCCGGTCGCTCGAGAGCGCGCCGCCGTGCGTCGTGACGATCAGGCCGCGACCGGCGAGCGTATTGAGATCGCGCCGGATGGTTTCGCGCGAAACGTTCAGTTCGCGAACGAGTTCAGCTACCGACAACGCGCCATTTCTGGCGACCTGCGACAGGATGTATTGATGACGTTGTTCTGCGAGCATCGCTGAGGGTGCCGGGCTGACGGCACACGTGAGTTCGGAAGGCCGGCGTATTGTATTACGCGATGCGGCGGAACGCTCCGCCCATCGCGCTTCCCTGCTACCCTGAACACCCTGGCCGCGCGTCGTCGATGCGCGCTCCGTCAAACGATCTGCCGATGCGCTCACTGTTTCGCCGACTTCTGCTGCTCTTCCACGCGCTGCGCTACGGCGCGCGCCTCGTCTGGCTCGCGGCGCCGCAGCATCACAAGCTGCGCTGGGCCGCGACGCTTGCCAGCCGTCTGCATGAGTCGGACTCGGCACGCGCGAGTGTGCATGGCGCGCTGCCTCAGCTCGGCCCACTCGCCAGTGCGTTCGCCACTGCGCTTGCCGACCATCCTGAACTCGCGACTGGCACGGTGCACGATGTGATCGACGCCGTCGAACACATGCAGGCGCCGCTTACGCCGCCGGAAGTCGAGCGCGCGCTGGTGGCTGCGTTCGGGCGGCCGCTCGCTGCGCTGTTTGCTTCTATCGATCTCACTCCCGCGCGCAACGGCTTCGCCGAGCAGACGCATATCGCGCAGTTGATCGAACCCATCGACGGACACTGCAACGTGACGATCAAGGTACTGCGGCTTGCCGAGGTCGAGCAGATCGGCGATGAAGCCGCGCTGTTGCGCTGGGTCGCGCGCTGGCTCGATAAGTTTTCAGGAACAGCGCGTCGCCTGGAACTGCGGGCGCTCGCCCAGTCGTTCACGCAGGAGTTGCTGCGCCGCTTCGACCTGCGCGCCGAAGCGGCCAATCTGAGCCAGACCGGACATCATTTCGACAATGACAAGCGAATCGCCGTCCCGAACGTGATCTGGGATCTGTGCACGCCCACCACGCTGACCGTACAGCGGATCGAAACGTTATCGGTCGCCAACGTCGTCGGGCTGCACGCACATCACATCAAGCTCGCGACGCTCGCCGCCCATATCATCGAAGTGGTGAGCGAGCAGGCGTTCGAACACGGTTTCTTCCACGCGGCGCTCGATGCCGAGCGCGTGCGCGTGAGCATCGAACCGGACTCGCTGGGCCGGCTGGTGCTGGCGGATTTCGCGATCATGTCGAGCCTGTCGTCGCAGGAAAGGCAGTTCTTCGTGCACGGCGCGAGCGCGCTCTTCGAACAGAACTACGGACGCCTCGCCGACCTGCATCGCAACGCCGGTCACGTGCCGTCGACCACGCGCACCGAAGTGCTCGAAGCCGAACTGCGCACGCGCGCGGAGGCCCATTTCGCCGACGAGCCTGAACAGCGCTCGGCCGGCGCGCTGTTCCATCATCTGCTGCACGCGGTGCAGCCGTTCGAGGGCGCCGTGTCTGCGCGCCTCGCGAATGCGCAGCGCTCGTTCGAGCAGGCGGAAGCGCTGGCGCGCGCGCTGCATCCGGGCGTCGACACATGGAATATCGCGCGACGGACGCTGGGCGACATCGCGCGACGCGACCTCGGGCATCGCGGCTGGATCAAGCGCATTTCGGAAGAATTGCCGCATCTGGCGCATATCGTGCCGCGCCTGCCGCAACTCGCCGTGCGCTATCTGCAGCATCAGCACGACCTGGCGCCCCAGCAACAGCGCGCCGAGCTCGCGCATGAGTTGGGTCGAGAGTACCGGCGCACGCGCGCGCTGCTGTGGGCGTGCGCGGTATGCGGCGCCGTACTGGGTGCTGGCGCGATATTGCTGGTCCAGTAGCCCCGGTCACGCGGCCGGGTGCAGGTTCGAACAAGACGCGCCTTCTACAGTCGACCACACTGCCGGCTTCTACCGGACACGAGGCGTCGATTTTCCGATGTGGGTTACCTTCAATGCCGCGCTCTTTGTCGTGCTGTGGTCGACGGGTTTTGTCGTCGCCCGCGCGATCACGCCGTTTGCGGATCCGAATCTCTTTCTTCTCGCGCGCTTCGGCGGAACCGCGGTGCTGTTCGCAATTGTGGCGCTCGCGACACGCGCGACGTGGCCGACCGGCCGCAATCTCGGCAAGCATCTGCTGGCCGGCGCGTTATTGCAGGGCGTCTATCTTGGCGCGGGCTATTGGGCCGTCGCGCAGGGGCTGAGCGCGGGCGTGATGGCGCTGCTCGGCGCGCCTCAGCCGCTGCTGACCGCGGCCGTCGCCGCGCCGCTCTTCGGGGAGCGACAGTCGCGGCGCGGCTGGGCCGGCATGGCGCTCGGCCTGATCGGCGTCGCGCTCGTGCTTGCACCGAAGCTCGCAGCCGCAGGCGCTCCCGTGCCGCACGGGAGCGCGCCGCCGTCGCTCGTCATCCTGATTTCGATTCTTGCGGTTGTGTCGATCACGGCTGGGACGCTGTTTCAGAAGACGTCCCTGGCGAAAGCCGATATCCGCAGCGCGAGCGCCGTGCAGAATTTTGGCGCGGCCGTCGTGGCCACGGCGCTGGCGCTTGCACTCGGCGAGCACCGCTGGATCCCGTCGACGCAGTTGTGGGCGTCGCTCGCGTGGGGCATCGTGATGCTATCGGGCGTCAGCGTCACGCTGCTGATGTGGATGGTCCGGCGCGGCGAAGTATCGCGCGCGACGGTGCTCCTGTTTCTCGCGCCGCCGCTTGCCGCACTCGAAGGCTATATCGGCTTCGGCGAAAAGCTGCTTCCGGTCCAGATCGCCGGTTTCGTTTTTGCGCTTGCGGGCGTCTGGCTCGCGCGGTCTTCGCGGTCCTGACCTTCGCGCGCTGGGACCCGCGCCGCGACTCCAACGGGCCGAAGTCGATCGCGGCTCGCGACAGGCGTTGAACTCGCCCATCGGCCGGCGGTGCGCCTGGCCACCGTCGGCGGGCGCACGGCTTGAACGCGTGTCGTGATCTCAATCGGCGGTGTCGCCGCCAGCGGGCAATTTCCTGTGCGCCGTGGAGCCCGGAGCCGGTGACCATGCCGGTCGCGCCTTGCGCTGCGAATCAACTACAACAATGTAACGCCCCGCCCACGGCGTCATCTGCCGGTCAGAATGAAGCACCCAGAGCGACGCGCCGGACGCAACGAGCGCTTCGTATTCGGCGTCGAGAATGCCGTGATGATCGAGAAACACGTTCAGCGACGCGGGAATGCGCACGCAACCCTTCGAGTGACGGATGCCCAGCAGCGGCTCCAGCCGGTCGGGATCGGTGGCATGCATCTGGAAGCGCATCTGCGACACGCCGCCCTTCCCCCAGCCCCGCTCGCCGTCGGCCCAGCCCAGATCGAAAATACGCATGTCGTGCTTGCCATAACCACGGATACCGTTCTGGTTCATCGTGCCTTCCGCGCGAAAATCCATGTTGTCGGGCGTATGTTCGAAGACGCCAAGCGGCGTGATGAAATGATCGAATTCGCCCGGCCGGCCTGTCGCGACAGGCGATGCGCCGATCATTTGCCATTTGTCGGCCGGCGCCGCGCGAAAGTAGATGAAGAGCGCCTGCACATTGGCACTACGATCGACCAGCACCACATACTCACCGGACAACCCGCCAGAATCATTGGCCGCGAGCGCCGCCTGCAGGCGGGCGCCGTATGCGGCCTGCTCCGCGGCTGGCACCTTGAGCCGGCGTGTGACTTCGCGTGCGAACGCGTCGCGCATCAGAAGCGCGCGGCGCGGATCGACGACGACGCCGGCATTCGGTGGGGCGACGGATGCTCGGGCTGGCGACGGCGCCGAAGCTGCGGACGCAGGTGCCGACGCGGTTGCAGTTGCGGTTGCAGTTGCGGTTGCCGATGACGGCGCCGACGAGGCCGGCAACGGGTTCGCTGGTGTCAGCGACGCGGCATTGCTGACATTCGCAGCCGGCGTCGAGCCAGCGGCGAGCGCGGCAACGCAAGACAATCCACACAGACCGGCCACTGCCAGCCGGACAATCCAGGCGTGGCAATGGTCGGACTTGTAAATATGTTGCGGCTTTCCTGCAGTCCCCGGTATTCCGCTCTTTCTGCTAGCCTGATCAGGACATACATCGATGTTCATCTCGTCTCTTCGGGCGAGCCCGCATTTGAATTAATCTCAATGAGCCAGCACGTGATGGGCCTGAAGGATGTTACAAGGCGCATCCAGTATCGTGGTCGAATATGAAATCCGCCGACGCGGAAACGCCCGGTCAAATAATGCGCACCGGAATCGCGATGCGCCAGCCTGCACCGGAAGCGTGGTGAAGGGGATTTTAACCAGCGTTTTGTGACTGGATCGATCGACGCACCATCACCGCAACGTGAAAACAGGTAAACGTTCCAAAGGAAAATCGATGACTCTGAAAGATCCCGCCGCGTATCAGCGACGCATAATCGAAGAAATGCACATTACACAGCATTTTGACGCGGTACAGGAAATCGAATGGCGCGTCGGCTTTCTCGCGCGGTATCTACGCGACAGCGGGTTGAAGACGTACGTGCTCGGCATCAGCGGCGGTGTCGATTCGACGACGGCCGGCAGGCTTGCGCAACTCGCCGTCGAACGCCTGCGTGCGGACAACCATGACGCGCGCTTTGTCGCGATGCGGCTGCCGTACGGCACACAACATGATGAAGACGACGCGCAGCAGTCGCTCGCATTCATCCGCGCCGACGAAAATCTGACCGTCGACGTGAAGCCCGCCGCCGATGCGATGCTCGCCGCGCTCATCGCGGCCGGCACGCAGTTCGCGGATCCCGCGCAGCAGGATTTCGTCCACGGCAACATCAAGGCGCGGCAGCGGATGATCGCTCAATACGCGGTGGCGAGCGCGCGAACGGGCGTTGTGATCGGTACGGATCACGCCGCTGAATCGGTAATGGGTTTCTTTACCAAGTTCGGCGATGGCGGTGCGGACGTGTTGCCGCTCGCGGGGCTGAATAAACGGCGGGTGCGTGAAGTTGCTCGCGCGCTGGGTGCGTCCGAGGGCATCGCGTCAAAGACGGCTACCGCGGATCTGGAAACGCTACGCCCACTGCGCCCCGACGAAGATGCGTATGGCATCACATACGAACACATCGACGACTTTCTGGAAGGCAAACCGGTCAGCGACGATGTGTACGAGACAGTTTTCCGCTTCCACCAGGCGACGCGCCACAAGCGCGCGTTGCCCTACACGCCATTCGACTGGCCGATGGACAACTAGCTGAAAACACAACGCGCTTCGTCACTGGAGTGACGAAGCGCGTTGGATGTAAATCAATGATCACGCGGACGAGATGGATCACCTCACTTCTGCCGTGCGGGAGGTTCATCGCCAAATAGCGAAGAACTCGCCTCGAGCGCGACGCCGTTCAGATGGAGCGTATGTACCTGACGTGCAATGACCTCTCCAACGTAAGGCACATTCGCGTCCAGTTCAACGACTGCGTATGCACCCGGCGTTCCCGCCTCGTACACGGCAATTTTGGACGCGTAGTGTCCTAACTCCTTCTTGAGGAAGTCACGCACTTCCTGCTCAGTACACGATTCCGGGATATTCCTGACGGTGAGATTCATGGCGTTCCATGATTACCGGACGCGACGCTCACTGGTGCGCGCACGTACCGGTTGCAGACGCGCTCGCCTGGTTTTTGCTGCCGCATGACGGATAATCGCCGCGCCGAGTAAAGCTACTGAGACATAAAAAACAATCATTTCAAATCTCCCCTGTGCATTTCGTCCTGATGTCAGGATAGTCAGAACGTGCTTCAAATGCGATGCGACAATTTGCCATGACGTGAACGGCGACCGGCATTCCAGCTACGACAAGGCTCTCAGACCCATTCAAAAAGCGGAACGCTCTGTTAGCCCTGACATGCCTTGCCCATATGGCTGCAAGGCATTATCAATGGACTGTACCTGATTGAACGACAAAAAAAATAGCAAGAACAGTTTTTTTCCATGGCCCCCCAAACAGGGCCGAAACGGGGGGATAGCGGTAACAGTTTGCCAGAAGCAAAGCGTTGCTGCTGAATGTCGAGGGTGTACGGTTGCTTTACGGGGCGGTCGGCGCGCGCAGCAAGCGCAAAGCGTCGGCATCGTCCGCCGTCAAGCGGTGGACGAACGCGAGAGAAAGGGCCGGACGCGGCAGTGCCGTGACGAGCTCTTGCCAGACTGTCACGTGCGTGGCCGCTGTTACGCACGTGTGCAGTGGTAAGTGAGGCGGCGGGCTGACTTGTGTCAGCTCGCCGTTTCTATATGGGCATCGTTCACCTGCGCGCCGCCCGCGCCCCTAACTTTTCTTGCGCGCCTGCAACGCCCGGATTCGCGTCATTGCTCCGGTATTGGCTACTGCCGATTCATACATCTGCGCGAGATCGGCCTTCAGCGCCGTGCGGGACCCGCCATCGAGATAAATCATGTGCCCTGACGGGTAGAAGCGCGCCGACAGATTCTGCCGAACCTGACTGCTGACGAGCGGCATCTCCTGCAGATCGAGGATGGTCTGGTAGAACGGCGTAACGAAGTCATAGAAGCCGTTCGCCGACAGCACTTTCAGATCGACGTTGAGCGCCATTACCGCAGCCAGATCGCCTGCCGTGTAAAGGACGATATTGCCTTTCGAATCAAGACCTTTCTGCGCACCAGTTGGATCGATATGACCGAAGTCCCAGTTCGCGAACGCCTGATCGTTGAGATCGGTGAAGGACGAATTCGACGTGAACTTCAACTGCTCATTCAGATACACGTTCCACATCGTGGTGTACACGCCCGTCACGGCCGTCATCGTGGGGTCGTTGCCGCCCGAGTTCGGATCGATCTTGCCCGCGATGCCCGTTTCAATGCCGGTGACACGACCGTCGTACTCTCCGAGCGCAAGTCCTTTCGATTTCAGCAGCGTGGTCAGGAAGAGCGAATTGCCACGACTGTCGTAGGCCGCGACATCAAGGCTCCACGCGAGCAGCGTGGTTTTGTCGATCCCGGTGTATTCGCTGAGCTTTTCGACTGTCGCATTGTCCGTAGTCGGAAACTTGCGTAGCGCGGCCAGGTAATCGGTACGCGCAAACTGCGCGACTTCTTCGGCGAATGCGCCGAGGTCGGTCGGCGTTGGCGCTACGCCGAGCTTGCGGTGATACCAGGCATCGGCGGCTGCGGTCGGCAACACACCAACCGGATTGCCCGACTGCGTGTAATCGAGAATCGACGATTGCAGCGTAACGCCGTTCAGGTCGACGCCGTCCTCATGCAACCGGTACGCAAGGACACAGCTACGGGCGGTGCCGTACGATTCGCCGAACAGGAACTTCGGCGAATTCCAGCGGCTGTTCTTCGTCAGAAAACGCTTGATGAACTGCTTGATCGAATCGGCGTCCTGATCCACGCCCCAGAAATCGCGATTCTTGTGCGGCGCGATCGCAGCCGAGTAACCGGTACCGACAGGATTAATGAAAACGAGGTCACTCCTGTCCAGCAGGCTGTCGGGATTGTCCTCCATCGCATAGGGCGCTGGCGGGGTGAAACCCGGCATCGACGTCTTGATGCGACGCGGCGCAAACGAGCCAAGCAGCACGAACACCGACGACGAACCGGGCCCGCCGTTGTAGAAGAACGTGACGGGCCGCGTTTCTTCCTTCTGGTTATCCTGCGTGAACGCCACGTAGAACATCTTGGCGCTCGGCAAGGAACTGCTCGAGTCGACGGTCACGAGGTGACCCGCCGTCGCCGTGTAATTGATCTGGCGACCTCCGATCGTGGTCGTATGTTTTGTGATCGCTGCATTTTCGGTGCTGTCGTTCACAGAGTCGTCGGGGCCGTTGCCATACGCAACCGGATCGAAGAACGGTTTGTCCCCCGCCCGGTGCGGTGCGGCGGCCGCCATCGGCGACTGGGTGGCGTGGGAATTGTGCGGCGACTGCGAACTGCCGGAAGCTGACTCGGGGTTAGTCATGATCGCTCCATCGGATTCGTTGACGTCATATTAAGTCGTGCAAGATGCTGCCCATCATCGACGCAAGCGGGTCACCGGTCGCCATGCTATCGACCTGACCGACCACCGGCCCGCTGGTCGAACTATAGTGCTGCCGCCACCTTCTGACCATTAGGGCTGCCGAGGCCAGTGCATGCGTCCCAGCCCGGGCCGGCGGAAAAGCTGCCGTTATTGCCCTGCGTGATGTCGTTGCAGGCACCGTGAGCCTGATAAAGCTTCGGATTCACGAAGCCGGCGGGCTGCCCTTTTGCTGCGTTGATGCGCGCAATCAGTCCAGCCCAGAGCGGCGCCACCGCGCTCGTGCCGCCGACTACTGTCCGCGTGCCGTCAATCAATACGTCGTAGCCCGTGGCAGGCGACGCATCACCGGCGACATCGGGTACGCCGCGTCCGCCGAGGGCCGTTTTGCCGCCATGCGCGGCCGTAGCCGACAGCCCCTTCTGCCACGCCGGCACGGGGAATGCGGTACTCACGCCGCCCCCGCCCGCGCCGCCGTCCGCGCCGTCATTCCATACCACTTCCTGTGTAATCGACGTGCCGGAAGCCTGTAGATGCGTGCCGCCGCACGCAAGCACGTAGGGGCTCGACGCAGGGAAATCGACATGCTCGCCGCCATCGCCCACGCCATCGGACGACCCGCTGTCGCCCGACGCCGCGCAAACCGTCACCCCCATTGTCGCGGCGGCCTGCAAAATGCCATTGAAGGCGTTCAGTGACTGCGCGGTCCAGATCGTTTCCGGGCCGCCCCAGCTGATCGATATGACCGACGGCTTGTGGGTCGTGTCATGCACTGCGCGGCTCACAGCATCAATAAAGCCAGCGTCGCTGTTCGCGGTGAAATAAACGGCGATCGTCGCGCCCGGTGCGATGGCTCCGGCGATTTCAATATCGAGCGTGACCTCGCCGTCGGGTCCGTTCGGATCGCCGCTCGGCTGGTTGCTGCCCTGGTCGACACCGACCGAGACGATCTTCGGTGTCGCCACGCCGAGCCCCGAAAAATAGGCGCTCAGATCCGCCGACTGATAGCCGCCGCCAAGTTCGATGATGGCGATGCACTCGCCCTTGCCGTCTCCCGGCGGAAAGTCATATAGCGACGCCAGTTGCAACGGCGTGAAGGCGCCCTGATGCGCTTGTGCCGGCACGAACGGCGGGCGAATGCGAAAGTGCGGCCGCGCCTGCGGGCGGTTGTCGAGCCCGAGCACCGCCGTGACAACACCTTGCAGATCGTCAGGCACGCTGATGACGCCCGTGCGCCCGCGATACTGGCCCATCGAATGATGTTCGAAATGCTGCAGGTGGACATCGAATGCGCTCTGGAACTGCGCGATCGTGCCAGTCAGCACGACGGTCGCCGCCGCGGGATCCTCGCGCACGATATTCAAGCCATGTGCCGCGGCAAACGCTTTCAGCTTTGCGACGTCATCGGGCGCGGCACCGAACTGCTTCGCAAATTCCTCACGCGACACAGGTTTCACTTTCGGGTCGCCCGACTCGATTTTTGTCATCAGCGCCTGAAACTGCTGCTCGCCCTGGCGACGCAGCATGACAACGACCTCAATGGTTTCCGCCGGGTTGCAACTGCCAACGACTTTCGAGCCCGCCTGTACCGCCCGATCGCTTCCAGCCAGTGGATGTTTTGCCATGGTATTGATCCTCCTCCGTGCACGGACATCACGCCGCGCGTTGGCACAGTGGACTTCGAGACGCCTGCGGGCCTGCATTGGAACCCGCACGGCGCCTGTGTTTCAACGACATCGCTGAACCGTCCGACAAATCCATTCAAACACAGTTCCTGTGGCCGTCACACTCGGCCATCCGGCCAGTTTGCAACGGCGAGCGCCGTCGGTAGGATGACCGTGATCGCGCTATGATTGCGCGGCGCGCTAACCAGCGCGTCCGTTGCCTCGCGCGCCGTACATGCGCCCGATCGAAGAATCCGAGGAACCTTCCCATGTCCATTTCAATGTATCAAGCATCCGTGCCCGTGCTCGTGCGCGGCCTGACCAACCTCCAGACGTTTCTCGGCAAAGCCGAGGCGCACGCCGCAGAAAAACAGATCGACCCGCTCGTCCTCACCGGCGCCCGCCTCTTTCCCGACATGCTGCCGTTGAAGCGTCAGGTCTGCATCGCGACCGACACGGCGAAAGGCTGCGCCGCTCGCCTCGCGGGTGTCGAAGCGCCGAAGTACGAGGACTTCGAACAGACATTCGACGAACTCGATGCCCGTATCCAGAAGACGATCGATTATTTGAAGGAATTCAAGCCCGAGCAGATCGACGGATCAGAAGAGCGTCCCATCACACTAAAGATGCGCACGGGTCCGGTTGAGTTTGTCGGGCTTGGCTATCTGCTGCATTTCGCGCTGCCCAATTTCTTCTTCCATACGACGACCGCTTACGACATCCTGCGTCATAACGGCGTCGATCTGGGCAAGCTCGATTTCCTCGGCCGCAGCACGCTCGGCTGATCCAGCCGATCTGCCTGACACCACACAACGCGGCGACGCTTTTGCAAACGTCGCCGCCTGTGACGCGTGTGTTGCCATCGTCGTCTGAATTCATCAGGCGGCGATGGCGCAGTGCCAGCAGTAGAACGGCGGCGACCCGGACTTCACGTGGACGCCACCTGCAGATCAGTCACCGTTGCGAGACCAGACCCGCGCATCACACCCGGGGCTGGAATGCGATGAGGCTCATGCCGGCCAGCGTCACGGCGACGCCGACAAGATCCCACAACGTTGGCCGCACCTGATCGACGGCCCATAGCCACAGGATCGCGACCGCGACATAGACGCCGCCGTATGCGGCATAGACGCGCCCCGCGGCCGTGCCATGCAACGTCAGCAGCCACGCGAACAGCGCCAGGCTTAGCGCGCCCGGCACAAGCAGCCATGGCGAGCCGCCCTCTTTGAGCCAGCGCCACGGCAGATAGCAACCGACGATCTCGGCAATCGCGGTCACCGCATAAAGAAGGAATGTCGTCATTGATGAGCGAACGGGTGTTGTGAAGGAGGAAGTTGTCGACGGACGTAGATAACACGCAAATCGTCTATGGCTTTTATTAACACAATCACTTTGCCCGCGGCCCGATCCGCATGCGAAAGTCACCGCACCTCTTCAATCTCCCCGGTATGTCATGACCGCCAAATCTCCCTGCGTCGACATCTGCAGGTTCGACGGCAGAACTGGCCTGTGCATCGGCTGCCTGCGTACCCGCGACGAATGCAAGGGATGGAAGACGATGAAAGACAAACACCGTCGCAAGATTATCGACGACAGACCGCGTCGTGAATCGAAGCTGAACAGGCAGACCAGGCCACACTGATCGCTGAACCAGGGACCTTGCGCCATTGGCAGATCAATCGAGCGATAGCCGCAACGCGAACCCAACCAGCGCCGCTGAAAATGTCCACCGCTGGACGGTCTGCGCGAGTGGATGGCTCCGCATCCAGTTCGCGATCCGTGCGGCGCCGATCGCGTAGGCCGCATCGAAACACGCGCCAACGATCAGAAGCGCGATGCCCAGTTCGGCAACCTGAACGGCGACCGGCCCCGCCTCCGGCCGAACGAATTGCGGCAACAACACTGAACAGAACAACAACGCCTTTGGGTTCAGCAGGTTGGTCAACAAACCCTTGACGAAGGCCGCGCGCAACGGGCGCGGCTCAGGTGCGACGACCCCGCCCGCCGCCAACGCGAAAACCGGTGACCGGAAAATCTGCACCGCGATCCATGCAAGATATACCGCGCCGCCATAGCGGACGACTTCGTAAAGCCAGGGCGCGCTGCGAAACAGTGCAGCGACGCCGCACGCAGACAGCGTGACATGCGTCGCTCGCGCCATCGCAAGACCGCCGGCTGCAGCAAAACCATTTCGCGCACCGCGCCCGATGCTTGTCTGCATGACGAGCGCCATGTCCGGGCCTGGAACTGCGTAGACGACAGCCAGTGCCGCGACAAAAACGACCATTAGATGAGTTGAGACCATGGCGAACCCCGCGTTTTCCAAGGCTCTATCTTGCTATCGTCAACGGAGAGATTTCTGGCGATTTGCATGGACTAGAGATAACTCACTGGGTTATTACGCTAGAATTCATCATCAAAATAGCGCTTTCCACCCCCATGACCGACGATCTCGACAAAGTCGATCGCGCCATCCTCGCCGCGTTGCAGGCGGATGGACGCATGTCCAACGCTCGCCTCGCCGAACTGGTCGGTCTGAGTGAAACGCCGTGTGCCCGCAGATTGAAGCGCCTGGAAAACGAAGGCTACATCGAGCGCTATCGCGCGATGCTGTCGCGTTCGGCGCTTGGGCTCGGCGTGGTCGCGTTTGTGTATGTGCGGTTCGCTGTGCACGACCGGGCGGTCGCGACGCGCTTCGAGCGCGAAGTCCTTGCGATTCCCCGCATCCTGTCGTGTCATAACGTATCGGGCAGCGCGGACTATGTGCTTCAGGTCGTCGCGCGCGACCTCGACGATTACGGCACCTTCATGCGCGATCAGTTGCGCAGCCTGCCGGGGGTGACATCGGTTGAGTCGTCGCTGTCGCTGCGAGAGGTCAAAGCCAATGGTGGCCTGCCGCTGCCTTAAGCCGATGCCGCGTACAACCAGCGCTTGCCGCAGCGGAGGTCGCTCGCGAAGACCGTGGCATAGTGGCCAGCGATGTCATATTTTTTACCCGATGAACGACGGAGTTTTCATGGATCACGAACAGGCGCGAGCTGAAGAACGCAGTGCGATGGAGCGCGTGCTCAACGCGACGAAGAAAGTACAGACGGCGTTTGCGTCGTTGCAATCGCAATTCCCGCCCGCCGGCGATGGCCGGCCGTCGCAGATGGCATTGCAGACCTTCGATGCAGCGCTGCAGGAACTCGAAGACGCGCAGGCCGCTTTCGACGGGCTCCTCGGCGATCTGCTTGACGGCAACCGGTAAGCGGACGACCTCCTCTCCCTACGAGCCGCCTTTGCCTCACCGGCGGTTCATTCTTTCCTTGTGCGAATGCGCCGGCCCAATCTGAAGACGCTGGGCGCATTAGACCGTTAGTTGCCTTTTCCGCGTGAGTCCGGCCGCTGCACGGCTCGCACGCCTGCCGACGCTGAATGTGTCAGCTTGAAATCTATGACGATTCTGACGGCCTTGCCTGACATCAGATAGGGTTTTTGGTTCAACCTGACTATCAAACGCGGGGGTCGGCGCATGGCGGTGATCCCCGGCATGGTAGCCGGATCGAGTCAGGTGCCGCCGATCGCCAGAAGGCAAGACTCGGCCACAAAGCGCCGTTCACATGCGTCGACAGTTGGACATTCCGGCGTCGGTTTTGCCCCGTAACCGGCCGTCCGGTTGTCATAGACAACGCTCACTTGAAGCCGGCTTTGGAAAGCGGAAAGTGCGCAGTTATCGCGCCTCCCCATGTTTGTTGGTATCGAAGAGTGCCATTTTGGCCGGCGCCGCGCCGTCTGATCCAGCATGGCGGCACTGCGGCTGTTGCGCGTATCGCCATGCGCGTGGCGTGATGCCGGTCACGTGTGAGAACACGCGCGTAAAATGGCTCTGGTCGGCAAAGCCGCAAGAGATCGCGATCTCGGCGATTGACAACGAGCTGCGTGCGAGCAGGTCGCGCGCGACGTCGATGCGTCGGCGAATAAGCCACTGATGCGGTGCGTGCCCGGTCGAGCGACGAAACGCGCGGCAGAAATAAGCTGGCGACAGTTCGCACGCGGCGGCGAGTTCGAGGATCGACAGGCCGTCTTCAAGATGCGCATCTATCATCGCCTTTGCGCGCATTTCCTGCCACGGCGCTAGTCCGCCTGTCCTGCGCGCGTCAACGATACGCACGCCAGCGTAAGTCGCCGCGAGATGACCGTGCAGCGCGATCAGCAGGCCATCGATGAACAGCTGTGGCACGGGTTTGCCGGTGAGTGCAGGGAGCAGCAACTTGCCCACCATCGCGACGAATGGATCCTGAATGCCATGAGGAATCGCGAGTTCGCGGATCGCGACGCAATCCTCCGCCGCGGCGATCCGGTGCAGTGAAGCTTCCGGCAGGTAAAACTGCAGACAGTCGAACGCGGTGGGCAGGAATGCGGAAGGACGAGCGGCGAGGTCGACCACCGACACGGCACCGCTGGCATACGGGGAGACCCGCTCCGGCCTGCCATCCAGCCACAACTCATGCTTCGGCAGCGGCTGTAACTGCAGACATAGCACGAACGCGTTTTCTGGCGGGATCGGGTCGGTGCTGTTGACGGCGCCGGGCGTGGATGTCAGGCGGGTAATCGTGACGTCCGGGGTCTGGAGCATCGAGCTCCTGAGAACGGGCGTGCTCGGCAGTCGGAAATAGCGGGCGGCATCGTTGCCGTAAGGTGTGGACATCGTCGTGCTGCTGGTTGACATGGGTGAGAGCAGCCTGACCGGTCGCGTCCGACCGCTTAACGTAACGGCGTGCGGATTGGCGGACGTCCGCGTGGTGTGGTCGCGCCGATGCTCGCTCTTGTCTGCCGCGATTGTGCGGGTATTCGTCTTGACGCTTGCCAGGCACGCGGTGTGGTGCCGGTCAGCTTGACAAATACACGAGTCAAATGACTCTGATTCGAGAATCCGCAAGCGGTAGCGATTTCACTCAGCGAGCCATTGTTTCGTACGAGTAGCTGCTTTGCGTGATCCACACGCCGCCGCTGCAGCCAGCGCTTCGGTGTCTCGCCTGTCGCCCGCTTGAGCGCACGCGACAGGTGCGCGACGGTCAGCGTTGATGCCGCGGCAAGATCGGCCAGCGAAAGTGATACGCACAGGTGCGCATCGACGTGTTCGAGTAATGACTGGTACTGGCGTGCCGTCATCCCGCGGGTGCGGTGCTCGAGCGAGCGAGCCGTATTGCCGGGTTCCGCGGCGTAGGCGCAGATCGCAATCAGCAATCCGTGCACCACATCCGTCGTCATCGCATGCGGACGGGCGAGCGCATCACGCAGCAGCGCGCCGAACTCGATCGAGACGGCGTCGCCGGTCGTCAGCTCGTCTATCAGAATCCCGAGATTTCGCGCGCATGCGGGCTCCGGTTGCCATGCGCCTTGACTCTTCGGGAGTTGGGCAAGGAGCGCTGCTGCTAGTGCTGCGCGTCGGGATAGGTCAAGTGTCGACATGCGGACCATCGGGTGGTGACGTCGGACGCGGTTGCGCACCAGCTAGGGCCATGGCGGCTGGCCTTGATGCGAACACGCGTCGAGCTAAACAGTTGTCTCGACTTGAGAACGCAGCGATCTGTTGCACGCTATGACTTCTCCCGCGATGCACGAAGAATCGATCTTATGAGGATCGGTTCGCACGTCCAATCGGCGACGGCGGAAGGTCGTTTCAGGAAGCGCTGATCTTACCGTCAGGATTTCCTGAACCTGAAGAAGCGACAAAAGGAATCCGTCTTTTATATTCGCTGGTCGACGCGATACCGATTGCGGATAGATCATCCGGCGGCTTAAGCGGTACTGTGCGAACCGCAGCGTGAGCACGCAGAACCCGAGCGGGCTGCAGACTCTGCCGCGTAAACTCATCCGAGGCACATAGGGTACGGCTTGACGGCATGACCAGTTGCCGCGACGGTCACGCGAGTGAGTGATTCCTGTATTAGGTATTTTTGCGGGGGAGTAGTGCCATCCATACGATTTGCTAACGGATGTTGGCATTGGCGAGCACTGCCATCACGCCAGCCTTACGTGAATACGATAAGTATAAGTACCGGAAGGGCTGTTGAACAGTTTTGCATGGCTTGCACCCGCCTTTCTTTTCGCTAACGGAGTCCTTGGCCCGCCTGCTACCGGGCCGACGCTGCTCGCATTCAATATGGCGCAACGGTCGCGCAAGTGATGCCCCTAACCAAGCGAAGAGAATCGAATCTGTGCCAAGCCGGGCAAGAATATTCAAGAAATGGTTCGCCCAGTTACTCATCATTCAGATTGCTCCGACAAACGAGACCATCGGTGCAACCGAAGACAGTCCGGGCTTGTTCGTGTTGGAACTCCTCATACATCGAAATGGAAATGGCGCAGCGCCGCGGGCACATGACGCGGCAGTGGCAAACCGGAACGGCGCGCGGCGCGCCGTCGTCCGATGGCCGATGCGCTCAAACCTGTGCGACACGCCGGCCACGCAACGAAGGGAAGTGTCATGTCGACATCACGGAAGAACAGCGACTGTATGCCGTTTCGTCAAGAAAGCGTATTTCCGTCCGCTATATGTTCCATCCATCCAGGAATCTCACCTCAACGTTGAATGCAGTGCGGGGTGAGCGATGCTTGCGGATTGGCAGTGCGTGACGAGGACTTGCCGCATCACGAGACCATGACCCCGACGGCGACATTTGGTTCGACATCGTTACCCACTGAGGTCACAGCACCATGATCAAGTTCGGTCACATTGAAATCGACATGAGCACACGCGTGGTACGCAGGCACAACGAGGCCCTGTGTGTCGGGTCACGTGCGTTCGATATTCTTGCATTGCTTGCCTCCGTCGACGGACGGCTCGTCACGAAAGACGAACTGATGGACGCCGTCTGGCCGGATACAGTCGTCGAGGAGAACAACATCCATGTACACCTTTCGGCGCTGCGTAAAGCATTTGGTGAGGATCGCGACTGCATCGTCACAGTGCCGGGCCGTGGGTATCGACTAATGCAGAGTCGGGCCGCAGCGCTGCCGTCCGAAAGCCCTGCGCCAGGTAAGGCACGACGTACCTTACCGCCGTTTCCGACGGGATTGATCGGGCGCGATGCGGCCATCGCGCAAGTTCGCGCCGCGCTCGATTCGGCACCTGTCCTGACGCTGACTGGCGCCGGCGGGATTGGAAAGACGACGCTGTCGATCGCTGTCGCGCACCAGATTGCCGAAGCGCACCTCAAGCCCGTCTGTTTCGTCGAACTGGCGGCACTGACGGACACGCAGGCGATCCTCGCGTCCATTGCGCAAACCTGTCACGTGTCATTCGACGGAGACTTTCCTTCCATCGACACGCTCGCGGCGACGCTCGCGGACAATCCCTGCACGCTGGTGCTCGACAACGCCGAGCACGCGATTACTCACGTGGCCCGGATTGTCGAAGCGCTGACGGTCGTCAACCCTGCATTGAGCGTTCTGGTCACGAGCCGGGAGCCGCTGCGCATCGCACAGGAAAGGACGATCCGTGTCGAACCTCTCGACGTGCCAGCGCACGACGCCACCGAACAGGAGGTCCTTGCGCAGTCTGCTGTGCACCTTTTTCTCGGGCGGTTGCAGGCGCTACTGGGAAAGGCCTGTTTCGACAAGACGGAAACATTGATGGCTGGCGAGATATGCCGCCGGCTCGACGGTATACCGCTGGCAATCGAACTGGCGGCAGCTCGCGTCTTTTCGTTCGGTATCGAAGGTGTGTATCGGCGCCTCGACGACCGGATGTCGATCCTGACGGGTGGATACCGTACCGCGTTGCCGCGTCACAAGACACTGCGTGCAACGTTCGACTGGAGCTTCGCTCTGCTCGATCCAGGTGCTCAGGCGCTGTTCCGGCGACTCGCGATGTTCGGAGGCGTATTCACGCTCGAAGCAATGTGCGCCGTTGCTTGCGATTCAGGCTTGACTATCGGTGCTGCGATCGATGGGATCAGCGAACTCGTGCAAAAGTCGATGGTGAATGTCAGCTTTGACGGTCCCGTCGCAGAGTACAAGATGAATGAATCGACTCGAGCCTATGCACTCGAGCAGCTTCAGGCCGAAAACGAAACACAGGAAATCGCATCGCGTATCGCGCGCTATTTCGCGTCGCGTTTAGACGCAGGGGCGGGTCGTACATATCCGCGGCAACGGGCGAACGACTCGTCTGATCTGCGGCAGACGCTCGACCATGCTCGTGTCGCGTCCGATTGGGCGTTTTCATCTGGCGGCGATCTGCATCTCGCCGTCGAGCTGACTTCGATGTTGACGGGCGTCCTGCTGGGTTGCTGCCTGATCGAGGAATGCGGCATGTGGGCAGAACGTGCGGTAGCCGCGCTGAGCGAACTGCCGCCCGGGTCGATAGATGCCGTGAGCGAGATGCGCGTGCGAGCGGCGTTGGCCGCTACGCTGCCGAATCTGTGTGGTCCGATCGGGCGTTCCAGGCAGCTCTGGAACGAAGTTCTCGGTCTGGCCATCTCGTCCGGTAACGACGTATTCCAGGCCCGTGCGTACTGGGGGCTCTGGAATGCCGCGCTATACGGTGGAAACGTGCAGGACGCGATTGATCATGCGCTGCGGTTTCAGACGTTCGCGCGGGATCGTGGTCATGCATGGCAGGAGACGCTGGCGAACCTGCTTGCCGCAGTCGCGCAACACTGCTTCGGGCAGCACGATCAGGCGAAGTCGCGGATCGAAGCGGCCATGCAACATCTGGCTACTCACCCGGACGAAGCGGAGCAGATCACCAGCTTCGCTGTCAATCCTCTCGCCATCTGCTACGCCACGCTTGCGCGCATTGTCTGGTTGCAGGGCAATGCGGACGAGGCGTTGGCGTACGTCGACAAAGGTGTCGACCTGATTACACCGGAAACGATGGAGCCTTGGCTCACGCATGTGCTCGGCGTGGTTGCGGTGCCGATCGCATTGCTCTCGGGCGATTTGCAGCGCGGCCGCCGCTATCTGGACATCATGCGCTCTCAGGCGGCGCGACACCGTTTCACGATCTGGCGCAAATACAGCGAGTGTCTCGCGGCCTATTGTGATCTGCTCAAAGGAGAGACGGAACGTGGACTGTCGGTGCTGGAGGCGTCCCTGGATGCGCTGATTGCGCAAGGCTTCAGACGGCTGATTACACCGCTCGTCGTCCAGTGCGCCGAGGAACTGATCGCGGCCGGCCGCTTCGCCGACGCTGCGGCGCGGTTGTCCGATACATTGAGATTCTGCAGACGGAACGGCAAGCTGTTCGTTCTGCCTGAAGTATGGCGGGCGCTTGGTCTCCTCGCGCAAGCACGCGCAAGGCTCGAGGCGCAGGCAAGCGACACATGGCGCGACACGCTCAACGAGGCGAGAGTGTGCTTCCTGGAAGCAATCCAGTTATCGCAGCACCAGGGGGCTCGCATGTGGGAACTACGCGCTACCGTTGCTATGGCGCGGCTGTCGCACGAGGATGGGCAAACGGCAAGCGCATTGGCCTTGCTGCAAAATCTTTCGGTCGGCTTTGAGCGCAGCAGCAGAAGCCCTGATGTCCAGGCACTGTTCGAACTGATCGATGCCTTGCATGTTCATCATGCAGAGCAACCAGAGGATGTCGCGTTTGAAGTTGTGCAGTCTCGTCAGACTACGGGCATCGCATCGCTCGCATAAGGAGGGCCTTCAGGAATTTGAAATGCGAGAACCCGTCATTCCAGTGGTCGGTTCACCGCGGAAACAGCCGCCGAAGGCGTATCGAATCAAAGGGCGGGTATGGGTCGCGCAGAGACACTCGAAACGTCCGGTCCGGGTGCTTTGCGTATTTGAAAATCCGTTTCTTGCGGACACCCCTGGATAAACGTTTGCGACCCACGCCCGGCAAGGCTTCGCCCGACATAGCTCGAATTTCGGGCAGTTGTTGACGGCGGTGTCGCTGTCTTTACTGGCGACGCGCCAGGACGATGCGGCGGATCACATGCGCGCTACGTCGATCACAGCATCGGCAAAGGCTTTCGGTGCTTCTTGCGGCAAATTGTGACCAATGCCGCCTTCGATATTCCGGTGCTGATACTTGCCGGTGAATTTTCTTGCGTACGCCGCCGGATCAGGATGCGGTGCGCCGTTCGCATCGCCTTCCATCGTGATCGTCGGGACCGTGATGACGGGCGCCGCTGCAAGACGCTGTTCCAACGCGTCGTATTGCGACTCGCCTTTCACGAGACCCAGCCGCCAACGATAGTTGTGAATCACGACTGCAACATGATCGGGATTCTTGAAGGCCTCTGCGGACCGGTCATAAGTTGCATCGTCGAAGCTCCATTTCGGCGACGCAAGCTGCCAGATGAGCTTCGAAAAATCATGCCGGTTGGCCTCGTAGCCAAGCCGTCCGCGCTCCGTGGCGAAGTAAAACTGATACCACCACGCGAATTCGGCCTTCGGCGGCAACGGCGCCTTGTTGGCCTGCTGGCTGCCAATCAGATAGCCGCTGACGGAAACCTGCCCCGCACAACGCTCCGGCCACAGCGCCGCGATGATGTTCGCGGTCCGCGCGCCCCAGTCGAAAGCGCCAAACACCGCCTTCTGGATCTTCAACGCATCCATCAATGCGATGATGTCGACCGCGACCACGGCCTGTTGGCCATTGCGCATCGTTTTGCTCGACAGGAAACGCGTCGAGCCGTAGCCGCGAAGATACGGAACGATGACCCGATAGCCCGCCGCGGCAAGAATTGGCGCGACCTCGACAAAGCTATGGATGTCGTAAGGCCAGCCATGCAGCAGAATGACGACGGGACCGTTCTCCGGCCCGACTTCCGCATAGCCCACGTTGAGCGTGCCCGCGTTGATCTGTTTGATCTGGCCGAACGACGCATTCGACGTCGCGCCATTCGTCGCAGCGACGCCTTGCGCGGGTTGATTCGACTGGGCGCGAACAAGCCCGGTCAGGCTCAATTGCATTGCGCCGATACCGACTGCCGTGGTCCGCAGAAAGCGGCGCCGAGAGTTGATCTGATCCGACATAAGAATTCTCCTCTTGGGTTGATTTCATTCATGAGCGCGCGGCTTTGATCGCGCCGGTATGCATGCAAAGTTCGCGTGGTCGAGTGTGTCGTCATGCGGCGGCTGAGCGAATCTCGTCGAAGGAAGGCCCCTTCGGACGTACCCGGATGTGCGGATCAAGACGCTGCCACGGCAGATCGGCCGGGTCCGCAGCCATCGGTCCGGGCGCCTTCGCGACAAGAATGGTCTCTGCGATAGCCTGAAAATCCGCACGAAAATGGACGGAGCTTTTATTGACCAGAATCTTCATCTGCTCGGGTTCGATGCCCGCAACGCGATAGAGATTGCGATCGAAAATCTGCATCTTGACGCTGCTGACAGCGATTCGCACGCCGTCGATACGCAGGCACGCAACGGGTCCGAGTTCGCCCGTCATGCCGTTCAGCATCGGGCCGTCAAAACGGAAGCGGCCATCGGACACATGCTCCACCTCGAACGTGCCTTTCAGCGGCTCATCGCCGGGCACGCCCGAACGGCCCGCCAGCGCAAGCTCGATGCGCGCGCCGACACCGGCGCGATGCGCGGCGGCGGCCGCGTCCGCATCCCAGATCACGCCGACGGCCGCATCAGTTGCACCGTTGCGCAGCAGCGCGCGCACCATGCCCATCGTATTCGAGTCGCCGCCCACGCCGGGGTTATCCTGCGTGTCGGCGATGATGACCGGCTTGTTGGCGTTCCGGCTGATCTGCATGGCTTCGATAACGGCTTCGTCGGGTGTAAGGAACGGCACTTCCCATGACGATTCCTCCGCGAGCATCCTGGCGTACAGCGTGTCGATCGCCTTCGTGAGCGCGTCATTGTCGAATCCGTAACCCCAGATCACCGGACCGCACTCGGGGAAGTCCGCAGCCGGAAAACCCGGCGCAAACGACAGCGACACGACCGTATCGCGCTCAAGCGATGCCAGCGCGGTGTACATGTCATGGGCGGGCGCGACCAGCGTGCACATGCCGTTCACCGGAATCAGAAATGGAATGCGCCGGACGACGCGTGTGAATTTGCGCTTCTCCGCGACCAGCCTGTCGAGCAGATGCGCCGCGCGCTCGCCCGTTTCGGCCATGTCGACGTGCGGGTACGTCCGGTACGCGACCATCGCGTCCGCATGCTTCAACATGCGCCCGGTCACGTTCGCATGCAAATCAAGGGACACCACGAACGGCATGCTGTGGCCGACCACCGCACGCACGCGCTCAAGCAACTCGCCTTCGCCGTCGTCGGCATGCTCAGCGACCATCGCTCCGTGCAGGTCCAGATAGATGGCATCGAAACCACCCGCTTTGACAGCGTCGGTGATCTCGCCGGCAATGCGCTCGTATGCGTCCACGGTCACATGCGCCGACGCGCTCGCGCCCGCCCAGATCACCGGAATCAGCTCATGCCCTTGCGCCTCCGCGACCTTGATGAAACCGCCGATCGGCACGTTCACGTCGCGCAGATTCAGCACGTCGACGCCGCGTGCCAGCGGCGGAAAACCTTCGCCCTGGATGAAGCTCTGGAACGACGCCCTGGTCGGCGCGAACGTGTTGGTCTCGTGTTGAAAGCCTGCGATCAGAATTTTCATTGCCGTTCATCCTTCGGTTCGATATGGAAAGGACGTGGCCTTTCCAAAGCTATAACTCGTTGTCTGGGGAAACACTCAGCCGTCTGGCGCTGCATGGCAGCATTGTTAAATCGTCAATGGATGCCGCGCTTGTTCGTGATAATCACGACCGATGCAATCGCAGCCATGCCTGCCATGACGAGCAAACCTGCGTGCATGTTGCCCGTGGCGGCCTTCGTCCAGCCGATGACGGCCGGTCCCCAGAAGCCACCGGACAATCCGATCGTGTTGATGAGCGCAATGCCGCCCGCCGCAGCCGGCCCTTTGATGTACTCAGGCGGAATGGCCCAGAAAACCGTGTACGCCATCCACATCATTGCCGTCGCAAGCGTCAGCGTAGCGAGCGTCAGGAAGAGATTGCCGTCGGTGAAAATGGTCGACGCGAGAAGCAGCGCGCCGACGAACGCGGGCACCGCGCTGTGATGGCGCCGTTCGCCGAGACGGTCCGAACGGCGACCGGCGAAGTACATGCCAAACGCGGCCGCAACATAAGGAATCGCGACGTACCAGCCGAGCCGCGTTGTGTCCGCCACACCCTGATCTTTCAGCAACGTCGGCAGCCAGAAGCTGATCGCATAGATCGGGAAGATGATGCAGAAGTAAGCGAGCGCGAGAACATAGATGCGCGGATTCTTCGCCACGGCGCGGAACGAATGGTCGTGCGTGGTGGGCGCACCGACCTCGCTTTCGAGAAGATGTTGCTCGTCGGCGGAAAGCCACTTCGCTTCGGACGGACGGTTCGACAACACGAACAGCGTCAGCACGCCGAGCACGATGCACGGCAATCCTTCGACAAGGAACATCCATTGCCAGCCAGACAATCCGCCGACACCCGAGAACGTCGACATCAGCCACGCCGACAACGGCCCGCCGACAATGCCGCCAATCGGTCCGGCGACGAACACGACAGCAATCGCGCGCGCCATGCGCGCGGGGCCGTACCAGCGCGACAGGTAATAGATCATGCCGGGCGCGAAGCCGGCTTCGAATACGCCGAGCAGGAACCGCATCGCGTAGAACATCGGCACGTTATGCACGAACAGCATGCACGCCGACGTAATACCCCACAGCACGAGAATGCGGCTGAAGGTCTTGCGTGCGCCGACTTTCGGCAGCATCAGGTTGCTCGGAATCTCGAACAGCACGTAGCCCAGAAAGAAGATGCCCGCGCCGACGCCGTAAGCGGCATCGGAGAACCCGAGTTCGCTTTGCATCTGGAGTTTGGCAAACCCGACGTTCACGCGGTCGAGATACGCGAACATGTAGCAAGTGACGAGAAACGGCAAAAGCCGCCAGTTGAGCTTGCTGTAGAGAGACGAAACGGCATCTTCGGCTCTCAAGGTCTGAATCGCTGACATGTGTGTGTCTCCGTTTTCCTCGTGTTCGCCTGGCTCGTCGGGTATGAGCATCGTGCCGCGGAGAAAACCCGCTAGCAAGAGCAACTATGTTCACGTATCGTTGCTCCATGAGCAACACAATGAATCGGAGCCTTTCAATGCGCGAAATTAACCAGGCACGGCTGCGCTATTTCCACGAAGTGCTGGTTCACGGCACGATTCGCGGCGCCGCGGACAACATCAACACGTCGCCGTCCGTGATCACGCGGCAGATCAAGCTGCTGGAAGACGAGCTGGGCGCGACGCTCTTCGAGCGTGAGGCGCGCGGCGTCAAGCCGACCGAGGCGGCGATGCATCTGCTGGAGTTCTGGCGGGGGTATCGATCGCAACAGGAAAAGTTGGAAGACCAGCTGCATGCGCTGAAAGGCCTTCAGCAAGGGCATATTCAGCTGGCCATCAGCGAAGGCTATGTCGACACGCTGGTCGACGACGTGCTCGCGCAATTCTGCGCGCAGTATCCGAAGCTGGACGTCGGCGTGGAGATGCTGCCCGTCGACGATGTATTGAATGAAGTCGCGGAAAGCCGCGCGCATATTGGGCTCGCGTACAACCCGCCGCCGCATCCGCGTATCGAATATCGCGCGAGTTCGGCGCAACCCGTTGTGCTGCTCGTTCGCCGCGATCATCCGCTGGCGACACGCGGCGGCCCGGCGAATGTCGACGATCTGCTCGCCTGGCCGCTCGCGCTGATGCCTGCGACGTTCGGCATCGGCCATGTCGTCAAGATGCTGGAATTCGCCGAGAACATCAAAATCAGCCCGACATTGACCACGAATTCGCTGGCCGCGCTGAAGCGCTTCGTTTCAGCCGGGCATTTCGTGACGCTGATCGGCGAGTTCGCCGCCTGTCGCGAGATCGCGGCCGGCGACCTGTGTATCGTGCCGATCGCGCACCCTCTGTTTCAGGGCACGAAAGCACGGTTGCTCGTTAAATCCGGGCGGCCGCTTGCGGCTGGCGCGCAGGAACTGCTCGAATGGATCCTGAGGCGGATGCCGATGTTCGGCAACGAAAGTTGAACGCGGCACTAGATCGGTCCGCATCGCGTACCCAGGTGGTTCACTCACAAAACTCGGACAGCCCAATCGAGGATCCCAATTGCTCCATGCCCCACCTCGTATACAGCAGGCAGCCCCACGCGAGCGTCGCGGCGGCCGTGAGTCCCGACAGTACAATCACGCGGTCCTGCACCGGCAGCCGTCGCGTCACGAATCCACTTCGAAAACGTCGCTCAGCCCTGGTAGGCGAACGGCGAATAGAACCCGTTTCGGTCTGAGATTTCTCTGGAAAAGCCGTGGTCGGTGAAGCTAAAGCGCTTCGATTTCCCGATCACCGCCGCGAATCCTGGGACAGCGGTAAACGGGTGATTGCTGATGGTGACGTCGCCTCCGTCCTGACCAGACAACGCTTCGATTTCGACGTCCGCGACATTGGGGATGCGAAGGCTGCGACGCTTCCCGTCGAGGTGGTAGTCGATCGCGGCTGGTTTGACGCCCATGACTTCGCCAATCATCGGGCCCAGCGCGGAAAGCGGCCCCCCGGCTTGACCGGAGAAGATCTTACCCAACGCCTCTTGCTGCTGTGGTGTCCCGCGTTCGTCGAGATAAAGCGCCACCTTCCACTTGTTTTGCAGCATGTGACCCGGCGAATACGCAAAAAGAGCAATGTTGAGTCCGTCCAGTGTCACGTCGGCGAACTCGCCCTGATCGACGTGCCAACCGATCAGCACCGCGCAGTCTCCATCCGACGGCGGACTGAGGCAAACGCAACTGCACGGGGCGTAGCAGTTGCAACTCTCGAAATACGTACCGGCAACCTTCCAGTTCTCGGCCATGGCATTGACCTCCGTCGTTCGGACGCGCGCAGGGTGCGCGCGCTTATGGCATTCGGGCATGGCGCGTTTGCGCGCGTCAGTGGCGATTCCGGACGCCGAACCGGGCGAGCGAATCAATTCAAGTCTAGGTCGAAATGGCCAGAGGGCGGGGACCGCCTACCCCAAGCGCCGTGTCCTGCGGGACCCCGGGCACGATCAACTCGCGCTTCATCAACTGGTCAGGCACGGTTCAGGTTGGCGCGCCCTCGATCAGATAGTAATTAGCGTCAGAGGAGTGCTTGCTTGTGTCGCGGATGATGCACTGAACATAGGGCCTCAAGTCTGCAGGCACCAGCGATTCGACAGGCAATTGCTTGAGAAACCGTGGTGCGGCGACCGGCACCAGTTGAACCTCGAAGAGTTCAACCGACTCGATCGTCGGCGAGGGTTTGTCGAGGTGATGGAAGATCAGATCGCACTCACCGTTCTGCAACCGTTCCCAAGGCCCGCTAATCGCCTCGAACAAAAGCGTAAGACGCGTGCCGCTACTAGCCTCGAAGAACCGTTTGAGCGTGCCGAGCGTCTCGGGCAATGGACACAGATCACCCACGACGACGCGTAACTCAGCCTCCTGCAAGCATCGCAACTGCTCGCCACGGCGGCGGCGCCCAACTTCCGCAGCCGCCCCATATGGGACTTTCGTCCTTCTCGAGAACGGCCATCCAGGCATTTAGCAAGGAGCGCATCCTGTGGCGGTAGTCACGTCTGCAGAGAACGTCTGGTCACGGCTTTGGTGACACTTCCGGGACGCCTGACTGGACCTCCGCCGCCGTCGTCGCGCCCGCCCCTATCGAAGAGCGCTCATTGGATAGTCCACTGCTCAGACATTGACGACCTCCTTCTGCGGGGCTGACGTAGACAGCGCTCGCGCGCTGACCATCCAGCAGGCAGCGGTGTAGCGAACTTCGGTTCCGTGTACATAGGGATCAAAAGCGGTGCGAACAGATTCAATGACCTGCGTGCGCGTCCGCTCGTCCGTCTCTTGAAGGATCATACCGACAGGGCCGAGCCGGCTGAAGTAGCCGACCAGCTCCTTCTCGGGCAAGGTGCAGTCTATATCGATCGGCCGGATGTCGATCTCCGCCCAGCCGCTCTCTTCCAGGATAGACGAAACCCGATGCTGGTCTGCAAAGGAGAATTGCCCCGGCGCGTCGGGCCGGCGGGCGGGCAGGTTCGGCAACAGAGGCGCGGCGGCACGCTCGGCGGTTGTCATGAACGGATTGTCCACGGCACTGCGCCAGGCGATGCAGCGCAATTCGGCTCCGTCCCTTGCAGCGCGCCGCAGGTTCGCAAAGGCCAACACCGGGTCATCGAAGAACATGACGCCAAAGCGCGACATGATCCTGTCGAAGCTCGCCGGCTCAAAGGCATGGGTCTGCGCGTCGGCACAGGTGAAGCTTGCCGTCGAGTCCTCCCGTTCGGCACGCCCTTGGGCGACAGCGATCATCGGGGCCGAAACGTCGACTCCCATGCAATGGCCCTTCGCGCCAAGCCACCGCGCCGCGGCCAGCGTCGTGCTGCCCGTGCCACAGCCGACGTCGAGCACCCTGAGCCCGGCTCCGGCGCCCATCATGTCGACGAGCAGATCCTCGAAGGGCTTAAACATCTGGTCGAGTACCTCCTGCGCGGCTACCCATGCGCGCCCGGCGCTGCCGTTCCAAAGTGCCGTCTGAGCGTTTTCGGTCTGGTGTGTGAGATCCATGATCGTTGTCCTTGGCTTGCCCCGGGGAGCGGAAGCTAAACCATGCAAGTTCAAGTCGACTTCAGGTCAAGCGATGATCAAGCTAGATATCGGCGAGGTGGTGCATCGATCCGGCGTTCCCGCATCAACGCTGCGGTTCTACGAGGAAAAGGGGCCGATTACCTCAAGGGCCGCCGAAGGTTGCGCTTCGGTTAGTGCCCGAGCATCGCGCCCAGGTTGAGCTCGTCGGCAACTTTTTTCAATCGCTTGTCGCGAGTCCAGATGGTGACGCCGGGATGCAGACGTGCAGATGCCAACAGCGATGTATCGACATATCCGATTCCACGATTGAATAACCTTTCTCGTTCGATCAGATAAAACGTCTCTTCCGGCGTTGCAATTGACGCGCGCGGCAGATCGAGCAAGGCACCGAGCACAACGTCACGGTTGCGCAGACTACCCAGCGATATCTCTCCAATCACAAATGAATGAGCCAGGACACGCTCCTCGGCAAGCAGATTGACCAGCACGGGATCGGAAACGTTAAGGTGGTCGATCCAGACTGACGTATCGACCAGAATCATTCGATGTCCTGCCGGCGACGCGGCACCCCTTTTATACCGGGTTGACTACCGCCAAGGTTCGCGAGCCGCCTCGCGGCCTCACGTTGGATCAGGGCTTTGAGCGCTTCACGCACAAGCGCCGATTTTTCCTCCAGACCCGTATAGGCTTGAGCCTTGGCGATCAATTCGTCATCGAGAGCGATGGTAGTACGCATGGACAGCCCCACAAGTTGGAGCACCTATAATAGCATCGTTTGATGAGCTTTATCGTGCATCATTTTTGCCAACGCATCCAGAAGCTACTGACTGACACGTCGGGCGTGGACGATTGTCGACGATCTGGGTCCCAGAGACGAAAGGCCGGTTTTGGCCGATCAGCGACCGATGCCCCGCACGCTTGAACTCGCACGCGGCAAATGAATATGCCGATCGACCTGTCTTCATTCTTCGTCGCCTGGACCACGTATATGGCGAGCGCAATCCGCCAGTCAGGGCGGCCACGATCGACAACGCCGGGTAAGCCCGGACGGTGCTGCCCCGTTGCGCCGCGTTAGACTATTACCAGGTGCATTTTTTGCGGTTTGGCAGCTGTCAAGGAGACGCCGCCATGAATCGGCCGCTGATTCGATCCCCCCTCCACGCGATCGGCAGGGCGTCGGTCGGGCAATGGCTCAAATGGCTGAGCGTGGTCTCCTTTCTGCTTGCGCTCGCGACCGCGGGGCGCCTTGCTCAAATTGAAATCAACACCTCCCGGCTGCAGGCGCGCTACCTGACCGGACTGGGGCGCGATATCGCCTTTTCCGTCGCCGATGGCGCGAGCAACAGTATCCGGTTTCCTGCGAGCGGCCCGTACGACGTGCGCCTCGGCTATGCCTCGCTGCCGACCTTTGAACAACGCCTGACTGCGCGCGGTTTTGCCGTCACCGCTCAGGCGCGCGATTCCGCCAGGATGGTGTCGCTGGCAGACGACGGCCTGTTCCTGCCGTACGACGAAAAGGATCAGGGCGGCCTGCTGCTTTACGATGCGAGCGGCACCCTGCTTTTCGGCGCGCGGTATCCGGATCGGGTCTACGGCAGCTTCGACGCGATTCCGCCACTCGTCGTCGACGCGCTGCTCTTCATCGAAGACCGCTACCTGCTCGACCCGGACCAGCCGAACCGCAATCCGGCGATCGACTGGGGCCGATTCAGCCTTGCGCTGTTCGATCAGGGTATGCGAGCGATCGACAGGCATCAGCCGACGCCGGGCGGCAGCACGCTCGCCACGCAGATCGAAAAATTCCGCCACTCGCCGGGCGGCCGCACCGCGACGCCGCTGGAGAAGCTGCGGCAAATCGCCTCGGCGTCCGTGCGCGCCTATCTCGACGGACCGCAGACACTGACCGCGCGTCGGCAGATCGTCGTGCGTTACCTCAACTCGGTCCCGCTCGCCGCGAAACCCGGCGTCGGCGAAATCAGCGGCATCGGCGATGGTCTGGCGGAATGGTACGGACGCGACTTTGACGAGGTCAACCGCATCCTGAAAGAGCCGGCTTCCGCCGAATCGCTCGACACGCAGGCGCTCGCGTTCAAGCAAGCGTTGTCACTGATGATCGCGCAGCGCGCGCCGTCGCGTTTCCTGCGTTCCGGGAACATGGAACTCGACCACCTGACCGACAGCTATCTGCGCCTCCTGGCGGCCAACGGAATCATTTCGATGTCGTTACGCGACGCCGCGCTGGCGGTGCCGCTCGAACTGAATCGCGCGCCCGCGGTTCGCCCCCCGGTGTCGTTCGTGACGCGCAAGGCCGTCACCGGGCTGCGCGCCCATCTGCTCGCCACGCTCGGCGTCTCGAGCTTCTACGACCTCGACCGGCTCGATCTGACTGCAACCGCCACACTCGACAACAGGGTCCAGCAAGCGGTCAGCGAAAGGCTCGCGAGCGCCGACACACGCGAGGGCGCACGGGCGGCCGGCCTGTACGGCTTCGAGATGCTGCGCACCCAGGACGATCCGTCGAAGATCGCCTACAGCTTTACGCTGTTCGAGCGTCGCGACGGGGCGAACCTCGTGCGGGTCCAGACCGACAGCGTGAACCAGCCGTTCGACATCAACCAGGGCGCGCGCCTGAACCTCGGATCGACCGCCAAGTTGCGCACGCTGATCACGTACCTGCAGATCGTCTCCGCGCTGCATGCGCGTTATGCGTCGATGAGCGTGGCGCAACTACACGATGTGAAATCCGACAAACAGGATATGTTGACGCGCTGGGCGCTCGATTACCTGTCGCACACATCGGACCGCTCGCTGAGCGCGATGCTCGATGCGGCAGTCGAGCGCAAGTATTCGGCGAGTCCCGGCGAGACCTTCTACACGGGCGGCGGCGCACAGACGTTCAATAACTTCGAAGCGAGCGACAACGGCCGCATCCTCACCGTGCATCGCGCGTTCCAGCATTCGGTGAATCTGGTCTTCGTGCGGCTGATGCGCGACATTGTGCACTACGAGATGGTCCAGACCGCGGGGCCGTCGTCGCAATGGCTCGACGATCCGGCCACACGCCATGCTTATCTCACGCGTTTTGCCGATCAGGAAAGCCGCGTGTATATGCATCGTTTCTACACGAAGTATCAGGGCAAGACAGCCGATGAAGCGCTCGCGATCCTGCTGCATGACGTGCGCAAGTCGCCGCCCAAGGTCGCGACCGTATTGCGCAGTGTTGCGCCTGATGAGCCGCAAGCGTGGTTCGACGCGCGGATGCGCGCCGCGCTGAAGCGCACGCCCGCGGCAACGCTGTCGTCCGACGATCTCGCAAAGCTCTCCACGAAGTATGGCATCGAGAAATTCAGTTTGAACGATCGCGGCTATATCGCGAGCGTCCATCCGCTCGAACTGTGGACAGTCAATTATCTGCGGGACCATCCGCTCGCGACTGAGAGCCAGTTGCAGGAGGCGAGCCGCGCAGTGCGTTTCACTGCGTATTCGTGGCTCTTCAAGACGCGCTACCACGGGACGCAGGATCGGCGCATCAAACGCATGGTCGAATTGCAGGCCTTCGCCGAGATCGGCAAGTCGTGGCGCGCGCTGGGCTATCCGTTCGCGACGCTCACGCCGTCGTACGCAGCGGCGATCGGTGCGTCGGGCGACCGGCCTTTCGCGCTCGCACAGCTCGTCGGCACGATTGCGAATGGCGGCAAGATGCTGCCGACGCAGACGTTTGCCGAACTCGAGTTCGCGAAGGACACGCCCTATGAGACGCGTTTCAGGCGGGCAGCGACGACGCCGCGCACGGCGTTGTCGCCGGAGATTGTCGATGTGGTGCACGGCTTGTTGCGCGACGTGGTACTCGGCGGCACGGCGAGACGCCTTGCGACCGGCATGACATTCCCCGACGGACAGACGCTCGGCGTGTATGGAAAGACGGGAACGGGCGACCAGCGCTTCAATGTGTTCGCCCGCGGCGCACGTCTGATCGAGTCGCGCAAGGTCAACCGGACAGCGACTTTCGTCTTCGTGATCGGCGATCGCTTCTTCGGCACACTTACCGCCTATGTGCATGAGCCGTATGCAGCGCACTACGCTTTTACGAGTGCGTTGTCGGTGCAGTTGCTGAAGTCGCTTGCACCGGCGCTGCAGCCGTTGCTCGAGGACGACAGGAATTCAGCGATGCCAACTTCGACGGGGAGCGGAGGATAGACCTACAGCTCGCCACCTGCACCGGCGGCCGGATACGTCGTGTCGACTCCGACCTGTCGTCGGCATCTCGCGAAAGCTGATCTCCGTTAGCCTGCCGGCGGCATAACGAGGACTTGTGGATCCCATCTAACAAGATCAAGATTGTGCTGACCGAGGATGCTCGCGCTTCGGTCCAGGATTCAGGCGTTTGACCGGTTCGACGTGAATAAATTTAGGGAGAACCCCTATGAAAGCTCCGGGTCATATCCGCACCGTTCGTCGTCGCACGCTGCTCAAGGGAGCCGCGGCTGCTGCAGCGTTGCAGCTCGCCTCGCCCTTCATCATCAAGGCACGTGGCGAGACACCGCTGCGCATCGGCATGGTCGATCCGTTGACCGGCGTTTATGCTGCAGTTGCACAGAATGAAGTGACGGGCGCCAGGCTCGCCGTGCAACAGGTCAATGCCAACGGCGGCATTCTCGGGCGCCCCATCGAGCTGCTGGTAGAAGACTCGGCGAACGACGTCGGCACCGGCGTGCAGAAGGCGCGCAAGCTGATCGATCGTGATCAGGTCACGTTTCTTATCGGGGACGTGAATTCCGGCATCGCTCAGGCAATCGCCCAGGTCAGCAACGAGAAGAAGGTGTTGCACATCGTCTCGGGCGGCCACACCGACACGATCACCGGCAGCGATTGCAAATGGAACGTCTTTCGCGTCTGCAATACGACCAGCATGGAGGCCAACGCGGTCGCCGACCTCCTCTTCACCAGGTACGGCAAGAAGTGGCATTTCATTACGCCGGACTACGCCTTCGGCCATACGTTGCAGAAGGCCGCGCTGGCGGATCTGGAAAAGCTCGGCGGCACGATGACCGGCAACGAGCTCACGCCGCTCGGCACGACCGATTTCTCGGCCTACCTGATCAAGGCGCGCGCCGCCAACCCCGATGTTCTGCTGGTGCTGCCGCAAGGTTCCGACATGGTCAACTGCCTGAAGCAGATCGCGCAGTTCGGCATCGGAAAGCAGATCCACGTTGCCGGGCTTCAGCAGGAGCTCGAATCGCTCGAGGCGATGCCGCCGGAGGCGCGGGTCGGCATCTGGATGTTCGAGTGGTACTGGAAGCAGCCGGGTGTCCCGGGCGTCGAGAAGTTCGTCGCCGACATCCGCAAGATGAATGGCGGCAAAGTCCCCACTGCACGCCACTGGTTCGGCTACACGTCGGTTCATACGCTCGCCGCGATCGCCAACAAGGAAAAGAGCCTCGATGCGAAAAAGCTCGCCGAGGCGCTCGGCGGGTTCGAACTCGCGGACGACGTCAAGCTGCAGCCCAACAAGTGCTACTACCGCAAGGGAGACCACCAGTTGATGACCTCGTCGTTCGTCGGCGAAGCGCTGTCTCAGCCAGCGGGCGACCCGGAGGATCTGTTCCGTGTCGAGCGCGTGGTCGCCGGTGACAAGACTGCGCCGCCCGAGGCTGCGACCGGCTGCAAGCTGCAGTGGCCGGCCTGATCCCGAAGACGATGTCCGCGCGGTCGTGCCGGAAGCCATTCCCATGACCCTGACACGCGTGCGTGACAACACAGCGGCCCAGGCTGCCCGACGCGGCTCGTGCACGGGTTGCGTCAGGACATGAGCGGCCGATGACTCAACTACTCCTTTTCAACGTCACCAACGGGCTGATCATCGGGGCGTTTTACGTGCTGATGGCGCTTGGCCTGTCGCTCATTCTCAACTTGAGCAACGTGATCAACTTCGCCCATGGCGGCTTTCTCGTGATCGGCGGCTACATTGCCTATACGATCACGCCGTATGTCGGGTTCTGGGGTGCGTTACTGATCGCGCCGGTATGCACGGCCGTCATCGGTCTCGCCGTTGAGCGGGTGCTCATCCGGCGAGTCTATGGGCGCGATCCGCTCTACAGCCTGCTGCTGACGTTCGGCCTCGCCTTCATGATCGAGGACGGTACCCGCTTCATCTGGGGTGCGCAGGGCAAGCCCGTGACCGTTCCGCCCGCGCTGGCTCGGCCCTTGAGCAACGAACTCTTCTTCATCACCGGCTACCGCCTGTTCATGGTCTGCACCGTGACCATCGCGGTTGCACTGCTCTTCATGCTGTTGCGCTACAGCCGGCTCGGCATACGCATCCGGGCCGGCACGCTTGACCTCGAGACCGTCGCGGCGCTCGGCATCAATGTGGGCAGGCTGCGCGCGCTCAATTTCGCCGTCGGCATCTTTCTCGCCGGTCTGAGCGGCGTGCTCGCCGCGGGCCAGCTTGGGCTGGAGCCGACGATGGGAACAGGCCTCCTGATGCCGAGCTTCATCGCCATCATTGTCGGCGGGGTTGGCAGCCTCACCGGCACGCTGCTCGGCGGCTTGCTGATCGGCGTCGCCTCGGGCATCACCGCGGTGTTCCTCCCCGCGGCGAGCGAGGCCATCATGTACGTGCTGATGGCCGTAGTCCTGCTGATCCGACCGCGCGGCCTGCTCGGCGAAGAAGGCATGATGACATGAGCGAATACCTCCATCCTCCCCGGCTGCTCGTCATCGCAGCACTCTGGGCAGCGCTCTTGCTGGCGCCCTACTGGATGCCGCTGCTCGGCGGCTATACCGCGCTCGGCACGCGTGTGCTCGTGCTCGGATTGGCAGCCATGTCGGTGAACTTCCTGCTCGGCTTCACCGGTGTGCTGTCCTTCGGACACGCGGCGTATTTCGGACTCGGCGCCTATGGCGCCGGCCTCGCACTCAAGTTTCTCGCGCCGAGCACATCGCTCGCGCTGCTGTGCGGCACGCTGCTCGGCGGCATTGCCGGCACACTGCTGGGCGCGCTCATCGCACGGCGACGCGGCGTCTACTTCGCGATGGTCACCATCGCCTTCGGGCAGGTCTTCTACTACATCGCCTTCCAATGGAGCTCCGTCACCGGCGGCGACGACGGGTTGCGCGGCTTTTCGCGTCAGCCGCTCGATCTCGGCGTCGCCCGGATCGACATCCTGTCGAACGCCAACGCGTTCTACTACTTCGTGCTGTTTTGCCTTGCGCTGGCGATCGGCGTGATGGGTTTCATCCTGCGCTCCCCGTTCGGGCGCACCATGATTGCGATCCGCGAAAATGAGCGGCGTGCGCGCTTTCTCGGCATTCCCGTCGATCGGCATATCTGGATCGCCTTCACGCTGTCCTGCTTCTTCATGGGGTTCGCCGGATCACTCTACGCTCTCCTGAACAACTTTGCCGATCCGCGCGGGCTGCACTACAGCCAGTCCGGCGATTTCGTGATGATGGCGGTCATGGGCGGCATGCGCAGCTTGTGGGGGCCGCTGCTCGGCGCCGCGGTATTCGTCGTGCTGCAGGATTATCTTTCGAGCATCACGGTCAACTGGATGTCGTTCGTCGGCATGCTGTTCGTCGCGATCGTGCTGTTTTTCCCGCGCGGGCTGCTCGGCTTCATTCAGCGCAGGAGCGACTCATGAGCGTGCTCGAAGTCAGGCGCGTCAGCAAGCGCTTCGGCAGCCTGGCCGCGGTGCGCGACGTATCGCTCACCGTCGAGAAGGGCGAGCTGCGCGCTGTCATCGGGCCGAACGGCGCCGGCAAGACTACCTTTTTCAACCTCATCAGCGGCTTTTTCCCGCCGAGCCTGGGAGTGATCGTGTTCGATGGACTCGACATCACGGCGCTTCCTGCATATCGGCGCGTTGCGGCCGGCATCGCCCGCACGTTCCAGATCACCGAGATTTTTCCCGAACTGACTGTATTCGAGAACGTGCGCATCAGTGCGGAGGTAACGGAGGGTTTTCGCCTGCGCCCATGGATCAGCAGCACCGAGCGGACGCGGGTTCGTCGTCACGTCGAGGAGACGCTCGAGCTCACGGGTCTTGGCGACAAATCGCACCGGCTGGTCGGAGAGCTGCCGCACGGCGACCAGCGGGTTGCCGAGATCGCGATGGCGCTGGCGCTGCGGCCGCGCCTGTTGCTGCTCGACGAGCCCACCGCTGGCATGGGCGATCAGGAGACTCTCGAGATTACGCAGCTGGTGCGCCGCCTGCATAGCGACGGCAATTTCACCATCGTGCTGATCGAGCATGACATGCGCGTGGTCTTCCATCTGGCCGATCGAATCACGGTGCTCGACCAGGGCAGCCTCCTCGCCGAAGGCTCGCCAGAGGAGATCGCGTCCAACGAGGCCGTACAGGCCGCCTACCTGGGCAACACAGCATGAGCGCCGCACTCACCGCCGAAGGGCTGCATACCTACTACGGCAAGAGCCATATCCTGCATGGCGTTTGTCTGGAGGTTGCGGAGGGCCGGATCACTGCATTGCTCGGTCGCAATGGAGCCGGCAAGACCACGACCTTGCGTACCCTCGTGGGTTTGACGCCCGCGCGCCAAGGGCGCGTGACGATCTTCGGAGCGGATAGCACCCACTGGCCGACCTTCCAGATCGCCGCGAGCGGCGTCGGTTACGTGCCCGAGGGGCGAAGAATCTTTGCCAACCTCAGTGTTGAGGAAAATCTGAAGGTCCCGCTGGAGCGCGGCGGACCGTGGACGATCGCGCGGATCTACGAGCTGTTTCCACGCCTGGCCGAGCGCAAGTTCAGCCGCGGGCGCCTGCTCTCCGGCGGCGAGCAGGAGATGCTATCGATTGCCCGCGCACTCCTGCTCAATCCCCGGCTGCTCATTCTCGATGAGCCATCGCAAGGCTTGGCCCCGCTGATCGTTCGCGAGGTATTTCGAGTCGTGTCGCAGATGCGCGATGAGGGGATTTCGGTACTGCTGGTGGAGCAGAACGCACGCATGAGTCTCGAGATCGCAGACGATGCTTACGTGCTGGACGATGGCGGCATCGTCTATTCGGGAGATGCGCGCGCGCTCGCCGCCGATGAAAGCCGGGTTCGAGCCCTGACCGGTGCCAGCGCGGAGCAGTGAATGCCCTCATAGCTGGCTTGTCATCCTCGACGGCACCGCTGCAGAGTCTGCTCCTCGCCGCGATGCAATGGACACTGCCCCCTGGATCCGCACGCTCCTGATACCGATTGTCGACGCTGTTGGTCCGACTACTACCGGTTGTCCAACGTCGACTGCCGGACGACGAGGACAGGGATCTGACTGTGCGTCAGGACCTTCTGGGTCTCGCTGCCGGGCAAAAACGCCCGCATGCCGCTTCGACCGTGGGACGCAGTGACCCGCCTATCCGCTGCGACCACATCCTGCCGGGCGGCATCGAAGTCACGCTTATGGTCGTCATGGGGCAGATGAAGAATTCTCGCGGCATCCATATGTCTGCCGCTGATCCCGTTTCGTTCGTTCCATGCAGCGACGACGTGGGGGCCGGTCACAGGAACCGTCAGAAGCCGGTGTTAATATCTTCGCAGTAACGCTGATCAAGTCCTTTTCGCTCCCCGCGAAGCGTTGTCGTCACGTGGCCATCCGAGAAAATCAGGTACTTGTTCAGCGTTGCCTTAAAGCCCACCTCGCCGATACCCCGCCTCGGACGATCGTTCGAATTTCCACTCAGCACCTTCGTTCAAAGGAACAAGCAGTGACCCGATCGCACTCGCCGGCGCATTTTGACGCGTCCGGCGATGAACGGCATCGACGTATCGTGGATGCCGTTCATGACCATGGCTGGTCCGAACAGGACAATTTTCTTCCACCGGATTTGACGCTCGCGCTGGCGTTGGAATGTGCGGCGCTTGCGGCGACGGGGATGCTCACATTGGCGCGTGTCAGCCAGGGCGCGGCGAGTTCGCTCCAGCCCGATGTGCGCGGCGACCGGATTCAGTGGCTGGAATCGGGCCAATCCGAAGCCTGCGACCGGTATCTCGCGATTGTGGAAACGCTGCGTATCGCGTTGAATCGCGGGCTTTTTCTGGGACTCGATGAATACGAAAGCCACTTCGCGTTCTACGCGCCGGGCGCTTCGTATCGGCAACACCGCGATCGATTTCGCCACGACGATAGCCGCACGGTGTCCGTCATCGTCTATCTGAACAGGGACTGGCTGCCTGAGCACGGCGGCGCGTTGCGACTGCATCCAGAGGGCTTGAGCACACAGGACATCTCGCCGGTCGGCAGCCGGCTCGTGGTGTTTCTATCCGCCGACATGCTGCACGAAGTATTGCCCGCGACGCGCGACCGCTTATCGCTCACGGGATGGTTCAGACGCCGCTCGTGATCTCGCTGGCGTTTTCACGCCTGCGCTCACTGCAAACCGCTAGCAACGCCAGACATTCGTTACTTTTACACGATCGCTGATCGCAGCCGATATGCGAACGCTCAGCCAAACCACGGCGGCATATCGTGTTTTACCCGAGAGTTGACAGGAGATCGCCCGCATCTACTATGTCCCTTAAGGGACGCGTGCAGGAGGTGTGCGCATGGATGCACCGAACAAGGAATTCGTGCTCGTGGGCAGCCTTGAAGCGCTGAAGGCGGAGGGACGGCTGATTGTGCAAGGTGGTCATCGTCCGATCCTCGTCATCTACGACCGCGGGCGCGTCTTCGCCCTCGACAATCGTTGCCCGCACATGGGCTTCCCGCTCGAGCGCGGCAGCGTCGAGGACGGCATCTTGACCTGTCATTGGCACCACGCCCGCTTCGATCTTGAAAGCGGCTGCACCTTCGACCTATGGGCGGACGATATACCCATCTGCGCGGTCGAGGTACGCAATGGCGACGTTTGGGTAACGACCACGTTTGGTCATCCCGATCCCGCGGCGCACTGGCGTCAGCGGCTTGCGGACGGCCTCGCACATGACCTCGATCTCGTCATCGCCAAGGCCGTGCATGGTCAGCTCGCGGCCAATGTGCCGATGGCCGAGACCGTGCGGCAGGTGGCGCTGTTTGGGGCGCAGAACCGCGACGGGTGGGGCGTCGGTCTCACGATACTGACGGCGCTGGCCAATCTCTTCCCCTTCTTGCCAGAGGAAGAAGCCTATCTTGCCCTGTTTCATGGTGCGCGCCGCGTGGCGGCGGACTGCGCCGGCGAGGCGCCGCGGCGGGAACGTGCGCCGCTTGGAAGCCGGCCGGAGCCGGCCGCACTCAAGCGCTGGCTGCGTCTTTGGACAAGTGTGCGCCATCGCGAAGCGGGCGAGCGCACCCTGCTGACGGCGATTGCGGCCGGTGTCTCGCCAGCTGTGCTTGCCGATGCCCTGCTCTCGGCCGCGACCGAAAGGGCGTTTGCCGACACCGGTCATTCGCTCGACTTCATCAACAAAGCCCTCGAGTGCCTCGACCTGATCGGTTGGGACCACGCGCCAGCTTTGCTGCCTGCTATCGTCGGCCAGATGGTGGCCGCCCGTGGCGCGGAGGAATCGACCGCCTGGCGCCAGCCCGTTGATCTTGTTGCGCTATGCGAGGAATCAGCCAGCCAGATGCCGGAACTGTTCGCTGCCGCGCGCACCTTGTGTGGATGGTCGCACCACGCGGCGCTCGCCCGAGAGCTGCTCGGAGACGATCCAGCGAAGATAATTGATGCGCTGAAGGCGGCGATCCGCTCAGGCGCAACTCCTGCTGACCTGGGACAATCGCTCGCTTACGGAGCGGCGCTGCGGGTGGCCCGCTTCGGCAATGCCAACGAGCACGCCGACTGGGATACGGCGCACCACGTCTTTACCTACGCTAACGCGGTCCACCAGATGCTCAGGCGGATCGGGACTGCCGACATCGACGGTTACGTCACGGCCGTGCGCGCCATAATGCACGGAGCCATGGCGCTCTACCTTGCCCGCTATCTGAATGTGCCGCCGGCCCGCATCCCAGGTGAGGACAGCGAGCAACTCGACGACCTCCCTGCCGATGTTGAGACGATCCGCGCCGCGTTGCTCGATGCCTTCGACAGGCAGCGACAGGTTGATCTTGCCGCAAGGCTGGTGGCGCGACATCTCACGCTCGGCCATTCGCCACAGGCGCTGATCGCCACGCTTGCGCTTGCTGTGCTGCGCGAAGATGCTGGCTTCCATGCCTATCAGATGCTGGAGGCCGGAGTCCGGCAGTTTACCGCGTGGGGTAATACTGGCGAGGCCCGGCACGTCCTCATTGCGGTCGCCCGCTATCTCGCCGCCCATTCACCGACCGAACGCGGGGCGCTGCAGACGGCGGACATCGCCCGGCGCTTGATGCGGGGCGTCGCGATCCATGAGGAGGTTGGGGAGTCGTGACGACGCGTGCCGGTGATCGATGCCTGCTTCGGTAGTCGGCCCTTACCGCACCTTCGCCTCGCGAGAAATTACCCGCTCGAGGGCCACACTTGCCACCCCGAACCGCCAGTTGGCACGTGAACGCTCATCCACTTCGCGGACCGGCGGAAAGCGCTGCTCGGGCTGGGGTCTAGCGCGTTTGCCTGTACTGGAAACGCGAACAGCTCAACCTTTTCCGCAACTCGCCGATATACCGCTCGAACGCAGCGTTGAGTTGGACAGACGCGACACCTACTGGAGCGGCGAGTGAACAAGGACAGTTTCCTGCGCCGGGCACGCTTCGAAGACGACCCTTCCCGATCGAAGAATCTTCCAGCCCATAGCGCGCGTGCCAGCACGACAAGGATGGCAGCTACAGGAACCATCAGTCGGTCCCCATGTAAAGTCCATCAGGTTGCCAACGCTGCGAGCATGGGCCAAACCGCAATTCCCCGATTCAGGTGCCTCAGGAGGGCACGCTTCATGATCATGAAACGAATCTATGCCACGTTCCTCGCCACACTGCTGATCGCTACGCTTGCGCCGGAGTGCCAGGGACAGTACACCACCGACTGGGTGGCGAACACATTTGGGACCAACGCTACCCGCGTGGGTAGCGTCGCGCGCTCCATGTGGATAGCGCCCGAGGGTGTCATCTACACGGCTTCCATGTGGGACGAAAACGAAGGTGGTGTCGCGATATACCAGAACGGCCAAAGCCTGGGGTCCATAGGAGGTCACGGCGAGTTTCAGGGCAGCGCCATTACGGGTAATGCAACTTCGATCTTCGCCGCTCTGCAATTTAATACCACTTACGGCAGCGGCACGGTGGGGCGGTACAACCGAACCACTCGAACTCGCGACTTTCTCATTCCGGTCAGCACGACAACGACAGAGCGGCGGGCTGATGTAATCACGGGACTCGCGACGTCGGGCTCGCTCCTTTATGCGAGCGACTTTCCTGGAAATCGCGTCCGCGTCTATACCACCGACGGCGTCTGGCGGCAGGATATCGCCGTCCCAGGCCCTGGCGCGCTCGCGGTGGACAGCGCAGGAAACATCTGGGTTGCGCAGAAGAGTGCGGGCGCGATCCTCGAATTCAATCCGGCCGGCGTGCTCGTGAACACCATCCAGACGTCCGTCGCCTCTCGACCGTCCTCGCTGTATTTCGATTTGTCGACCGGGTGTCTCATGATCGGCGACGAGGGTCCCGACATGAACATCAAGATCTATAACATTTTGGGCATTCCATTTCTGGTCAGTACATTTGGCATTCAGGGGGGATATCTCGATACAACAACGGGAATCAAAGGCCAGGTTGGCGACAAGCGTTTTACCCGCGTCACCGGCATCGGCAAAGACGCCGCCGGCAACCTGTACGTGCTCAACAACCCGTGGGGCGGAAGCTGGGACCTCGGCCGCGACGGTGGCACCGATATTCACTCCTACGACAGTTTTGGCCACCTGCAATGGAAGCTCCAGTCTCTCAACTTCGAGGGGGTCGCCGCTCCGGACCCGGGTACTGACGGCACGTACTTCTATGGAGGCACCAATATCTACACCGGCACCGCGGGGGGAACCTTCGTAGCGAACACTGTCGATCCGATCGACTATCCATCCGATCCACGCATCAACATCAACGATCACTCACGGGATGAGCACTTCGGTCAACTTGCCACCGTCGGCGCCAACCGGATCCTCGTGGCGTCGGGCCAGAATCCCGATACCTTCTACTTCTTCCACTTCAATGCTGCGAATGGCTACATCGCAATACCGGACGCCACGCTTCCAGGTACGGCGTTCAATACGACCGCACCGGTCAGGGACGGATTCTGCCTCGACAGCAAAGGGGAAGTCTGGGCCGGTTTGGACAAGACGAATGCCATCTGGCACTATCCGCTGACCGGCTTCGATGCCAACGGTCGGCCGAGTTGGGGAGCAGGAATTGCAACGCCCATTCCGCCCACGATCACGCCATTGACGCGGATCATCTACCTGCCGGAAAGCGACACGATGATCCTGGCACAAGGCGTTGTCGGGAGCACGGACTGGACATCGATCGGAACGCGGATCGAGGTGTATCACGGCTGGCTCGCAGGCAACACGACCGTTCCCAATCCGGTGATCAACCTCACCAGCGCCAATCCCAAGTCGATCACGGCGGCCGGCAACTATCTCTTCGTCGGATACGTACACACCGTGCCCAACATCGATGCCTTCAATCTGACCACAGGCAGCCTGGACACCACGTTGATCAACAGCAACCCCAACACCGTGTACGTCGGCAATGATGTGGATTCGATGTACGGCCTTAGATCGTACCGTCGGTCGACCGGGGAGTACGTGGTCACGAAGGACAACTACAACGGGGCCAGCGTCATCATTTATCGCTGGACACCCTGATCAACGGTGCTCGCCGCGGCTACGCCCCCGGCGAGCACCTCACGTCATGTCGACTTATTGACGTTGTTTCTTTCCACAGGCAGCGTTCGACCGGAAAATCCGCCGCGGTCTTCCGGACCGCTAGCCGCTGACCAACGGATGATTGTTGACGATCCAGGCCGTACTCTCCAACGTCCGGTCATGGGCTGATAACCGCCTTCGTCGTTTGATCAGTTGCTTCGGACGGTTCCGGCGAGCCGAACCGCACGACACACTGGTTAAGCTCGACTGCATTCAGCATGCAGATTCCGGTCTCTTCTGTCAGGCGCCCGGACAGGACTTGCGCTCACGACAACGTCGAAGGTTGTTGTAGGGAAAGAAAATTATAATAGGCGCGCCTCGTTCACTTTCGGATCGCCCGCATGATGTGTCCCTCTTATGCCGCGCAAGAGCATTGGGCGTCCTGACCTTCTGGTATCAGGCCCCTTCGCCGCTCGAGCCGATCCACCCTATTCAATTATGCATACTCAATTCCGCTTTTCCTCCGCGGCTTTCGTGCTTGCGCTTGCGAGCGCACTGTCTGCGTGCTCGACGCCGAAGCCGCTTTACCAGCAAGAACAGTTCGACGCAGGCGACAGCCCCTATACGCACAAGTTCGCCGCGAAGACGGAGCCCGCTTGCGAAGCCGCCCGCCGTGCGTTGCTCAGCCAGGGATATATCGCCAGTTCGACGAGGTCTGATTCGGTCGATGGCTCGAAAAATTTCCAGCCCACCAGCGATTCGCACGCGGTGATCGAAATCCATGTGGTCTGCACAACCGACGACCCCAAAAGCAACAGCAGCACCGCGTACGTGAACGCGGTGCAGGATCGCTATGCGCTGAAGAAGAGCAACACGTCGGCGAGCGTCGGCCTGAGCGTGTTCGGATCGCTGTCGCTGCCGATCGGCTCGAGCGATGACTCGATGGTGAAGGTTGCGAGCGAGACGATTCCCGCCGGCGTTTTCTATCAGCGTTTCTTCGCGCTAGTCGAGCATTACCTGAAGGCCGACTCCGCCCAGCCGACCCCCGTTGACGCCGCTGCGGCGCCGAAAGAGACGCTGCCGTCGATGAACGACGCCGTGCCGCCGATCGGGGCAGCCCAGACGGAGAGTGATTCGGAGAAGGCGACGAGCACCAGGTAAACGCAATCCGCGATGGAATTGCGTGGCGGCGCGGACTCATTAATCGTGTCGCCAGTCTCACTCATAGTGGCGTGAATCTCACTATTACCGTCCGACGATTGGTGAGTCCGGACATTCGCCCCCCAGAATTCCGTACTGACATTTATCCCGTCGCGTGTACCGGTACCGTTCCCCCTCGCCTGCTCAAGGCGAAGTCTCAGGCCCCTACCAGTGCCCATCCCGACGATCTCCCGCGCGACGGCGAAACGTTGGCTTCGAAAAGAGTGGAAAGGACGGTCAGTAGCTCGCACGAGGGACTTGTATTCCAGCAATTTCTGATCGATGTAGTCCAAATTCGCGCCATCCGAAAAGTGCAGACATCTTTGTGTGCCGACAGCCATCAACCCCATCTGGAACAAGGATTTTGCCAATATCGTACAATCACGATATATGATTCGTTCCGTAGCGATGCATTCGCGCGGCATGTTTTCATGCAGCGCCGGAGTGACCGTTGATGAAAACCCACACTGAACCGAAAGCAATCGACGTCGATGCGATCCACAAGGCGCTCGCCAATCCCGTGCGCCGCGAGATTCTCGGCTGGCTGAAAAATCCGTCCGCGCACTTTGCGGATCAGGAGCTTCCGTTCGACTACGGCGTGTGCGCCGGCAAGTTCGAAGGCCGCTGCGGACTGTCACAGTCGACCGTATCCGTGCACCTCGCCGCCTTACAGCGCGCCGGGCTCGTGACGTCGAAACGTATCGGTCAGTGGGTGTTCTTCAAACGCAATGAAGCCGTCATTGAGGCGTTTATCCAGCACATGAACGCAGATCTCTGACGCAGCGCATTCGCATCGCCGCGTTCCTTTTATCACGCTGTTTCATAGCCGCGGGCCGCTGGCCCGCCAGACAAGGTGAACACTTATGCCGACTCTTTTTGACCCGATCCAGATTGGCGATCTCACGCTGAGCAACCGCATTTTCATGGCACCGTTGACGCGTTCCCGTGCCGGTGACGTCCGCGTGCCGAACGCGCTGATGGCGAAGTACTACGCTGAGCGTGCATCGGCAGGGCTGATCCTGAGTGAAGCGACGTCCGTCACGCCGCAGGGCCTTGGCTACGCCGCGACGCCGGGCATCTGGTCGCAGGAACAGGTCGAGGGCTGGAAGCTCGTGACCGCGGCCGTGCATCAGGCAGGCGGAAAGATTTTCCTGCAACTGTGGCACGTGGGGCGCGTTTCCGATCCGGTCTTTCTGAACGGCGACCTGCCCGTTGCGCCGAGCGCAATCGCAGCGAAAGGCCATGTGAGCCTCGTGCGACCGAAACGCGAATACGTGACGCCGCGTGCACTCGACCTCGCGGAAATCCCGGGCATCGTCGACGCGTATCGCAAGGGTGCTGAAAACGCTAAAGCCGCCGGTTTCGACGGCGTCGAAATACACGGCGCGAACGGCTATCTGCTCGACCAGTTCCTGCAGGACAGCACGAACCAGCGCAACGACGCCTATGGTGGTCCGATCGAAAACCGCGCGCGTCTGCTGCTCGAAGTCACCGACGCGTGTATCGCTGTCTGGGGCGCAAGCCGTGTCGGCGTTCACCTTGCGCCGCGCCGCGATTCGCACTCGATGGGCGATTCCGATCCGGCGGCAACGTTCGGCTACGTGGCACGCGAACTCGGCAAGCGCAAGATCGCGTTTATCGCCGCGCGCGAAGCGCTGGGCGACGACCGCCTCGGACCGCAACTGAAGCAGGCATTCGGCGGCACGTACATCGTGAACGAAAAGTTCACGAAGGAAAGCGCGCAGCGCGTGCTCGATGCAGGCGAAGCCGATGCAGTCGCGTGGGGCCAACTCTTCATCGCGAACCCGGATCTGCCGCGCCGTTTTGCGCTCGACGCACCGCTGAACGCGCCGATCCCGGAAACGTTCTACGCAGAAGGCGAAACCGGCTACACAGACTATCCGGCGCTCGAAGCAGTGAACGGATAACTGTCCGCTTCACGGGCAGTCGCGGTTGCATTGACAGGCGCGGGGTGCGCGACCGGAATGAAACGGTGGCGCACCCCACGCCTTTTTGTTTTCGCCTCGTATCGCATCGGTCCCGCTGCATTGCCCGACATCGAAAGTCCTGTGCGCGTGTTCGCCCGCACAGGACTACACTTCTGAAACCTGAGTTCTGCTTGCCCCACCATGGACCTGATGCATCTGTTACAGCTTGCGTTGCACTTCGACCAGCATCTGGGCGCGCTGATCGAGCAATACGGCACGGCCGTGTACGCGATGTTGTTTGCCATCGTTTTCGTCGAGATCGGGTTTTTGCCGCTGTTCTTTCTGCCGGGCGATCCGTTGATCTTTATCTGCGGCGCGTTCGCCGCGACGCATGCCTTGAATGTATGGATCGTGATGCCCGTTCTCTTCACCGCGACCGTTGCCGGCAGCATCGTCAACTACGCGATTGGCCGCGCGATCGGCGAAAAGGTGTACACCGCGAACATTCGTTGGATCGACAGGAACGCGCTGCGAAAAGCCCACGCATTCTATGAAGCGCGAGGCGGCATTACATTTCTGCTGTCGCCGTTTATCGCCGTGGTGCGTACATTCGCGCCGTTCGTCGGCGGCGTGGCACGCATGACGTTTGCGCGATTCGTCGCGTTCGTCGTGTCCGGCGCGGCCATCTGGATCGTCTCGCTCGTCGCAGCCGGCTATGTGTTCGGTAATGTACCCGTGGTGCGCGATCATATGAGTTCGATCGTATTGCTCGGTGTCGGTGTCGGTGTCGGCTCGTTGCTGCTGAGTGGGCTGTGGCGGCTCGTCAACGGCCGCAGGCAGCGCGCATAGGTCCACTCATCTCCTTTCTCGCGTGGAAAATGTGGTTCGCGCCAACCGACGTGCAGAAAGACGCGCTACCGGGCGGCCGCGCATCCTGCACGCATCGACGCCATAAAGAATGGCGCCTTGTAACGCGGCATCGTGCCCGAACGTGGCGACTGTGACTTCGGGCGGATACGGCAGCGCGCGCTGAAGTAATGTGGCCAGGTCCCGCACGATACGCGGCACACGCGCCATCCCGCCGCCTATCGCGATACGAGCCGGATCAAGCGTCAGCGCCATGTTCGCGACGTGCACGCCGAGCACGTGCAATGCGTCGTCGACCAGTGCCGCGACGCGCGCATCCGTCTCTGCCAGTGCGAACACCTTGCCGGCGCTGACTTCGCGCCCGAGCAACGCGCCGACACGATCCTGCAACGCGCGCCCCGAGACGAACTGCTCGAGCGGTGCGCCACCGTCGGCGAACAGGACATCATCTGCCGTACCGCGCAGTTGATAGCCGATTTCGCCTGCTGCGCCGTGCGCGCCCCGCAGTACCTTGCCATCGATCACCGCTGCCGACGCGAGACCTGTTCCGAGATTCAGATAGATGCCACATTCGACGCCCGACAGCGACCCGCAGCGCGCTTCCGCCAGCGCGGCGGCCTTGACGTCGGTCTCGATGACGACGTTGTCGATATCAAAGCCGTCGCGCAACACGTCGGCAAGTGCAAGCGTTTCCCAGCCGGGATTGTTGGGCGCGAGCCTGATGCCGCCAGGCTCGATGATGCCTGGCGTCACCGCAGCGACGGCCCTTAACGCGCCGCCATGCCGCTCAGCCGTTTCGCGAATCAGGTCGCGCGCCACGTCGAACATGCGCTGCATGACCCGCGCCGCGCCCTCGTCTGCCTGCGTCGGAATCTCCCGTTCAGCGAGCCGTTCGCCATCGGTCGCCGTGGCCGCCATTGCGATCTTGGTGCCACCAAAATCGATCGCGAGCAGAAAGCCCGCGTCGCCGCTTCTCTGCCCGCGCGGCGGGCTTCCTTCTTCGTATGACTGCATGCGTGCCTTGTTGCTCACTGGCCGCGCGCGGCGGCATCTTCCAGTTGCTGGCGCTCCAGAAAAACCTCATGCGCCTCTTTCGGACCAAACGGCCACACGTGTGCGACGCGCGCCCAGATCAGGAACGCGACCACGCCCAGCGCAATCCACGCGGTCGACATGATCTGCGACAGATGATCGGTCGCATAGTACACATACAGCCAGCCGACGAGTGCGATCACGCTCGGCACCGGATACAGCCACTGGCGATACGGCCGGCGCAATTCCGGCTGACGGCGGCGCAGCACCGTCAACGCTGCGATCTGCGCCACGGATTGCAGCAGTACCGCGACGGCGACGAGCATGTTGATCACGGTCGTCAGGTCGAAGAACGTGCCCGCTGCGGTGACGACGCCCATCACGAGCAGCGCGACGTGCGGGAAATTGTGCTTTGGATGCAGCTTGCCGAACGCGGAGAGAAACACGCCGTCGCGGGCCGCGTAGAACGGCACGCGCGAACCGCCCAGCAACCCGGCAAACACCGACGCGAACGCGGCAATCAGGATCAGCACCGTCACGACCGCTGCGGCCGTATGCCCCCAGTTGCGCGACACGACCAGCGAAGCGACCGACTTCGACTGCGCCACCGTCTGCCACGGCACCGTGCCGATCACGCCGATATTCATCGCGAGGTAGAACACCATCATCGCGATGATCGATACGATGATCGAACGCGGCATCACGCGGCCAGGGTTCTTCAGTTCGTCGCCCATATAGGCGGTCGTGTTATAGCCCGCGTAGTCGTAGATCGCGATGATCAGACCGGCGCCGAGACCCGTGAAGAACTTGCCGATATCGCCTGAACCCGGCGGCAGCGACAACGCGAGGCTCAGATGGAAATCCGAGTACGCAGCGGCAGTCGTCAGGCCGACCGCGAGAATCATGATGATCCACAGCACGGTAGTGAGCGCGCGGATCGATTCGATGCGGCGGTACAGCGCGAGCACGACGAGACCGACCACGATGAGGCCGATGGCGTGACTTTGCCACTGTGACAGGTCTGGCAGGAAAAAACCCAGATACTCGACGAAACCAATGATGCCCGTGCTCATGATGAGCGGAATCGAAAGCATCGCCGTCCAGACAAACAGGAACGGCATGAGCTTGCCCGTACGATACTGAAACGCCTCGCGCACGTACAGGTACGTGCCGCCCGCGCCCGGCATCGCAGCGCCGAGTTCGGCCCAGACGAGGCCATCAGCCATTGCCAGCAGCGCGCCCACGATCCACCCCACCACTGCAAGCGGCCCGTTCATGACCGCGACGATCGCGGGAATCGTGATGAACGGCCCGATCCCGCAGATCTGGATCATGTTGACGGCAATTGCCGGGAAAAGACCCACTGAGCGGTGGAAATGCGGTGCGTCCTCGCGGGACGCCTGTGTCTGATCTGCCGGCGCCGAAACGCGCTCCGGCCATGCGGAAGGTGTGTCGCTCATCCCTGTCTCCATGCGGCTTGCGCCGCGCCTGTCATCGAAGGTTGTTACCGTGACGCGCCGCTTTCTGTGAGTACGGCGTCGATTGCCGGATGATAGGAAAGTTTCTTTACGAATGCAAATAGATCAAAATAAATCGCCGACGCGGGTTGCCCCGAACGCATACGAGCTTGATTGCGCGAGGTCCGGTTGTTAGCATCGCTCGTCACCTGAATCCAGCCTCCATGAATCCTCCGACCCGCAAGCACCTCCGGCCGACGCCGCCCGTCACACGCGGCCCCGCCTTCGTGCGCCAGGACAACGAGTGGGCGATCTATCAGCATCTGCTCGATCTCGCGCCCGCCTCCAGCCCGCAACTGGCCGAAAGCACCGGCCTCTCGAAGGTGACGATTTCCGCGGCGCTGAACAATCTCGAACGGCTTGGTCTCGTCGAACAGAGCGGCGTGCGGGCGGGCAACGCGGGGCGCGCGCCGCGCCTTTATGCGCCACGCGCGGAAGCCGGCTTTGTGGTGGCGATCGACGTCGGCGCTGAATGGATTCGCGGCGCGCTGGCCGATCTGACGGGGCGCGTCGTCGCGCGGCTCGAGAAGCGCACGCCCGCGCGCGTGGCGCGGCTCGTCGCGCAGATCGACGACATTGTGAGGACGATGCTCGATAAACATCACATCGCGCGCGACGAGGTGCTCGCCACGGTGCTTGGTTCGCCAGGCGTGCTCGATCCGGAGAAAGGCCGTTTGCGGCTCGCCGCCAATCTGCCTGGCTGGGAACGCACCGACCTTATTTCGTCGCTGCGCGAAGCGCTCGGCACGGACATCGTGATCGAGAACGACATCAATCTCGCGGCGCTCGGCGAACAGAAACACGGCATCGGGCGCGGCGTCGATAACTTCGTGTTCATGTCGGTGGGTACGGGGATCGGGCTTGGCATCGTCGCCGATGGCAAGCTGCATCGCGGCGCGCATGGCTTCGCGGGCGAGATCGCCGTGTTGCCGCCCGCGCCATCGACCGTCGATGCGCCATTGCCCGGTGCGCGCCATCGCGGTCTGTTCGAAGCCTGCGCGGCCGCAAAAGCGATCGTCGCGCACGCGCATCGCCTCGGCCTGAACGCCGCAAGCGCAGAAGATGTGTTCGTCGCCGCCGATGCGGGCGACCGTCGCGCGCTGGAGTGCGTCGCGGAGGAAGCGCGGCAACTGGCGTGGGGACTGGCGTCGATTGTGCCAATCCTCGATCCGGCATTGATCGTGCTCGGAGGGGGTATTGGCCGCAACGGCACGCTGCTGCTACCGGCGATCCGCGAATATCTCGCTGAGTGGCTATTGATTCCGCTGCCCGAATTCGCGATCTCCGCGACGGGTACGGACGGCGTGCTGCTCGGTGCAATCGAGCTGGGTCTCGATCGCGCGCGTTTGAAGGCTTTCGAGCGGCTCGAGTATTGAGCGGCGCGCCGGGTTAGACGGGGCGTGTGATACCGCGTCTACCGATCTTGCTGCCCTGGCAAGCGAGCCCTGCTGTTTAAAAAGCTGCGCCAGTGCATGCAAAGGCTGCGCTGGCCGTCGCTGCTGTCATACACATGGCCCCGGAGATTATGCCGTTGTCGGGACCCGCAGCAGGTCCCGCCTATACCAGGTTAATCGCAACGCAGACAATCAATTCCCTCCTCGATAAAGCGTGCTATTGAGGTAGGAAAGCTGGCCGTTTTTCTGCGCCTGCGCGAGTTCTGCCCTTACCTGTGCGCGAGTGCGCGACAGTGTGTTATTGCCCTGCGTCGATGGGTCCAGATGCACGACGACCGATTTTTCGACGTTGGCCGGCGCATAATCCGCGGCGTAAGCAACACCGGTTGTAGCGGAAACAGCAATGGTCACTGCGATCATTAAGGCTTTCATGGTGTTCTCCTGAAACGGGTTGGATGAGACAGACGCCCGGATATCAAACATTTCGTGTGGCGGCTTCCTGAAATCTGCGAAGTGCAGTACAGGTTGGATCCGGCGTTGATGCATTAGAACGTCTGGATGTATCGGGCCTGTGTCGCGAAACGCGGGAATTGCAATGTTGTGTATCTCCGCGTTCTATCTATACACTGCGATACAAATCTCATTTCCACGGTCGGCCGCGACGTTGAAAACGAAGCCGCCCTACGGGTGTTAGCCGAACGTGAATGCGTACGCGTTGACGCCGGGGTCGAGGAATTCGATGGTGACCGTCCGGTCCCGGATCTCGCCTGGCTGCCGCACCAGCTGATAGAGGCGCTGACCGTTGACTATGCCGCTGCCGTCTGCCGCGATATCGGCGCCATGCGCGACTCCAGGCGGCGCTCCGTCGATGCTCACGCGGAACCGCACCGGTTTCGCACCCTGGCTCGTCCCTAAAACGAGGTGCACATCCCGCGCATGGAACCTGTACAGGATCTTTCCAGACGCGCCCGTAAGCGTCGCCTGTTCAGTGCCCACGTTCCAGTCTCCCGCGAGACTCCAGTTATTGAGCTGCATGTGCACTGGCGCGGTGTAGGTACGCACCTTGTCTTCCAGCGTGCCTTCAGGCGATACAAAGCCTTCAGACTGGCCATAACCGATATACGTCTCCGCAGAGCGCACGTCCTTGTTATCCGACGCCATTTGCGCCCCGCTTCCCGTCACCATTTCGGGCGCGGCAGTGACCTTTGTCTGCCCAGATTCGCTTAACAGCTGCTGGATCACCTGCTCAGACCTGCCGTAATCACCTTCGCCGAAACGATGGTGCCGGATGCGGCCCTGGGCATCGGCGATATAGAACGCTGGCCAGTACTGGTTGCCCAACGCACGCCAGATTGCATAGTTGTTGTCGACAGCAACGGGGTAGTCAACGCCAAGATCACGCGTCGCACGCTTGACGTTACCGATGTCGCGCTCAAATGCGAACTCCGGTGCATGCACACCGATTACGACCAGCCCCTTGTCGTGGTACTTCTTCGACCACGCTTTCAGATAAGGCAACGTCCGCAAGCAGTTGATACAGGAGTACGTCCATACATCGATGAGCACGACTTTTCCTCGCAGTTCATCGGCGGTCAGCGGCGGCGAATTGATCCATTCAACCGCGCCCGAAAGCGCGGGCAAGCGCCCTTCGACAGGCAGCGGTGCGTCGGTGGTCGAGACAGAAACTCTGGTAATGAAGCCCGCAGGCGATGTATTCGCAGACCCGGTTGTTGTCGAAGGCTTGTACGCGACACCATCCGCTCCACCGGCCTTCGTTGCCGATGATGACCGGGATGAAATCCGCTCGACGAGTTTCTCTTCGAAGCCTCCGGTGGCGGAGTTCGAAAGGCGCGTGAGCACACTCGTATCGATGCCTGTCGCGATTGCGGCCACACTGCCCAGAATGGCCACGCCGATTGCGCGGCGGATCCATTCACCCACGCCGAGCGAGCGTTTCATGGCGGCGAACACGCGCCCTCCGATAATCAGCGCGATCGCAAGCGAAGTTGCCGCGCCCGCCGCATAACTCAAGAGCAGAAACGTCGTGCCCGCGCTCGCTCCATGCAACGCTGCACCTGTCAGAACGAGGCCCAGTATCGGACCGGCACAGGGCGCCCAGAGCAGCCCCGTCGCGACGCCAGTCAACACTGACGATATGATCCGCGGGCTGCCGCCCTTCTCCTGCGCGAAATCGGTAAGCCGGCTTCCTGCGGTCACAAGTGGATGCATCAGTCGTTCAGCGAACGTCGGAAGCAGCAACGTCAGACCGAACACACCAAACAACGCGATCGCGATCCAGCGGCCGTATTGATTGGCCTGTGCAGCCCAGCCGCCACCTATCGCCGCAAGGCTTGCAACGGCGGAAAAGGTTAGCGCCATACCCACCAGAAGCGGCAATCCGCTGCGTACAAACGGTTGATCCGACCGCGAAAAAACGAGCGGCAGCACGGGTAAAATACAGGGGCTCAGGATGGTAAGCGCACCACCCAGAAAGGCCACGACAATGAATAACATGCGATGCTCTCCTTCTCTGGCGACTTGCCTGAAAACGTTTCCGATGACGTCAGGCGACGCCAGAGCCGGAACTCGACGGCAATCGCGTACTTGACGGATCGAACGCGTCAGACCAGACCTTGCGATATGAATTTCGTCTGGAATCCGGCGTTGATGCATTGGAACGCGCGGAGGTATCGGGCTTGTGTCGCGGAGACGGGACAAGTGCAATGTTGTGTATCGCCTTCGCCTGCAGATACATTGCGACACAAATGTCGCGCGAGTTCGGGCTATAAAGCAGGCTCCGATACTCGAGGAGCGAATCATGTCTGGTGAATGGCTGAAGGGATCGTGCCATTGCGGCACCGTGCAATTCGAAGTACGTACACCGGTGACACCCGCCACACGCTGTAACTGCAGCCTGTGTCGACGCAAAGGCGCGCTGATGTCGCCCGCATTCGCAGCGGATGAACTGAAAGTGACTAGTGGTAGAGATGCGCTAAGCCTTTACCAGTTCAATACGAAGGTGGCGAAGCACTACTTTTGCAGGCACTGCGGCGTCTATACGTTTCATCAGACCCGCACGGATCCCGCGTTGTGGAGAGTGAATCTGGGCTGCATCGAGGGCGTCGACCCGTATGCGCTGGAGTTCTCGGTCGGTGATGGCGCGAGCCTGTCCGTGGTGGGGGGTGTATGAAACGTATCATCGCAATGCTCGTGTTTCTAACCGGCGGCGTAGGGTTTGAGTTAAGCACCCCCTTCAGCTGCTCATTGATCCACACTTCCCGGCCGCCCGAAAGGCGCCGCACGCTATAACCTGACGATGGAAAAGCCCGACCACATCCTGATTGTCGACGACGACCGCGAAATCCGTGAACTGCTTGGCAGTTACCTCGCGAAGAACGGTCTGAGGGCGTCACTCGCGTCCAACGGGCGCCAGATGCGCGCGTTGCTTGAGCAGGAAACACCCGATCTGATCGTGCTGGATCTGATGCTGCCAGGTGAAGACGGTCTTTTGCTATGCCGCGATCTTCGTGCCGGGCAATGGAGTTCAGTGCCAATCCTGATGCTGACTGCGCTTAGCGAAGAAGCGGACCGCATCGTTGGCCTCGAAATGGGTGCGGACGATTACCTCGTCAAGCCGTTCGCGGCGCGTGAGCTGCTTGCGCGCGTGCGTGCGGTGTTGCGCCGCGCGCGCATGCTGCCGCCCAACATGCAACGCGCCGAGTCAGCGCAATTCCTGCACTTCGGAGAATGGCGGCTGGATACCACCGCGCGTCACCTGCTCGATGCGAACGGCACGATGGTGGCGCTAAGCGGCGGGGAATATCGTCTGCTACGCGTTTTTCTCGATCATCCACAGCGAGTGCTTACGCGCGATCAACTGCTTAACCTGACGCAGGGGCGCCGCCCGGATCCCTTCGACCGGTCCATCGACCTGCTGGTCAGCCGGCTCCGTCAGCGCCTCGGCGACGGCGCGCGCGAGCCGCGTTACATCAAGACGTTGCGCAGCGAGGGATATGTGCTGTCGGTTGCCGTGACGACTCAAGGGGCGGGGTAATGACGCGGGCTCAATGGCCAGGATGGCCCGGCACCCTGTTTGCGCGGCTGATCCTGATCCTCTTTCTGGGACTGATGCTGGCGCAGGTGCTGTCCTTCTCGCTGACGCTTAGCGAACGCGACGATGCCTTCTCCACCATGATGACGGGATACATCAATCGCGAAGTCTCCATTTCAGTAGCCTTCCTGGACCACCTGCCTCCCGACGAACGCGCGAAATGGTTGCCACGTCTGGCGCGTCGAACCTATGGCTTCATCCTGGGCCCGGGGGTCGCGGGACCATCGCCCGAAACGCGACTGTCTACAGCGGTCGCCGCCATCACCGGGGGTCTCGACAACCGCTATCCGTTGACCATCAACGCCGTACCCGGCCTTCAGGAACATCTGCAGGTCCATTTGCGTTTGAGCGACGGCTCGCCATTGACCATCGACTACCGGCCGTTACCTGGCATACCCGTGTCCCCCTGGCTGCCGTTGATGATGCTAGGCCAGTTGATTGTGCTTGGCGTGTGCGCCTGGTTCGCCGTGCGACTTGCGACGCGTCCGCTCAAGCTCCTCGCGCAGGCGGCTGACACGCTCGGCCCTGACATGAAAACGACGCGCCTCGCCGAAAGCGGCCCCACCGAGGTTGCGCACGCGGCGAAAGCATTCAACGCAATGCAGGATCGCATATCGACCTACATGACGGAGCGCATCCAGATTCTGGCGGCCATCTCGCACGACTTGCAGACGCCCATCACCCGTATGCGTCTGCGTGCCGATTTGATGGACGATAGCGCACTGCAACCGAAGTTTCAGCAGGACCTGAGGGAAATGGAAGCACTGGTTCGCGAAGGCGTCACGTACGCGCGCACCTTGCATGGCGCGGTTGAAGCACCGCTGCGCATCGATCCCGATGCGCTTCTGGAAAGTCTGGTGTCCGACTACACGGATGCAGGTCAGGCAGTGACGCTTCAAGGGAAGATCGGTACACCGCTACTCGCGCGCCCGCAGGCATTGCATCGCGTTCTTGGCAACCTGGTCGACAACGCACTTAAATTTTCGGGCGCAAGCGAAATCGTGGTCGATACCTCGCAGACGGGTCACGTCACCATCGCAGTGCTGGATCGTGGGCCTGGTATACCGGCTGAAGAAATCGATGCGGTATTTCAACCCTTCTATCGCGTCGAAGCTTCACGCAATCGTGATTCTGGCGGTACCGGTCTGGGCCTCGCGATTGCGCGTCAGCTCGCGCTCGCCATGAACGCGACCTTGTCACTGCATAATCGTGTGGGCGGTGGTCTTGAAGCCCGGCTGACCCTGCAGATGCAATAGTGTTCAGAATTGCGCTCAGGAACGTATGCGCGCATACATTCAGCAAAAGCATCTCGTCTGATGATATAAGGAAGCAATGTGCCTGTTGGCGCGCCCCGGCGCGTCAAAAGCGCTGCGCGAGCGCTAGTCGACAAGATTTAATCCGCTGCTGTTGACCCGTGCTAATGGCCATATACGCCGGTTTGGCCACTAAAAGCGTGTCGAAAACCGAACAACGCCGTGTTATTGTTTTAGCAACGGTTCGCGTACCCGCGAACCGAACTCAGTCAGATTCGCGAGCGTCGCCATGAGTGATGTACGTCACCAGTTAAGCCCACGTGACCGCGTCGAGTTGCTCTGCTGGCTCACCTGCGGAAACCTCGGCGCCTGGTATCTCAACGAGGCGTGGCCCGAGCCGTCATTCCAGGTAGAGGCGGCGCACAAGTGGCTCGACAGGCACATGCGCACTGCCGACTGGCTCAGTATCGCGAAGCTGTCCGCACTCGCTGTCGACATTGCCCGCCAGCACGCATCTTTCGTCGATACGGAATGGGCGCGGGACGCCGTCGAAGAAATCCTCAGTACCGACGACCTCGATTTCCAGGCGCGACTGGTCCGCAACGTGCTCGCCGACTGCCAGCGCGCGCTGGCCGACAAACGGATCGCAGATTGACCTCGACAGCAGAATAGATAGAGCGTGTTGTCGATTTCCTGAAGGCTGGCTCGTCGTGAAGAGAAGGCGGTGGCATCAAAAGACGGAGAACCGCGCCGTCTTGCGCCCCCATTTCCTTTAACTCGCGAGGAGATCGTTCATGACTTCAGTAGACGTATCTGCACAGCCGTTGAAGCCAGCCGCGGAGCTGGCCCAGTCGACCCGGCGGTTTCCGGGCGAAAGCGCGCTATACCGCAGCGCCCGCAACGCACTGCTGGAAGAAGAAATCGAACTGCGACGCCACATCGAGCGCGTGGCAGTACAGCGCCGCGCCCTTCCACCCGGCGGTGACGTGCCGCAAAACTACCGCTTCGACGGCGAGCACGGACCGGCGACGCTATCGCAGATGTTCGGCGACTATGACACGCTCGTCACCTACAACTGGATGTTCGGCCCGAAGCGGGCGCGGCCGTGTCCGATGTGCACGTCGATGCTCACTGCACTGGACGGCGAGATGGCCGACATCCTGCAACGCGTGGCCTTTGCTGTGATCGCCCGATCGCCGCTCGAACGCCTGGTAGCGTTCAAAAAGGAGCGAGGCTGGAGGCATCTGCGTCTGTATTCGTCGGGCGGCAACAGCTTCAACCGCGACTACGCCGACGAAGACCCCGACGGCGACGACAACGCCACATTCAATGTGTTTGTCCGCTCTGGCGGCACCGTCCGTCATTTCTGGGGCGATGAGATGGGACTGCAGACAGCGGACCCGGGCCAGGACCCCCGCGGCGCACCGGACGCGATGCCGCTATGGACCGTGCTCGACATGACGCCCGGCGGCCGCGGCACCGACTGGTATCCGAAGCTGGAATATGGCCTGAAATAGGGCCTCTGCCGTTAGAGCCGATATCGACGCGACATCGCGCGATATCGGCGCGCGCCTCCCGCGAACGCTCAGGAAGCCGCGCGCAGAAACTACTCTCGCCGCGCCCGGACACGCGCGCGGCCCGAAGACGTCAGCGCCCCGGAGAAAAACAGGTCGAGCGCCTTGTTGAATGCGTCCTGCGGTGTAAGTTGCGTGCGCGCCAGCATGGCCGGATCGTGCAGACCTCTCGCGACAACCAGCCAGTACTCGACCAGAAACGTCGTGTCGACATCGTCGCGCACCATGCCCTGTTCCACGCCCAGTTTCAGAACACGGGTCAGGCCCAGCGGAATGTTATGCACCTTGATTGCGTCGATTTCGTCATAGAGCTGGGGCGCGAAGCGTTGAAGATCTGCCAGAATCTCCGCGCTGTAGCAACCGATATGCGCGGCCACGATACGCAGCACGCCATCCAGTTTCTCGACGAATCCGCCCTGGCGCTGAAGGATTTCGCCAACCCGACGAAGAACAGTGGCGCCGGTCGCGGCGAGAATCGCAGAGACCATCGCATCCTTCGAAGAAAAATGGACGTACAGCGTTTTCTTGCTCATACCAAGCGCGAGCGTGAGACCGTCCATCGTGAGTCCGCTATAGCCGTCGCGCAGGAGGATTTCGCGCGCGGCCGCAAGAATGCGGCCGGATGGACCGTCGTCGAAATCGACGTGCGGTGGTGCAAGCGGCGGCTGTGCGGCCGACGCCTGCGCGTCCTCTGTTCGATTCGCGACACGGGGTGCTCGGGTTGTCATGCTGCCTGCGTCCTTTGAACGACGCGCTTCACGCAATGGGCTGGCGCGGAAAAATTGTCTGCATCGCCGCGCAGCGTGAAAAGGGCCTGCCGTCGATAGAAACTATTTTCCCGGTTTTAGTTTCCCCTATCAAGCGAATATCAAAATCCCGGACAGATCGAATGGAATACGTGTCCGCAGCTGTCGCGCGGCGCCGGATGGCTGCGTGATGACTTGCGGCGCAACGCAGCGCTGCATTTACACCGGCGCAACGCCGACGTAGTTCTCCGCCATCGCGGTCGCTGCGAAGCGCGACGTTGTAACGTACTCCAGCTCAGCGACCTGCAACCGCTGCTCGAACGGCGAGGCATCGTCGAGACGGTGCATCATGCGCGTCATCCACCAGGAGAAATGCTCGGCGCGCCAGATACGCTTCAACGCGGTTTCGCTATAGCTCGCGAGCAGATCGTGGCGGTCCTCCGCGTAATACGCGCGCAAGGCATTCGAGAGAACGCGTACATCGGCGACCGCGAGATTCATGCCCTTTGCGCCGGTCGGCGGCACGATGTGCGCGGCGTCGCCCGCGAGAAAGAGGCGGCCGTGCTGCATCGTGGTCGATACGAAACTGCGCATCCCGACAATGTTCTTCTGGAAGATCTTCCCGTCCACAACCTTCTGGCCATCTTCCGAATCGACCCGTGCATGCAGTTCGGCCCAGATCCGGTCATCCGACCAGTTCTCGACAGAATCCTTCGGGTCGCACTGAAAATACATCCGCTGCACGTGTGCTGAGCGCGTACTCACGAGTGCAAATCCGCGATCGTGACGGGCGTAGATCAATTCGTCCGACGAAGGCTTGCCCTCGCACAGAATGCCGAACCAGCCAAACGGATACACGCGTTCGTAATCCTTTCGCAAAGCCTGCGGGATCGCTGCGCGCGACACGCCTTGCGAGCCGTCGCAGCCAATCACGAAATCGCATTGCAGTTCGCACGTTTCGCCTTCGTGACGATAGCGGATCGAGGGCGTCGTGGTATCGAGACCGTGCAGTGATGTATCGGAGACATTGAAACGCAGTTCGCCGCCAGCGGCCACGCGCGCGGCGACAAGGTCCTTGATCACTTCGTGCTGCGCGTAGACGGTAATCGAATGGCCCGTCAGTCCGGTCAGGTCGATGCGGCGCCGCCTGCCTTCGAACGCGAGTTCAAAACCGTGATGCAGCGCACCTTCCGCCTGCATCCGCGCGCCCACGCCGGATTCGATGAGCAGATCCATCGTGCCCTGTTCGAGCACCCCGGCGCGGATAGTGGATTCGATCTGCTCGCGGCCGCGTGTTTCGAGCACAACGGACTCGATGCCGCGAAGATGAAGAAGATGGGAAAGAAGGAGGCCTGCCGGCCCGGCACCGATGATGCCAACCTGAGTGCGCATGTCTGTCTCCTGAATGCGGCGAATGATTTGCACCCAGTGTGACGAACACAGACCGTATCGCGCAACGCGATATCAGGGATATGCACTATCTGTTTTTGAGATACAGCTCGATAGGAGGTCAACGCACTTTTACACGCGCCAACTGAAAACCAGACGAAAAGCCCGGGACTCGAAAGCCTTCGGTAAAACCGCATCGTGGTTCAATGCATAACGCTGCGGGCGCCTTCCAGCGCCCGCAGCGAGGTCCGGTCTTACTGGCTGGCGGCCTGACCGATGCCCGCCTTTTTCTCTGCCTTTTGCAGCTTGTCCGGATAGTTCGGATCGTTCTGCGACGGGTTGTAGCCCGCATCTTCGAGCTTCTTCAGTTCCGCGTTCTTCTTCGCCCGCGCCTGCTTTCTTGCGGCCTTTTTCTCCGCTTTGGTCGGACTGGCAGGGGTCATTGCCGCGGCTGCGCCATTGCCCGGGGCAGCATCACTCGCGCCTTGAGCCATCGTCGAAGTCGCGAACCCGAAGCTCAAAGCTGCCGATACGAGCAGCAGCGTCGCGCTTTTTGTGCAAGACATTGTCATGTTGGCCTCCACGCCAGGAACGATCGTTGAATACACGGAGCCTGACGGATACTGCGAAGTGATTCAGGTCCGTGGCTCCCATTATTTGCAACAGGATGCAAAGGACAATGTACACGTCCGCCCGGCATTGTGCGCACTCGCTGCAACCACGCCCTCATTCGCCGTATGTACAGGCGGCACGTATCACGCGACGTCCACCACGATCTTGCCTCGCGCGGTTCCGCTCGTGATCGCTTCGTACGCGCGTTCTGCTGAAGCAAGGTCGAAGCGTCGCGGATCAAGCCGTGGTGTGAGCTTGCCTGCTTCAACGAGACGCGTGGCATCGCGCAATATCGCACCATGATGCGCCCGGCGCTCGCCGCTCAGTAGCGGATGCAGCGTAAACACGCCCGAATAGCTGGCTTCGCGAAACGAGAGCGGCGCCAGCGCATGCGTACCCCAGCCCAACGCGCTCACCACGTGACCAAAATGCTTCACCGCCGCGAACGACGCGTCCAGCGTCGCGCCGCCTACGGTATCCACCACGACATCGAAACCCGCGCCTTCTGTCAGCGACGCCACGTATTGCTCGACGGACTGCGCACGATAGTCGATGGCTGTCGCACCGAGGCGCGCGACAAGGTCGAGATCGCGCGAACTCGCCGTGGCGAACACCTTCGCGCCCAGCGCGGCCGCGAGCTGTACGGACACATGTCCGACGCCACCCGCGCCGCCTTGCACCAGCACCGTTTGACCCGCCTGCACGCGCGCCCGGTCGACGATGCCCGAATACGCGGTAATGAACACGAGCGGCAGCGCAGCGGCTTCGCGCATGGTCAACGTGGCAGGCTTCAGCGCAAGCAGGTCCGCATCGACGGCCGCGTATTGCGCCAGCGATCCCTGGATACCGCCGACGCCACCCGTCATCCCGTACACCTCGTCGCCGGGTTTGAATGCGCTGACGCCCGTGCCGACCGCCTCGACCGTACCCGCGAGATCGATGCCCAGCACGAGCGGCAACGGATGCTTCGCGTGCGCAGCGCTACCGGCGCGGATCTTGGTGTCGAGCGGATTCAGCCCGCTTGCCGCGATGCGCACAAGCACCTGGCCGCGCGACGGTTCGGGTCTCGAGAGATCCGTCATTTCGAGCGGACCGTTATAGCGATTGAGAACGAGTGCCTGCATGGACATGATGTTTTCCCTGTTGAAGGAAGGAGGAGATGCATCCATACTGGTTCATGCGAAACAGCATGTAAATCTACGTTTTTGCATGATCTCCAAACGAAAATGACTGGCCACAATCCTGAATGGAATGACGTGCGGATCTTTCTTGCCATCGCGCGCAGCGGCACGCTGGGCGCGGCGGCGAAGCAGGTCGGCCAGACCCAGCCGACGATGGGCCGCCGGCTGCGCGCGCTGGAAGAAGCGCTCGGCCACGTGCTTTTCCAGCGTACCAGCGACGGCTTCGTCCTGACCGATGAAGGCGCAGCGGTACTCGCGTACGCCGAAAGAATGGAAGAAGAAGCGCTCGGCTTCACGCGCGCGCTTGCCGGCAGCGATGCACAGCTGACCGGCGTTTTGCGCGTATCGTCTTCGGACTGGTTCGGCGTCCACGTATTGACGCCCGTATTCGCGAGATTTCTGGCCCGGCACAAAGGCGTCTCCCTTGAACTCGTGACGGATTCGCGCCCCTACAACCTCGCGCGTCGCGAAGCCGACCTCGCGTTTCGCATCACCCCCTTCGACGAACCCGATGTCATCCAGCGCAAGCTGATGCACATGGATTACGCCTTATACGGGCGCAGCGATCTCGTCCCGCCGCGCGCAGGCGACGGCGAAGGTCACACGCTCATCAGCATGGATAGCGCATTCGATGTCTTGCCTGACGTCGTGTGGGTCAAACGCATGCTGCCGAAAGCAACCATCGCGTTCGGCAGCAACAATCGCGGCGCGCAGGCGCGTATGTGCGCGGAAGGAGGTGGCTTTGCCGTGTTGCCCTGCCCGCTTGGCGATACGACGCCGGGCCTGCAGCGCATCGATCTGGGCGAAACGCCGCCGGGACGCGATGTCTGGTTCGGCTATCACCGCGACCTGCGTCGCGTCGCGCGACTTCGCGCAATCGTCGATATGACCGTCGAGGCGCTGGCCAACGTTTGATGCATCGCTACGCAGCGCGGCGGTTGCACGCAGGGTTGCTCATGGACGCACATAAGGCGAACGCGCAGGCTCATTCCTTACGCGCCTTACGTCGACGTTTTGGCGCGCCCGCGCCGGATATCCCTGCAAAACCGTTTCGGACGTAGCAACATCGTCGCCCGGCAAAGCTTGCATCAGATACAATCATCGGCGAGCGCTGTACCTAAGCGACATCCCAGCCTACCGCCGACATCGGGGACAGCGTTGAGCACGAATCGATATGCAGGCAAAGGAAAGCGTTTCGCCGGGCGGGTCTATCGTCTGCGCATGATCGGCCTCGGTATCGGCTTTTTCTGCGTCGCATCGGTTTTCTATCAGCTGCATGCAAGCCTCTGGCTGTGGGCATTACTCGTCTTTCACGGTTTTATCTGGCCTCACGTCGCGTATCGCGCGGCGCTGACCTGGCAGATCCCGTATCGCGGCGAACGCTGCAATCTGATGATCGATTCAATCTTCGGCGGCCTGTGGGTGGTCGCGATGCGCTTCAATCTGCTGCCGTGCGTGCTGATTCTCGCGATGCTGAGCATGGACAACATCGCGGCCGGCGGCATGCGTTTCTTTCTGCGTGGTGTTGTCGCGCACTTCTCTGGTTTTGCGATTGGCGTGCTGACGCTCGGCCTGACGTTCGAGCCGCAATCGCAGATGCCGACGGTTATCGCATGTGTGCCGTTTCTGGTGCTGTACCCGCTTGCGCTCGGCTGGTCCACCTACCGCATGTCGCAGAAACTGGCGTTGCACGCGCGCGAATCGGAACGCCTGAGCCGTACCGACGGGCTGACAGGTCTGTGGAACCGTCGCCACTGGGAAGACCTGCTTGCCATCGAATTCGAACGCTGCCGCGCGGGTGGCGCGTCATGCTGCCTGCTGCTGCTCGATCTCGATCACTTCAAACGCGTCAACGACACCGAGGGCCACGCCGCCGGCGACGCGGCGCTGCGCAGCTTCGCGCATTTTCTGCAGATGACGCTGCGGCCCGGCGATATTGTCGGCCGGTATGGTGGCGAGGAATTCGCCGTCATTCTGCCGGGGCTGAAACTGGCGGATGCGCAACCGATGGTCGAATTGCTGCTGCTCGATCTGCGCCTGCGCACCGGCAACCCTGACCGCGCGCTGCGCTGCACGGCGAGTGCCGGCCTCACCTGCTACCGGCCCGGCATGACCGATTTCACGGCCTGGATGATGGAGACTGACCGCTGTCTCTATGCGGCGAAAGCGAAAGGCCGCGATTGCGTCTTCGTGTCGGGCGAGCACGGCGCCTACTCGTTGAAGCCTGGCGCGCCAGCATCCATGACGCACGCCGACAGTCATTTATCGTTGTAGGCGCAAGCAGTTCACATTGCAGGCCCGACTGGATGTACGCCGGCGTGCAACGATCGGGTACAACACATTCCGGCGGCGTAGCCAGCGAAGCGGGCTGCGCCGAAGTCGTCACCAGTCCCTGCACGGCTGGCCAGTTCCTCGGCGTCACGAAGAGGTCCGCGGCAATCATGGCGCGGGCCGCTCTTCTGGTACGTCGCTAGTCACAACAAGTTCGTTGTCGATCAGTTGCAGCTTTAGCGGATTGTCGGGCGAGAGCGCCTTTTTAGGGAACACGCGGCGCCAGTTACCACCTCCCGCCGAGTCGCGGAAGAATGCAACGACGGCGACATACTGCGTGTCAGCGCGTATCGGCTGAGACAGGTTGACCGCTCCTCCAGGCGTGACAATCGCGCTCGCTGTATCCAGCAGATCCTGGGCGAGCACCGTGCGGTCGTTCTGCAGCAGGTCATCGTAGGAAGCGACATCGAACGCCTTGCGGTCCTTCAGCTGGTAGATTCGTACCGCGACCGACAGCGGCTCTCCGGCTGCCCCGCTGTTCAACGCGGAACGCGCGCTCAGGTCAACGTTCAATGTCTTGACTGTCTTGTGAAACACGGCGTTGTATGTGCTCGCTGTGCCTTCCGAGACGGACTGCCATGCTCCGCAGGCCGACAGAGTGAGGCACAAACCTACGACGACCACTACAGGAAATGTCCGCACGGATTCTTCGTGATTCATGCGTTCAGCGAGTCGTCGCGATCGAGATTTTGAGAATGCCCGCAACACGTGCAAAATCTGCTCAAACCGTGGCTTCTTCGTCAGTTCCATTCAACGCTTTCTCCGTGATATTTTCAGCCAACGTGGCACCATCGTCCTGTGTCAGAGCTGCCACCGTCTGCTCATGGTTGTTCTGATAGACGTTCCGATAGCGCAGGTAGCCGCCCGTAATGTCCTGTGGCTCCATCTTCTTCGGAATGCGGAATCCTGCGCGCGAATCGTGCAAGTAGCCATTAAATAGCTTTTCTACTCCAACGGGCACTTCGGCGTTCTCGACTACTGCCGAAAACAGCTCGCGCGTTTCGCTGCTGCCAGGACGGTGTTCCCACGCGTATTTTGCTGCCACGGCAGGTGACAGCAGATTGAGGAGCGCGTCGGTTCCTGCCGTTTTCAGCGGAGATTGCAGGGTGGCGCGCATTGCATTCACCTGTTCTGCGAGACCGTTCTGAGCTTCCTTCAGCTGGTCCCGGTCATCGGCTGTGGCGTGATTATAGAAATCGCGGTTTTCAAGATCCACTTTGGCCGGCAGCGCTTTTCGCCATTGCAGATACTGGCGCGTGTGCTGACGAATCATATCCAGCACACCGCTCTCGCCTGACGCACTTGTGATGATGTGGTTATCGCTCCAGTAGGCTTTATAGGCTGAGAGCAGATCGGTCGGAATTTCGAAGGCTGCCTTCTGCTCAGGCCGATTATCGATTTCATCGCGAGACAACAGCGGAACACCCGCTTTGACTGCTTCGTAGTACATGTCGTTCAACGGAATCTGTGACAACTGTCCGCATTTTCCCTGTTCGGTTGGCAGGTATCCGCCGCCTACGTCTGAGTGCATACCAGGGTACGCCACCTGACGCACGTTAGAGGCCATTTCGAGCGGAAAGCACGCCCGCTGCTCGTGCAGCGCAATGAAATGGACGCACTGCTCCACTATCCCTGGAATCGGCTGTGTGCCATCTGCCCATGCCATATGTCCATTCACACCAGGCATCATGTTCGGGATACCTACCGATGCGACGGTATCGAACAGCCCCATGAAATACAGACGTATCGGAACGCCTGCCAGTGTGTAATAGCCGCCATCGTTCTTCTTAAGCAACTCGCTCAACCAGTTTGCAAACGCGCGGGCTTCTGCTGAGCCACGCGAAAAGCCGAACACCGCGACGTTGACAGACTTAACCTTGCGCTGGCCGCTGTTCAGGACCCCTTCGAGCTTGTCTTCCCATTTGCGCAGGGCCGCAACACGGCGTTGCTTTTCCATAGCCATGTTCGCCAGCATCTGCCCTAACTTTGCCCCTAGACCGACCGTAACGGAGTTGGCGAACGTTTGCCCCATCACTCCTGCGGAGTTGGAACTTGAGCTGGAACTGATGGAATTAACGAGTTGTTTTGCCGCATCATTGGTAAGCAGCACATGACCATCGGTGGCATACGTATGTATCGCGTTTAAGATCCGCGTGATGCCCCAGTTAATGCGGTCAGCACCCATGTAGCCAGCACCCATTCCGAGCGTGTTCCCGCTCTGATTGTTGTCACCGATCTCCTCCATTGGCGTACCGACACCAGGAATATAAAAAGAGAATAATCCTTCGTCAGACTTATCAACGCGTGCATTGTAAAGTCGCGAAACATTGCTGTGCTTGTTTCGATCCCGTTGATTACCGGTGGTTTTCGGCTCAACCCAATCCTGGTTGTTGCCCGTGCCATCGAAGAATACGGTGGCATAGACTTGCCCCTGGCAATGCCCGGCTTCCTGCTTGTGTATACAGGCCATTGCAGCGGCTCTTCGTGCCATGTCGCGCGGGGAAAGCTTGCGATAGCCATCTGCAGGCAGAGGTTCCGGTCTCGTGAGCGTATAAGACATTTTCATCGTCCTTGTTATTGGATCTACATCCTTGCTTCGTCACCCTTGAGTGGGTAGTCCGGATTTGTTATGAAAACGAGGTCGGTGACGAAAACCTTGATCTCACCGTTACGCAGAAAGTGCACAGCAAATACCCCCGTGTCCTTTGGACCGAAGGTAGGAACAGCGACAGTACGACTTTGGGGATTCTTGTTGTATTCATCCGTCCACGTCACCTTTACGGTCATGCCGGAGGTGTATTTCGCCGGCAGGGACACGCAGCAGGCAAATCCTCCGCCACCCTCGTGTTTGCCGAGATACGAACCAGCTTCACTATTGACCGAAAAGCCACCGATATCGTGGTCGGTATGGTTGTAGCCCACAACATCGAGGCCCATGGTGTTGTCGGCTGCCGCATTGCGAAGGACGAGCAAAGCAGTCGATAGTGCGAGTATCACGATACAGGCAAGAATTTTGAGTAGACGATACATCTTGCTATCCTTATTGTTTTCACATGCGAGCTTCGTCGCCCTTCAGTTGGTAATCTGGATTGCTTATAATTACGAGATCTGTAATGAAGACCTTGATATCACCGTTGCGCAGAAAATGCACCGCAAATACGCCAGTGTCTTTTGGCTTGAAAGGTGGCACAGGAACGGCCCGGATCTGAGGGTTTTTGTTGTATTCATCCGTCCACGTCACCGTCACTGTCATGCCGGGACTGTATTTCGCCGGCAGGGAAACGCAGCAGGAAAATCCATGCTGCTCGTGCTTACCAACATACGAGCCAGCTTCGCTGTTGACAGAGAAATCGCCGATATCGTGATCAGTGTGGTTGTAGCCCACAACATCGAGGCCCATGGTGCCATCGGCTTCCGCATTGCGATGGATGAGCAAGGCACTCGACAGTGCGAGTATCACGATACATGCAAGGATTTTGAGTAGACGATACATTTTGTTATCCCTTGATTATTTTCACATCCGAGCGTCGTCGCCCTTCAGCGGGTAGTTGGGGTGTCTCGGGCCGTACATCGTGACAAACACCTTGATCTGACCACCGCTCAGAAAATGTACAGCAAACATTCCGCTGTCCTCAGGCGTGTAAGGTGGCACAGGAACGGTCCGGCTTTGACGGTTCTTGTTGTATTCATCCGTCCAGGTCACTGTCACGGTCATGCCAGGCGTGTATTTCGCAGGCAGGGACACACAACAAGCAAAGCCTCCCTGCTCGTGCCTGGCGAGAAACGAGCCAGCTTCTTCGTTGACCGAGAAATCGCCGATAGAATGATCGGTATGGTTGTAGCCCACAACATCGAGGCCCATGGTGTCATCGGCTGCCGCATTGCGATGGACGAGCAAAGCAGTCGACAGTGCGAGTATCACGATACATGCAAGGGTTTTTAATAGACGATACATTTTGTTATCCTTATTATTTTCACATACGAGCTTCGTCGCCCTTCAGTGGGCCATCCGGATTGCTTATAATTACGAGGTCTGTAACGAAGACCTTGATATCGCCGTTGCGCAGAAAGTGCACCGCAAATACGCCGCTGTCCTCAGGCGTGTAAGGTGGCACAGGAACGGTCCGGATTTGGGGGTGCTTGTTGTATTCATCGGTCCAGGTCACCGTTACGGTCATGCCGGAAGTGAATTTCGCTGGGAGGGAAACACAACAGGCTTCGCCATGTTCTTCGTGCTTGCCAACATACGAGCCAGCTTCGCCGTTGACAGAGAAATCGCCGATGTCGTGGTCGGTATGGTTGTATCCGACGACACCCAAGCCCATAGTGTCTGCGGCTGCGTGGCAACTGGAGAGCATAGTGCTCAAGAGCAGAAGCACTAGGCCACCAGCAAGTTTCTTCATTGTTGTCATGGCGCTCGATTTTTCACGGGTTCAGCGAGTCGTATCGCCCGAGGTTAATCGTTACCGTCTGGTTGGCGGCAGGTGTAAGCAACGCCGTCCAGGCAAGACGTGGCCGGTGCACGCCCGCCGGAGGTGGCCCGGCAGTCAGTGCGAGTTGCGGCGCATTTGCCGCGGGGATCTTCATGCACAGGATGGCGTCGGCCTTCTGGCCCAGATACACGGCCACCAGGCGCATCAGGTCGTCATGTAGCGGCTCGCCAGGCAGTAGTGCATGAGTCTGCGCGGCATCGAGCGGCTGGATCGTGACGAGCACCGCCTGTGAATGGTCGAGCAGGCGCGAGCCGAGCACGTGCCCGTCGCCCAGACCACTCAGCGTCTTACCGCCCGCAGCTCGCCGCGGCGACCGGGCTGTCAGCCCCTGGGGTGTCCCGACAGGCGTCCAAACCGGATAGAACTCGCGCACCGCAACCTGTGCGCCGTCCAGCAGGTGCCGCACCACGCCCGCGAGCCCTTCGGCTGGGCGCGTGCGTTGCGTGAACAGCCCCAGCAGGGCCAGCAGTCTTGAAGGGGCGAGGCCCGACTTATGCGCCGCGTTACCGATCCCGAGACCCGCCAGACACAGCAGATAGTTCGAGATATCGTCGGTCCCGCCCGCACGGAAGCTGACCGGATAGTGGTATTTGAGCCAGGCGCGGTAAAGGAGCGTGACGACGCGATGATTGAAGATGTCGAGAAAGGCCATCGCCTTCTCGTGTCCTTCGCGCCGCAGCACGATGTCGTCGATCAAGTGAGACGGCATCGCCGCGTTCACACCGTACAGCCCGAGGAAGGTCGTGCGCACCGAGGGCGGCGCCTCCGACCGCTCTTCATCGAACTCCACCCCCGCCACTTCGGAGCCTGGAAAGCCCACGCGTCCCTTCGGCCGGAATCGAACGGGTTCATGCTCCAGCGCGTCCTGCGAGCCGAAACCCGGGAGCTCCGGCGTATGCAGCTCGAGCAGACGGCAGAGCTGGAAGATATTCATCCGCGGTGCGCTGGCAAGCACCGCGCGCACGAACGGCGCGAGCTTTGGCCTTCGCAAGCCCATGCCACCCATGCCGTAGCGCACGTCGTCCGCTTCGCTCATATCGGCGCCCGGTCCGATTTGCTCGCCGGCCATTCGATACGCTCCTGGGTCGGCAGACTGACGATCACCAGTCGCGTGAAAAGATTCACGTCGGCATACAGTTCGAAGAAACGGTGCAGCAGTTCCCCGAAAAGCATCAGGTCGCCTTCGCCCGAGAACGCCCGGCTGTCGAGCGTCACCTCGATCTGCAGGCCGCGTTCGACCGCCCCGCCCGTTACCTTGCGCAGGCCCTTGCGGGTGACCTTCTGGATGCCGTCAAGACGCCGACGGTTCATCTCGCCGTCCGTCCAGTCGTAGAGCGCGAGCGTGCCGCGCAGCACTTCGGCATCGATCAGCGACAGGTAGTTCGGCGCCAGATGAGAAAGCACCCGCCACTGGAAGCGGTCGCCCGTTGGCGGGTGCAATGGCAGGGTCGGCGACACGAGATTGCGCACGCGCGCTACGTTCGGTACGCCGCTCATCAGTTCGTTGATGCTGGCCTCGCGCAGACCCTTGCGCGGCAGCATCCCGTTCGTGCCGGTGACGCGCAATGAGAGCGTCTCGCGCGGCAGGTCTTCCGCGTTTTCCCATGCGTGGCCACCGAGCACCACCCACGTTTCGTAAAGCCCCTTCACCCCCTGCTGAACGCGCGTGTGATAGTAGCGCTCCGGTGCATCGTGCCGCAGCATGCCGCCGCGATGTTTGAAACTGGAGAACGGCACGTACTCGACGCGCGCCCCTGAGTCGTGATCGTGTGCGTCCAGGGCGTCGACCGAATACGTCTCGACGTGGCCGCCGTGACGCTGGCGTGGCCGTACCGCGTATTCGGTTTCGTGGTGATTGACGCGGACCGGCTCCGCGTCGAGCCGGAACAGGTTGATGATCGGCACGCAAAAGAGTCTGATGTTCTTTTCGGAGAATCGCAGATCCGCCGGATACGTCTGGTTGAGCACGACTTCGACCTCGAATTCGGTGACGCTTGGGGCCAGCGCGGCGAGATCGATGCCGAAGAGATCAACGAAGAGGAATTTCTCAGGAAAGCTGAAATACTCGAGGAGAAGTTGATACCTGTACAAGGCCGTCACGAGTGGACAGACGCTCAAGTCTGTCGAGGTCAAGTGGTACAAGATCGACGACGCGGGCAAGGAAAAGGAGTACTTCAACACGAAGCTCGACAACGTGAAGATTGTCGCCGTTCGCCCGAAGATGCTCGACATCAAGAACCCTGATTACGAGAAGCACAACCACCTCGAAGAGGTCGAGTTGCGCTACGAAACCATCACGTGGTCGTACAAGGACGGCAACATCATCCACAAGGACACGTGGAACGAGCGCTCCTAAGCGACAGTCTCTCAGGAGGCCGGTACCGGCCCGACTGATCCCCGCATCGGTTGTGTGCCGACCGTCGTTTCGCCAGTTCACCCTGTGGACTGGCGTTTTTTGTTACCGGCAGACCTCTTCCCTGCCGCGCCCCAGGACCGGGTACCACCATGACGATGCGCGACACCACTCATCTGCTTCGCAAACTCAATCCGCATTGCGCGAGCGCGCTTGAAGCGGCCGCGAATCTCTGTAACGCGCGCCTTGCCAGTGAGATAACCGTCGAGCACTGGCTGCTGAAGCTCATCGAAGCAGGCGACGGCGATATTCCCGCGATCCTGCGCCGCTATGAGATCGACATTGATGCCGTATGGAACGCGCTGCTCACGGCGATTGACCGTCTGCCTCGCGAGCTGCGTGGCAAGCCGTCCCTTTCCCGGTCACTCGCGAGTGTGCTCGAAAGCGCCTGGCTCCATGCGTCAGCTGGTGATTCCGCGCAGCCGATCCGTTCGGCGAACCTGCTGCAGGCGGTTGCAGATGCGCCGCATGTGCTGCGCGCGACCGACGCCTGGCCGCTTCTGTCCGTGAGCTCCACCCAGATCCAGCGGCTGCTGCGTGAACTGGACCGGTATTCGGTTGAGGGAGTGCGGCACGATGTGGGGAACGCCGCGGAAAGCGAAGCACCTGTATCGCCCGACGGTATTGCGGTGACAGAAGGCGGGGCGCAACGGAAGGCGCCGCCCTCTGCTGGAGTGAGCCGAAGCACAGACGGTGACGCCCTCGCCCGCTTCGCCATCGACCTGACCGAAAAAGCGCGGCGCGGCGACATCGACCCGGTCTTCGGCCGCGATCGCGAAATCCAGCAGATGGTCGACGTGCTCGCCCGACGTCGAAAGAACAATCCGATTCTCGTCGGGGAGCCGGGTGTCGGCAAGACTGCGCTTGTCGAAGGGCTCGCACTGCGCGTGGCTGAAGGCAGCGTGCCGAATGTCATTCGTGACGTGCGCATTCTCACGCTCGATCTCGGTCTGCTTCAGGCGGGCGCAGGTGTAAAAGGCGAATTCGAGCAGCGGTTGAAGAACGTGATTGACGAAGTGCAGGCCTCGCGCGTACCGATCCTGCTTTTTATCGACGAAGCCCACACGCTGATCGGTGCAGGCAACGCCGCCGGCGGCGCCGACGCCGCGAACCTGCTGAAACCCGCGCTCGCGCGTGGCGAGCTGCGCACCATCGCGGCGACCACGTGGGCCGAATACAAGGAATACTTCGAACGCGACGCCGCGCTCGAGCGACGCTTCCAGGTCATCAAGGTCGAGGAACCGGACGACGACGCGGCGTGCCTGATGCTGCGCGGACTGGCGAGCCGCTATGCGAAACACCACAACGTGCATATCCGCGGCGAAGCGATCGTAGCTGCGGTGAAGCTGTCGCGTCGCTACATCCCGGCGCGTCAACTACCGGACAAGGCGGTCGATCTGATCGACACGGCTGCCGCACGTGTGCGCATGGGACTTGAATCGCCGCCGCCGGACTTGCAGCGTGCCGCCGCAACGGTGACCGCGCTGGAACTTGAGCTTGCCACGCTCGATTCCGATCAGCAGGTTGGTGTGCCGGGACTGGCTGGCGAGCGTGAAACGCTGAACAAGGCACTCGCCGCGGCGAGAACAGAAAGCGAGCAGTTGCAGCAACGCTACACGCGCGAACTCGAACTGGTCAGTGGGTTGCTCGGCCATCGAGAAACTGGCAGCGACGCCGCAACGATCGAGGCCGCACAGCGTAATCTGTCAGATGCGCAGGGCAAGACGCCGCTGGTCTTCGCCGACGTCGATGCGCAGGCGATCGCGCGTGTCGTGTCCGAATGGACGGGTGTGCCTGTCGGCAATCTGGTTGAAGACGAACTGCGCAGTCTGCTTGCGATCGAACACGGCCTCGCCCAACGGGTTGTCGCACAGGACGATGCACTCGCCGCGCTCGCCGAGAGCCTGCGCACCGCCAGGGCAGGCCTGAAAACCGAACACGCTCCGCTGGGTGTTTTCCTGCTCGCCGGTCCATCCGGCGTTGGCAAGACGGAAACGGCTCTCGCGCTCGCCGACCTGCTGTTCGGTGGCGAATCGGCGCTGACCGTCATCAACATGTCGGAATACCAGGAAGCCCACACGGTCTCGCAACTGAAGGGATCGCCCCCGGGCTACGTCGGCTATGGTAAGGGTGGCGTGCTCACCGAAGCGGTGCGGCAACGGCCGTACTGCGTGGTGCTGCTCGACGAAGTGGAGAAGGCGCACCGCGACGTGCTAGACCTCTTCTATCAGGTATTCGACCGCGGTGCGATGCGAGACGGCGAGGGCCGCGAGATCGATTTTCGCAACTGTGTGATCCTGATGACGTCGAATCTCGGCAGCGCGCAGATCGACGAAGCGACGGCGGATAATCCGGCCATCTCACAGGATGAACTGCTCGAGGCGATCCGTCCGCAACTCGTCGCGCATTTCCAGCCGGCGTTGCTTGCGCGCTTCCAGACGCTCGTCTACCGCCCACTGGAAGCGGCGGCGCTCGAATCCATCGTGAAACTGAAAATCGGCAAGGTGGCTGAGCGCCTGCGCCGGCAACATAACGTTGCGCTTTCGTGCGACGAGGCGCTGACGGCATCCCTCGCGCAACTGTGTCTCGCGCGGGAGTCCGGTGCGCGCAACGTTGACGCGCTCCTAAACCAGCGGATTCTGCCGGCAGTGTCGCGTGAACTGCTCGCCAGGATGGCCGATGGTCTGGCACCCGCCGAGATCCGGCTGTCGATGTCCCCCAAGGGGACTTCCTTCGGGGCGTCGGATGAAGGCAACCTCATGATCGATTTCGTCGACCGCGCCGACGGCGAACACAACGAAACGGTCGGTCATGTTCCTGCCACCGAAGCTTCGACCTGAGGCCAGTGCGATGCCCGCCGGCCCCTCCCTTTACGACATGCTGCTCGGACATATTGACGGCGAGCCGCTCGAAGCTCACGACGACAAGACGCTCGAGATTCTCAGCGTCCAGGCGAATATCCGGCGCATCCTGAACACGCGCGCCGGAGCGCTGAAGCACGTGCCCGACTATGGGCTCCCGGATCTCACCGATGTGTACAGGAATCTTCCTGCCTCCGTTCACGACCTCAGGAACCAGATGGAGACGACACTGCTGAAGTTCGAGCCGCGTATCCGCGCAATTGATGTCGAGGTCGACGACAGGCCCGACCCCGGCCTGCTGGTCAGCTTCTGGATGACCTGTCACCTGAAAAAAGCGGGGCTCGTGCGTTTCGGGACCTATTTCGAGCCGCCTGGGCGTATGCGAGTGGAGCGCGCGCAGCCACTGAAGCCGGACCAGTGAGCGTGGGACAGACGCGTGTGATCTTCAATAACTGCCTCGAAGATCAGGGCAGCGCAACGCACGCTCGTTGATGCGCATTCTCGACGACGCGCATTGCATTTATGATGAGCACAGTCGACCCGCTTAAGCTTCCGCAGAGCCGTCCAGCTTCGCGGTGCCCAACCATCACGCCTGAAACCTGCTTCGCTGGAGATGCAATGCCGCTTCGTCTTCCTCCGCTTTCGTCGCTCCGATTCTTTGAAGCGGCCGCGAGACATCAGAGTTTCAAGCTCGCGGCAGCGGAACTCAACGTGACGCCAAGCGCTGTCAGTCATGCGATCGTCGGCCTTGAACAGGCACTCGGCGTCGAACTCTTCGTTCGCGAACCTCGTGGGCTTTCGCTCACATCCGAGGGCGCGGATTATCTGCCGTACATCTCCAAAGCGTTTGAGCTGATTGCGACCGGTACACAGCGTCTGCCCGACAGGCGGGCGCATCGCACGATCGCCGTGAGCTGCGCGCCCACCCTCGCGTCCCGCTGGCTATTGCCGCGACTGCACGCATTCCGCAGCCGTTGGCCCGACGCGAACGTGACCGTCGATACCTCGCGAAGGCTGGTCGAATTCCCCAACGATGGCTTCGATTTCGCAATCCGGTTGAGCCGCAAACCGGTTGCCGGCGCGACATGGCACCGGTTGTTCGGCGAACGCCTGGTGCCGGTGTGCAGTCCGGCGTACCGCGCTACGCTCATCGATAGCGAGGGCAACATCGATCTGCGTCGCGCAAAGCTGCTTCACGTCGATTCAGCAAGCGAAGACTGGCAGGCATGGCTGGACGGAACAGGCAGGCAGGATATCGAACCGTCAGGCGGCATGCGCTTCGATACCGTCCAGCTTGCGTACGAGGCCGCCGTAATGGACATGGGCGTGGCGATTGGAAGACGGCCGCTCGTCGATCGCGAACTCACTGCGAACGCGCTCGTCGAAATCAGTCCGGAGGTGATTGTCGCCGGCACCGCGTACTGGCTCGTGAGCGCGGAAGCCGCCGATCATCGCCCCGATCTCGCCACCTTCCGGCAATGGCTGCTCGAAGAAGCCGCAACCGTCGAAGACAATGCAGACACCTTCGCTGCTGTCGATCTGGAACCGCGCAGCGAAGATCCTGACCGAACCGCGCCCGCTTCCTGAATGTTCAGGTGAGCCACCCTCACCTGTCGTCAAAATCTTTTCCTTTGATGCCTCAGTCACCCGCTGCCAGTATTGGCGCAAGGAGGACTGAACGATGTCGACAGCACACTACACGCACCCTGCATCCCAGCAAACCCGCACCGCACTCGTGATCGTTGCGGCTGCACTCATCCTGAGTGCAGCGATGGGTGTACGCCAGACCTTCGGCCTTTTCATCGGCCCGTTCTCGTTTGACCGCGGCGTGCCTGTCACGCTCATCGCGTTCGCCATCGCATTGCACAACCTGGTGTGGGGATTCGCGCAGCCATTCGCGGGCGCGGCAGCAGACCGCTACGGATGCACACCGGTCGTCGCGTTCGGCGCGGTCGCCTTCGCGGGCGGCCTGGCCCTTGCGGCGCTGACGTCATCGCCTGCGTTGCTCGTCGTCGGCATGGGCGTGCTGGTCGGCATCGGGATCAGCTGCACGAGCTTCGGTGTGGTGCTCACCGCGGTCGGTCGATTGGCTTCCGCCGAAAAGCGCAGCGTGGCGATGGGGCTGGCGAGCGCGGGCGGCTCGCTCGGTCAGGTGCTCATGGTGCCGCTCGCACAGACGGTCCGGCAAACGTCGGGGATCGCATCGTCGCTTCTCGTGCTCGCGTTCGTGCTGATCGTGGCCGCGCCGCTTGGCGTGTTGCTTGATCGCCGGAATGGAGGCGCTGCGCCGCTTTCGGGGCCGCCCGCGTCGTCCTTGCGGACCGTCGTTGCACAGGCATGCCGGCATCGCGGATATCGCCTCCTGACCATCGGCTTCTTTACCTGCGGATTCCAGCTTGCCTTTATCGCCACGCACTTGCCGGGCTATCTGTTTCTCTGCCACATGCCCGTTGGTGCAGGCGCAACCGCGCTTTCGCTGATCGGCCTCTTCAACATGGCAGGCAGCTGGGCGTGCGGGTGGCTGGGCGGACGCTTTCGCCAGCAGTACGTGCTGGGCTGGCTTTATCTGATCCGGGGCGCCGCCATCGCGATCTTCTTCCTTCTGCCTAAAACAACGGTCTCGGTTGCCGTCTTTGCAGCGGTGATGGGTCTCACCTGGCTCGGAACGGTGCCACTTACTAGTGGACTCGTCGCGAAGGTATTCGGCACGCGTCATCTGGGCACACTGTTCGGCGTGTGCTTCCTCAGCCATCAACTCGGCTCGTTTCTGGGCGCGTGGCTGGGTGGATTCGTCTTCGATGTGACCGGTTCGTATTCGCTGATATGGGGCGCTACGGCCATTGCGGGGGTGTTTGCAGCGATGCTGCATTTTCCGATCGACGATACCGTCGTGGAGCATCCGGGCGCGCGGCCCGATCCGGCGCATGCATAAAGAAGCGCCAAGGTGACGGGCCGCGCTTCAATCGCTTAACGACGCGCCGCCTTCCGCGTCGGCATTGCGGGGCGCATGCAGGGTTCGGGTGTATGACGCGAGCATCGTCGCGAGTTGCTGGGCTGCTGGCGTCAGCGGCATCGACGCGCGCTGAAGCAGGCAGACGTCCTGCGGCGTCACACGTTCGCGCACGGGGATCGTCACCAGCGTTTGAGCGAAAAGCCCGCGCTGCGTGAGGATCGACGGTTCCAGCGAAAGACAGTCCGTCTGCGCGACAAGATGAAGCGCCTCGAACAGACCTTCGACGGTGGCAATGACCTTCGGCGGCGCAAGGCCGTGTTCGACGAACAGATCGGCCAGCCGGTTCGACGGCACGTCGCCGGCGGGGTTGGGAGACGGCGTCGCCACCCACGTGCAGTCCGCCAGTTCAGCCAGCGAGGTCGCCGATGCTTTTGGATGGCCGCGTCGGCAAACAATCACCGGATCGGACGGATACAGCGTCGTCACCGAGAGATCCGCTGTATCGCTCTCTTTCGATACCAGCGCCACCGCGAAATCGAGCGTGCCATCGCGAATCCGCGAGATCATCATCCGCGACGTGCCGGTACGCAGACGCAACGCGACCTTGTCGAAACGCGCGTGGTATTCGGCAAGAACCGGTGCAAGCGCATCGATCAGCGGTTCAGTGGACATACCGAACGAGACCTCGCCCGTGTAATCGCCGCTCAACTGCTGCATCTCCTGCTCGGCCCGTTCGCACTCACCGAGAATCGTCCCCGCCCGCACCAACAGACGCTGGCCAAACGCCGTCAACGCGATGCCGCGATTGGTGCGCGTGACGAGCGTGGTGCCGAGCATCAGTTCGAGGTTCTGCAACTGATGCGTAATGCCGCTCTGCGCGATACCCAGCGCACGCGACGCCGCGCGGATGCTGCCATGCTGCGCGACCGCGGAAAACACGCGCAATTGGGAAAGTGTCAGCGCCATAGGCCGCAGATCTGCGATCACATAAAGTGATCATGATAGCCCGGACTGCTCTTTTGCGATTCACCTCTATGCCTTAGCATGCGTGCACACACTCTCGCTATCGACCGTAACGAACCGCGGCGCAGGGCCACAACCCTGCAGTAAAGTGCCGCAACGTCTCTTTGACCGGAACACGCATGCAAAAGCAGACCACGCCCCTTCTGTCACCCGCCGTCGGCACGCACCGCGAACTGGTGAGTTTCCACTTTGGTCCCTCGTCGGATTCATCGGACAGCGGGCAAAAAATTTACATTCAGTCGTCGCTGCACGCGGACGAAACGCCTGCGATGCTCACGGCCGTTCTGCTGAAACGCCGTCTGCTCGAACTCGAAGCGGCCGGAGCGCTGGCCGCGGAAATCGTGCTGGTGCCGGTCGCCAATCCGGTCGGCCTCGGACAATACGTGATGGGACAGTTCATCGGACGCTTCGACCTTGCGAGCGGCAAGAACTTCAATCGTCACTTCCTGGCGTTTCCGACGCTCGCCGAGCGCGCGAAAGATCGGCTCGGCGCCGATGCCATGCGCAATCGCGACATCATCCGTGAACTGCTGCGCGAAGAACTCGCGCAGCAGGCGCCGCTGACCGAATTCGAATCGTTGCAACTTGCGCTATTCAAGCAGTCGTTCGATGCGGACCTCGTCATCGATCTGCATTGCTCGCTCGAAGCCGTGATGCACGTGTACACGACCGAAGCCGCGTGGCCGTCGATCGAACCGCTTGCCCGCTATCTCGGCGCCGAAGCCTCGCTACTCGCCACCCACTCCGGCGGCCAGGCCTTTGACGAGGCGCACAGCCTGATCTGGTGGAATCTTCAGCAGCAGATGCCTGCCGGCAAGCCCGTACCGGATGGCACGCTCGCGGTCACGGTCGAATGCCGCGGACAGCGCGATGTGTCGTACGCCGTTGCGCAGCAGGACGCCGACGCGATCATCGATTACCTCATGTCGCGTGGGGCGATTCGCGGCGAGCCGAAAGCGCTGCCGCCGCTGCCTTTTCCCGCGACTCCGCTCGCTGGCAGCGAGCAGTTTTATGCGCCTGTCAGCGGCATCGTCGTGCATCGGGCAAAAATCGGCGACACGATCCGCGCGGGCGACCCGCTGTTCGACATCGTCGATCCACTGACGGACGAGACGACCACGATCAGCAGCCACACGGATGGCGTCCTCTATATGCGGCGTGCCATCCGCTTCGCGACTGCGGGCGCGCCGCTTGGGCGCGTCACGGGCACGCGTCCGGTGCGTACAGGCGTGCTGCTCGGCGCATAGACCGCGTTATTGAGTGTCGTCGCCTTCATAGAACGTTCTTCCGCTGCCTGAGCGCCCTGAACCCGCGGCTACACCCCCATAGGCGCTATCTTGCCCATTGCGGGCATCCAGACGACGCTCAGCTGCCTGAACGTTCTCCGGATAGGCGGTGGAGTCGGACGTCGACGGGTTGTAGCCGGCGTTCTCGATTTCAATCAGTTCCTGCCGCACTTGCGCGCGGCTAACGGATGATTGTGACTGAGCATGTGAGGAAAGAGGCGCAGCAAGTACTGCCGCGATCGCGGCAGCTTGAAAAAGACCTTTCATGATTGGCCTCCGAAGACCCGTTGTAGCGTAAACCCTTTATCTTAACGCTACATACAGTGCGCAGTACGGCGCATGCCTGGATTCCACGGAAGCGATTGATTACAGTCGATGACGCACGCGGTCGGTCGGGCGCTGTTCAAGCATGCATGCTTGCCAGTCGCTTCAATACCTGCACCTGTCCGTACCAGCGCTCGATCACGGTCTTGTGTTGCTGTAGCTGAAAACTGATTCCAGTCGTCAAGCGTGCATAGTCCACCCGCTGCGACTCTCCCGCCTCGATGGTCGCCACAAAACACGTCAGCGGAAAATTGCCGCAGGAAACCGGACGAGCATTCAACTGCAACTGATAGAAAGCTTCGTCGAAGACAAAAGTCAGTGCTGCGCGCCCCGTCGAATGGACTGCGCGCGCGGTCCGTGAACTGGACCACAACGCGAAGCACAGCGTACGTGCGTCGGGCACGAAGAGTTCGCCAACACTCAGTAGCGAAGTGCGCACCCGGGCGCTCTCGTCGACCGCGAGCAGCGAAGCGGTGAAACTGCTCTTTGACTCGATATCCATGCCGTCAAGGAGCGTTTGCAGCGCGCAAGGCCACGCGTCAAAATCGCCTCTTGCGGTTGATGTCGCATGCGGTGCGTTGATGTCGACCATATAGGTAACCCGGGAGGCTAGTTCACTTGCCAACGCAAACGGACTGCACGATTTCCTGCAACCCGTGCGTCTCGTCTTTTAAAAGTCATCGCAGCCCATTGCCGCGCGTCAGGGTGCGATCTCTTCGAGACTCCGCTCACGTGTCTCGATCATTTTCAAGGCGCCTAGCGCACCGACTACGCTCACTCCCGCAAACATCAGGAATACCGATCCGATACCCTGCTTGTGCAACAGCAGGCCAGCGAGAGAAGGTCCGACCGCCGATGCCAGGCGCAACCACGAAGTCGCGAGGCCGGTGCTGGTGGCGCGCATACGCGTCGGATAGACCTCGGGCGTGTACAGGTAAAGCACTGCGGCAATCGAGCCGATCAACCCGTAGCTCACCGTACCGAGCATCATCACGCCCCACACACTATGCGCGCCGAAGAAGCCCAGGGCAGCCAGCAGCGCGGCCGCGACAACAAAGGCTGTGACCGTCCAGCTGCGACGTCCTACGCGATCAATGCTGTATGCACATACGAGCAGCAGCACCACCTGCGCGACATTTGTCATCGATGCAGCGCGCAACGCGGTTTGTAATGGCAGGTGATACACAGAGCGGTACAGCGTAGGCAACCAGTTGTTCAGGCTGTTGGCGACGAAAAAGGCGCTGGCCCACAGAAGCCACACGATCAACGTGCGGCTGCGATAAAGCGGCGACAGGACTTCCCGCCAGCCGGCCTTCGAAGCCGCTTCGGTTTTGTGTTGCTGCACGGATTGACCTGGTGCAATGCGCCGCTCGGTGCTTGCCTCCATTTCACGTATCACGGCTTCGGCTTCGGAGAGACGGCCCTTGCTGATAAGCCAGCGCGGCGACTCCGGAAGCCGCGACACTAGCGCGGCAATCAACAGCCCCGGCACCGCACCGATCCAGAACATGATCTTCCAGCCGATCGTCGGCACGAGCCACGCGCCGATTTGTCCGGTCGCCATCAGGCCAACCGGGAAGATCACCTCGTACAGCATGAAGTATTTGCCCCGGCCGCGCGCGTTGGAAAGTTCGCTGATGTAGGTCGCGGCAACCGGCATTTCGCCACCCACGCCTATACCCTGAACGAACCGGCAGGCGAGCAACATCATGAAATTTCCACTCAGCGCACAACCGAGGCTCATCACGGACATAATGCCGATGGAGATCGTTGCGCTCCTGATTCTGCCGTGGCGTTCGGCGTACCAGCCGAAAATCAGCGCACCGACGAACTGCCCGATGTAGCTGGCGCCGATGAGCACACCGATCTGCAACGGTTCGATGTGCCATAAGCCGATCAGCACTGGAAGCACAAAGGCAATCGACAGGGCATCGAACGCGTCAAAAAAGGTGGCGCTGCCCACAATGATGCGAGCCTTCGTATGCCACCACGAGAACGGCACGCTTTCGATGCGTCGAATCAGCTCCGCTCTCGCCGACGATGCGCCAGCCATCGGTTCCCACGCCTGACTCCGGCTCACTGTGCTCTGCAACACGCCGCCTTCCTGCATCTCGGTCTCCTCATTCGATACCCGCTTATTGATCGTCAGGCGGCCGGTCTGGTGCTGCCGGTAGTGCGAGACGTGCGGGATTTACCAGGCTTTTCGTATCAGTGCAGCGTGTAGGCGGCGGCCGCAGCGACCACCAGGATCGCGCCGGCCGCCCAGAGCCACACCTTGCGGTTGCCGGTCGCCCTGGTGTCGTCGGCACCGCGCTGGGTGGCTGCGCTTGCACCCGGTATAGCGCTGCCTGCCATCGGCGTTGACCTGCGAGCGTCACCCGGCTGGCCGATCATCGCCCCATCGACTTCGACTTGCGTTTGCGGACCCGTTACGGCCGCAGTAAAGCGACCGAAAAAGTCTTCCGCCATCTTTTTCGCCACGCCGTCGATCAGTCGCGCGCCGACTTGTGCAAGGCGGCCGCCCACCTGAGCATGCGATTTGTATACGAGCTTCGTACCCACGCCCTCGGGCAGCAAATCGACACGCGCGCCACCTTTGCCGAACCCGGCTGCGCCACCGGAGCCTTCGAACGTCAGCGAATAGGATTGGGGCGGCTGCAAGTCAGTCAGCGTCATCTTGCCCTTGAAACGGGCCTTGATAGGGCCGACCGAAGCGGCCATCACCATCTGAAACTGATTTTCATCCACACGTTCGAATGACTCGCAACCCGGCACGGAGGCCTTCAGGATCTCGGGGTCGTTCAATGCCGCCCAGACACGTTCTCGCGGCAGCGGCAAGATTTGTTCGCCAGTCAGTTCCATTTACAACTCTCCTTTTCCTTCCCCGGACATCGCCGGGGCAGGCGAGCCCCTCGCAGGGCGTTGCGATCAAGCATGGTTGGGTGTTGAAGCTTCCGGGTGACGCGCCAACGGTGCCGGGTCAATTACGCCGTCACCGCGGCTCGCTTGCCGGCCCGCACGTGCAGGTGAATCACCTCATCGAACATCGGCGCTGCATCAGCCGGCTAGCCCAGGATGTGTTGCCACTTCGCGCGCGTTTTTTCCTGCAGTTCCTTGCTCGCTTCCGCGACTTCCGGAAACTCCTTGAGGAAGTCATAGGGACGACATGCGTCGATAATTGCCTTGGCGTTGAACGGCGCCTTGTAGGGATTGGCGATCGACATCGGGTCGTTCTTGGATCCCATGCCTCTCTTGATGATGTCGATATCGATATCCGGATCGGTGCGCGTTGCCACCGCCCACATGACCTCCTGAAGATTCGACGGGTCGATATCCTCGTCTACCACGATCGAATAGCGCGACATATAAGCGCCGACGCCGCACTGGCTGAGGATGTGCCCAGCCTGGCGAGCATGTCCCGCATAGCGCTGCCTGATCGACACGACGTTAAACATGCGCGCGCCGCCAATCTCGTGTGCCCACACACCTTCGACGTCGGGCACGCCGGCAGCCTGCAATGCGTCGAGCAGCAGCGCCGAGCGCATGACCGCCTTCGAATAGGAGTAGTCGTTAGGCGGCTTCGCCGGCGGGCTGCCCATGATGATCGGATCGTTGCGATAGTAGATGCGCTCGATCGTCACCACGGGCGCGGTTTCCGCTTTGCCCGGGTAATAGCCGTGAAACTCGCCGAACGGGCCTTCGATCTTCACGTCGCCCGGATGCGCGTACCCTTCGATGACGATCTCCGACGCGCTCGGGAACGGCAGACCGGTCAACTGGCCGTGTACGACCGACACCGGCTGCTTCAGGATCGCGCCGACATAGTTCAGTTCGCACATGCCAAACGGCACTTCGATGCCCGATATCAGATAGCCGAGCGGATCGCAGCCGATCACGATCGAAACGGGAAATGGCTTGCCGGCCTTCATGTGCTTGTCGTACTGGATCGCGCCGTGCTTGCCGGGGATCATGTCGAGTCCGACATGATTCCTGTCGTGAATCATCACACGGTACGTGCCGACGTTGACCCAGTCCGAGTCGAGATCCCTGGTGACAACCATGCAGCCGGTGCCGATATAGCGGCCGCCGTCTTTCTCGTGCCACAGCGGCGACGGAAACGAGAACAGATCGACATCGTCGCGGGATTGCACATTCTCGAAGATAGGCCCGTTGGCAACGGTGACGGGTTCGTATTCCGGGGCCTGCGACTGCCATTGCTTCGGCCTTCCCCGCAGCGTCTCTACGAGCCCCCGATGCGTGGACTCATGACCGATGCGCAGGATCGAGGACAGACGCGCCGGGCTTGCCGTGCTGCAGGTCAGCACCCGAAAGCCCTTCGGGTAGCCGGGAATATCGTCGAACAGCAGTGCAGACGGCCGCTCTTTCTTCACATTGAGCTCGCTTATCGCGCCGAGTTCGAGATTCCAGTCGGCTCCCGACACCTCAGTCAGCTCGCCAAGCGAGCGTGCCTCTTCGAGCCAGGCCCTGAGGTCGAGCGAATGGGTCGTCGACGTACTTGTCACTTTCTCGGTCTCCTTGATATTCATGCGCGTCATGCGCTGCCGCAGCGGATACGCTGCCTTGCTGTTCTATCGCTTCTCGAATGGAACATTGAAGCAATCGCAGGACGGGCGCAAACGACCATCTTTCATGCTGGGGATGAGATTCTTTCATGCGCGGGCGAGGCGACATGGGGGCGGCGCGCCGCTCAGTCGCTTCCGCTGCTCCCGCGCGCCAGCTGTTCCCGCCTTGCACGGCCTCCGGCGTATTTGAATGTGCCCTGTGCGGTCGCGATGAGCGTCGTGGAGTCGATCCATGCCTCGCCACGCGCGAAGAAAATCGACTTGCCCTTGCGTTCGAGGAAACCTCGCGCAATGACCGTGTCACCGAGGCCTTTGTCGAGGAAGTTCAACGTCAGCGAAAGCGTCACGCCATGAACCGGCCGCTGCGGATCGGGACTGTAAAGGCCCGCATATCCGCAGGCAGCATCGAGCAGCGTTGCGATCACACCGCCCTGCAGCACGCCCTGCCTGTTCAGCAACGCAGGATGAAAGCAGACACAAAACTCCGCAAAGCCTTCGCGCCACCCGGTACGTGTGGCGCCCAGGCTCGCCAGGAAGGGGTTATCCAGCACATCGATATTCAAAATTGTTCTCCACACCCGCTACCTGGAAGGCCTTTGTGCGCGCCGCTCCCAATCTGTTGTCCACGCGTCGTGAACATCGCGTGTCATGGATCGCGGCGAATCCGTCCCCGAGCCATGCATCAATTCAGGCGCGCCTGCAACGCACGCCCAGCGCGCCGCACGAATGCGTCCGCTCCGACGTAAGGGCTATCCTGGCTGATCAGCAGCGCCAGGTCGCGCGTCATGGTGCCGGCTTCGACCAGTTCGATGCATGTCCGCTCGAGTGTCGCCGCAAAGTTCATCACATCGGGCGTCTCATCGAGGCGGCCCCGCTGCCAGAGCGCCCGACTCCACGCAAAGATCGTCGCGAGCGGATTGCTCGATGTCGGCTCGCCTCGCATGTGCTGCCGGTAGTGGCGCACCGCCGTACCGTGTGCTGTCTCCGTCTGCATGCAACGCCCGTCGGGCGACATCAGCACGGACGTCATGAGGCCCGGAGATCCGTAGCCCTGTGCGAGATAGTCCGACTGCACGTCGCCATCGTAGTTCTTGCAGGCCCAGAGATAACCACCCGACGATTTAAGGCTGAACGCAACCATATCGTCGATCAGACGCGGCTCATAGATGAGCTGCGCCGCCTCGTACGCCTGTGCGAACTCTTCAAACACCTCGGCGAAGATCTCCTTGAAACGTCCGTCGTACTGCTTGAGCACGGTACCCTTGTGTGAAAAGTAAACGGGGTAGCCCCTCTGCAGCCCGAAGTTCAGGCACGCGCGAGCGAATCCGCGAATCGACTCGTCGAGGTTGAAGAGGCCGAGCGCCACGCCGGCACCCGGGAATTCGTGAATGGTCTGAACGAGCGGCTCGCCGCCGTCAGCCGGTTCGAACACGAGCTTCATCGTGCCGGCGCCGCCCACGACTATTTCCTTCGCGCGGTACTGCTCGCCGAACGCATGACGCGCGATCACCACCGGCTGGTTCCAATGCGCGACGAGGCGCGGGACATTGACGCAGATAATCGGCTCACGGAATATCGTTCCGTCAAGCGCGTTACGGATCGTCCCATTAGGCGACGGATAAAGCCGTGCGAGTCCGAACTCCTGCTGCCTTGCGCGATCCGGCGTGATGGTCGAGCACTTCAACGACACGCCGTATTCCTTCGCCGCCTGTCCGGCTTGCAGTGTCACCTGGTCGTCCGTCCTGTCGCGGTTGCCGATGGAGAGATCGAACTGAATGAGGCTCACGTCCACGAACGGCAGAATCAATTCATCGCGGACCCATTGCCACAGGACGCGGGCCATCTCGTCGCCTTCCATCTCCACGAGTGGGGTCCGGACCTTCACTCTTGCGATAGTCATGGTTTTCCGAATTCAGAATGGTTGATGCGCTAGCGTCTGCGAAGCCGTTACTTCGAGGAACCACGGTTCGTCATTCAATGCGTTGGGCAGCAAGATCGAAGAGTGCATGAGCGCTTTCCGCACGCGCAAACTAACTTTTCTCATACACGACATGAGAAACTTTCATTTCCTCGCTGGGCATAACCGGCTGATCATCCGTCATTCCCTTTCCATTGGGAGCCGCGTTGCGCATTCGTATGAACCCGGCGCGCGAACACAACAATGAAACCGACTACAATCGGATACCTGACGACCTCGCACCGCCCTGACGCCGAATGAGACCGTACATTCCCTCCTTGCAGAGCCTGCTTGCTTTCGAAGCAGCGTCGCGACATCTCAGCTTCACGCGCGCAGCACAGGAACTTGAACTGACTCAAACCGCAATCAGCCATCAGATCAAGACCCTTGAAGACCGGCTGGAAATCAAGCTGTTCGTTCGTCGGCGCAACGTGCTCACGCTGACGCCGGCCGCACGCGAGTATCTGAATTCCGTGCACGAAGCGATCAATCTTCTGTCGATTGCAACGGCACACGCGCGCAAGAAAAAACCGAGCACGGTTCTAACTGTCACCTGCCTGCCGACGTATGCCGTGAAATGCCTCATCCCGGCGCTGCCGGAATTCCAGCGCGACCATCCCGAGATCACTGTTCATCTCGCCACCAGTTCGACCTTCAACGAATTCGAGCGCAACAGTTATGACGTCGCGATTCGCTACGGCTCGGGGCGCTGGGCATCCTCGCGAGCCGACCGGTTGCATGGCGAAGAGTTCTTCCCTGTCTGCTCGCCAGCGGTGCTCGCGGAGACTGGCGAATTCGGCTCGATCGCAGAAGGCCTCGCGCGGATGCGGCAGATTCGCACGTACTTTTACTCGATGTATCAGGATGACTGGCCCGCGTGGCTCGAAGCAGCCGTCCAGAAACCCGTCGAATTCGCCGGCGAGTCGGTATTCCATCTGCAACTGACGTCGCTCGCCGCCGCAGTCGACGGTGTCGGCATTGCCATCGGCCGCACGCCGCTCGTCGACGCCGATCTCGCGAGCGGCAAACTGGTGGCGCCATTCGACCTGCGAGTGCCGTCGAACTCCGCCTATTTCGTTACGTCGCCAAACGACAAGGCCAGGATGAAGAAGGTGGAGCAGTTTCGCGAATGGGCGCTTGCGCGACTAGGTGAAAACCCGGCTCGCAAGACAGCTTCTGCGACGCCCCATGCTTCGTCCGCGTCGTCAGTCGAAGGCCATATGGCTCCATGTCCAGCACCTCTCAGCCGGTAGCCGACCCGCCGTATTGCACCGTAGCGGTTCTGCTCGAGCAGCATAGGCGGCGGACGCCCGAAAAACCTGCGATCGTCGACGTCGATGACCGCAAGAGCATCTCCTTCAAAGAACTGGCGGGTGTCGTAGATGGAATTGGACGCCAGTTACTGCGCCGCGGTATAAAAAAGGGCGAGCGCGTCGTACTCGCCGGCACGGAGGGGCTGGACAAACTGCTTCTGTGGCTTGGCATCTGGCGCATCGGCGCGGTCGTGTGTCCGCTGGATGTGTCCTTCGTCCGTCCCGCGATCGCCCGCACGCTGATCGACACCATCGCGCCCGCGCTCGTCCTCGCTCCCGCGAATGGGGACGACAGTATCTGTGCGGTAACGGACGGGCCGGTGATGCGCTTTGCTGCCTGGTCGTCAACCGGCGCAGATGAGGCCGCGCCCGAGACGCTACGGCTCGCCAGCGACGATCGCGACGACGTCGCCCTTCCAGACGGCGCCACGGCATCCGCACCCGGCGATATTGCATCGATGTGCTGTACGTCCGGCACGACCGGCATGCCGAAGATCGTCGTGTACGATCACGCGTGCTACTGGCTGAACAGTCTCGACAGCATCGATCTGCTGGGTTTGAACGTCGACGACCGCGCGCTCGAGTATCGTTCGTTCGACTGGTATTCGGCGCAGATTCTCAGTTTGATGCCGTTCCTGCAGCTTGGCTCGACGCTATGCGTCGCACGCCGTTTTTCCATGAGCCGGTTCGCGGACTGGATCAAGAGCCATCGTGTCACCGTGAGCGCGGGCGTGCCGACGGTGCTGAACATGCTACTCGAAGCGCCTGTCGACACCCGTGACGGAAGCTTCGCGACGCTGCGCGCGATGACCTGCAGCACGGCTCCGCTGTCGCCCGTCCAGTGGGCGCGTTTCGAAAAGCACTATGGCATCCGGATACTGAACCTCTACGGCTCGTCGGAGGCGGGCTGGATGTGCGGCAACCGGGCGCAACGACGCAGGATCGGCACCGTCGGCTATCCCGTCGCACATATCGAGTTCGATATCGTCGACCCCGATGGCGTGTCGTGCGGCCCCGACGTGGAAGGCCAGGTGGTCGTGAGCGGACCCAAGCTTGCGCTCGGGCTGCTGTGTTCGGACGGCACCATCAAACCCATTCGTGGTGCGCCCCTCTTTACCCGTGACGTTGCGGCGCGTGACGCGGACGGCTTCGTACGAATGGCAGCGCGGATGGACGACCTGATCATCCGCGGCGGCGTCAAGATCGTTCCGCAGGAAATCGAGGACGCGATGCTGGGCCATCCGGACGTGCAGGACGTAGCGGCCCTCGGCGTTCCCGACCCCGTGTACGGGCAGGAATCCGTATGCTTCGTCGTCCCGCACCCGGGCACCGCTCCCGATGCGGAAGAGTTGTGTGCGTACTGTCGAGCGCATCTCCCCCGAGAGAAATGGCCGAAGCACGTTTATCTTGTGGCATCGCTGCCGCGGAACGCCCGCAGCAAGATCCTGCGCGACGAGTTGCGGCAACAGTGGTGGCAAATCGTCAATACCGCCAGGGATCTACCCGAGTGCGAGTAGTCGCGCCGCCAGAACCGTCAAACTGTCTCTGCCAGGATGGGGCAAAGGGCATGCGCGGAAACGTCCTCATGCGCGGCCTTCGCCTGCGCGACCTGAAGCGTTTTCGGCAAGCTCACGCCGTTCTTCGCAGCCGTCATCTCCGCGGCGATCGAAACGGCAATCTCCGGCGGCGTCCTGCTGCCGATGAAAATGCCCGCTGGTCCGCTCAAATGGCCAAGCTGCGCATCGCTGACGTCGAAGAGCTTGAGGCGTTCGCGTCGCCTGTCACTGTTTCTGCGCGAGCCGATGGCGGCAACGTAGAACGCATCCGTCTTCAACGCGTCGATCAGGGCAAGATCGTCCAGCTTTGGATCGTGCGTCAGTGCGACGACCGCGCTGTGCGCGTCGAGACGCATATCGAGCACCGTGTCGTCGGGCATGGAGCGCACGATGCTCACGTTCGGCAGGCTCCACGCATCGGCGTATTCTTCCCGCGGGTCGCAGACGGTCACCTGATAGCCGAGTCCGCATGCGATCGTCGCAAGGAAGCGCGACAGATCGCCCGCGCCGATGATCAGAAGACGATAGCGCGGACCGTGCACGGTCACGAGCGTCCTGCCGTCGAAGCGCAATTGTTCGTCCGGCAATGCACGACGAAGACGCGTGCGCCCGCTTGCGATATCCAGTTCGCGTCCGATCAGCGCGCCCTGTGCGAGTTGCGCCGCGAGATCGACGAGTCCAGCCAGCGACCCGTCACCCCAAAGCGGCTCGATGACCAGCTCCATCGTGCCTCCGCACGGCAAGCCGAAACGCAGGGCTTCTTCCGCGCTGATGCCGTAAGTGGCCACCTCCGGCCGCTCGCCGGCGAATAATTGCCGTCGCGCACGATCCATCAGATCGTCCTCGACGCATCCGCCTGACACCGAACCGCTTACGACGCCATCATCACGCATTGCCAGCATCGAGCCGACAGGCCGCGGACTGGAGCCCCACGTCCGGGTCACGGTGACGAGCACGACGCGGCGACCGGCCCTGAGCCAGTCGACTGCATGCTGCAAGACGGCTACGTCAATGCTGTCCATCGCTGTTCTCCTGTCCCGTCAACGCCCCACTGGTGGCGGCTCCTTCGTCAAGCCGATGTATGGGCCACCATCTGCAGCTCGACGAGAAATCCATGATGCAGTTCCGGTACCGGCACGACGGCGCGCGCCGGCTTGTGGTCGCCGAAGTACTCCGCATAGATGCGGTTGAATTCCGGCCAGTGCCCGACACCGACGATATAGGCGGTGCACTGCACGACGTCGGTCAGCCTGCATCCTGCTTCGGCAAGGACGTGCTCACAATGCTGCAGCGTCGCGCGCACCTGACGCTCGAAGTTGTCCGGGCCTTCGGTTGCGACACCCGGCCCCGGCAGCATGCCGGACACGAATGTGAAGCCACCCGCCTGAACTGCCTGCGAATAGTGCCCCCCCGGCGCCGGCGCATCGGCCGTAAAAACGAAATTCATTGTTCAAACCTCCTCAGGTAAGGGTTTGCCTCGCGTTTCCGGCAGCAGCGGAGCCAGCGCGAGACCCACGAGATAGATGAAACCGACTGTCACTGCCGCATGACCGTAGCCACCAAAGCGCGCGATCAGGGTTCCTGCGACGAGCGGACCGCTCCACGCAAGAAAGCGTGGGACATTGAAGCAGAAGGCTATCGCCGTGCCGCGTACACGCGTCGGATACAGTTCGGGTAGCCATGTCGGCATCCACGTATACTGGCCGAGACTGAAGAATCCCGTGACGCACGCGACCGCGAGCAGGAGCACGACATCGTGCGTCCACATGAAGAGCACCGGCGTCAGCACGAACGCCATCGCGAAGAACAGGATGGTGACACGCTTGCGCCCATACGCGTCCGCAAGAAAGCCGAGACCAATGTAGCCTGCGATCGCGCCCACGTTGTATGCCATGCCCGCAAAGCTCGCCCAGGCCGGCGCTGAAAGCCCCGCTTGCGCCGCGACCGAACCGATATACGGCGGCACCCACGTGGAGATACCCCACCAGCCCAGCGTCGTGCTAAGCGACATCAACACGGCAATCACGGTGCGACGGCGCAATTTCGGTTGCGCAAACAGGTCGAACAGCGTGAGACGCGCGAGGGCCTGTTCCCGATCGTCGAGCGCCATGCCGGCCTTCCTTCGAACCTGCGCGTCCTTGCGGTCCGCGTCGACACGTGCCCACTGCTCCGACTCCGGTATACCGGCGCGCATCCACAAGGTAGCCAGTCCCGGCAGTACACCGAGAAGATACATATAGCGCCATGCATGCTGACCCATGCCGCTCATGAAAAGCCACACCAGCGATGCCACGAAGAAACCCATACCGAGGCCGCACTGCATGAGTCCCGCGCCCTTGCCTCGATGCTGGTCGGGCCAGATTTCGGCGGTCATGGCGGTGCCGGTCGCCCACTCCGAACCCATCGCCAGCCCGACTACGAAGCGCAACGCCGCAAACGACGCCCAGTTCCACGAGAGCGCGCTCAGGCCCGTAGTGAGCGAGTACGCGAGAATCGCCAGCATCATCATCCGCTTGCGGCCGATGTAGTCGGTGAGCACACCGCCGACCAGTCCGCCGATGCCCCATCCAAGCAGTGTCAATGCGATGGTGAGACCCGCGTAGAACGGAATCTGCGCATGCGCGGAAGGTTCGAGCAACTGACCGAGTGCGCCGCCGACTGTGAGAATCAGCGCGTAGGTCTCGTAGCCGTCGAAGAACCACCCGAGATTGGACGCAACGAGCGCGCTCCATTGTTGCCGGTTGATCGACCGGTACCAGACGACGTGCGCAACGCCGTCGTTGATCGTGACCGCGGTCGGCATGCGCGACCCACGCGTGCCGTCACCCTGCCCTTCCAAGGGTCGCTGCATCGACTGTCTCCTTCGTTGTTGTTCTCCACACAGCCGGCTTCATGCGATGTCTGCACCGCTGAACCGATGCGCGGGACAAGCGCGACTGCTTTATGCGAGCACTTCCTTCTGTTCCGACCTGCGCATTTGCGCCGCGAGTTTAACGGCTTCGATGATCTCGGGGTAAGCCGCACAACGGCACAGATTGCCGGACAGGAAATGCCTGATTTCGGCTTCGGTCGGGTCGGGATTGCGGTCGAGCAACTGGTGGCTCATCAAGATGAAGCCGGATGTGCAGAATCCGCACTGAAACGCCCCGCATTCGATGAACGCCTGCTGCACGGGATCGAGCTGACCGTTGGCATCGAGATGTTCGATCGTGACGACTTCGCCACCGTCGACCATCGCTGCCAGAAACAGGCAACCCGACACACTCTCGCCGTTCACGATGATCGTACAACACCCGCACAGCCCCTGACCGCAGCTTTCCCGGGCACCATACAGCGAAAAGTGCTGCCGCAAGACTTCGAGAATCGTTCGATGCGGTTCGATGACCGCGCTCACCGGTTCGCCGTTCAGCGTGAAGTGGATCGTAATGGACGTGGCACTCATGGACTACTCCTCGGACAGCGGCGCGTTGCGCAAGACGCACAACGCGCGGAAAACGGATTCGGGGGTCAGCGGCAACGATTTGAGCCGAACGCCCACCGCGTCCTCGATCGCTTCGGCGATGGCCGATGCGACACCGAAGGTCGAGCTCTCTCCGACGCCCTTCGCGCCGAACGGGCCGTTGTGCTGCACCGAGTCGACGGTCTCGCGGCCAATCACAGGCGGGATGTCATGGATGCCCGGGATCTTGTACTCGGCAAATGAAGCATTGCGAAGCTGCCCCACTTCATCGAACTCCATGCGCTCGAACATCGTGATGCCGAGCTGCATGATCGCCGCGCCCGAAATCTGCGTGTCGACCACCTTGGGATTGATGGGCGTACCGCAATCGACGACGTGCTCGAAGCGGATCAGCTTGAAATGCCCCGTCTCGGTGTCGACTTCCACTTCCACGCCGCAGCCGCCGACCATCCAGTTCGGCGTGATGTTCTCCGATTGTCCCGATTCATACGCAGGCGACTCGTAGGCCGGAATGAAGCTGCCGATACCGACGACGTTGCCGGCCTGCATACCATACTTGCGCCGCAGCAACTCGCCGGCACGTGCCGCCGGAACCGGTGACACGCCGAGTTCATTCGCGATGTCGACGAGCTTCCTGCATACGTCTTCCGCCGCGAGACGCACCGCGTGTCCCATATGGAACGTCGAACGTGAACCGAGCGTGGCCATGTCGTAAGGCGTGACGTCGGTATCCGGCCGCATCACCTTGATCCTTTCGGCCGGAACGCCGAGCACTTCGCCCGCCATCAACGCGATCGCCGTCTCCGACGCCTGGCCCATATCGACCGTACTGGAATAGACCGTGCAACTGCCGTCGCCAGCGAGACTCACCATCGCAACCGAAGTCGTCGGCGCGACCAGCGCCTTGAAGCCGATACCGATGCCGCGCCCGCGACGCACCGTGCCCGTGCCGCGCTCGAACGGTGCGTTCCAGTTCATCCGCCCGGCGACGCGCTCGAGCACGAGGTCGATGGCCGCATCCTGCATCGGCGTGCCGGTTGCATGCGGCCGTCCCTCCCGCAGAATGTTGCGGCGACGGAACTCCACCGGATCGATCCTGAGCGCACGCGCGATCATGTCCGCGTGGCTCTCATAGGCCCACACCATCTGCGGAATACCGAAGCCGCGGAAGGCGCCGGCAGGCGGCAGATTCGTATACACCGCGTAGGAATCGATCGAGACGTTCTCGATGTCGTAGGGCCCCGACGCGGTGAAGCCCGATTTTTGCGTGACGCGCGGGCCGATATCCGCATAAGCGCCGCCGTTCCACCACACTTCGCACTTGCGGCCGGTGATGCGGCCGTCGGCCGAGACTGCGGTCTTCATCCGGAACGTCGTTGCATGCTTTGTGATGGTGAAGAACTGCTCTTCCATCGTCAGCGAAATCTTTACCGGGCGCCGTGCGAGCAACGACAACGCGACCACGAGCGCCTCGAGCTTGATATACAGCTTCGCACCGAAACCGCCGCCCAGCAGCGCCGACTTCACGCGTATGCGGTTTTCCGCCCAGCCGAGCAGGCGCGCGATTTCGATCCGCACGAACGACGGACTCTGCGACGCGGTGTGCACCGTCAGCGTGTCCTCGCCCGGCTCCGCAATCGACACCATCGGTTCGAGTGGCGTATGCATCACCTGCTGCGTCGTGAACGTGTCCTCAAACACGTGTGCCGCGGCCGCACATGCCGCGTCGACATCGCCACGCCTGAGCTGAAAATCGAGCGCGACGTTAGTGCCGCTGCGACCGGCCAGATGCTTCAGATCGGGAAACGTGCCGGCTGGCCTCAGGAAATCGTGTACGAGAACGCCCGATTTCGCCGCTTCGACTTCGTTGAACACGGCGGGTAATTCCTCGTACTCGGCCATGATCAGATGCGTGGCCTCCTCGGCGACGTGCGGATCGGCCGCGAGCACGACGGCAACCGCCTCGCCGATATAACGGACTTTCTCGAGCGCGAGAATCGGCTGGTCATGGAAGGCCGGACCGAAATAGGGCTCGGGGATGACCTGCAGGATGTCCTGCGCGGTGTAGACGCCGAAGACGCCCTCCATCTCGCGCGCCGCGCTCGTGTCGATGCTGACGATCCTGCCGTGCGCGACGGTGCTGCGAAATATCTTGCCGTAAAGCATGCGCGGCAGCACGAGGTTATGAATGTATTCCGCGCGCCCGGTCACCTTCGATCGCGCTTCGAGGCGGTTTAGGGAGCGGCCCACCTGCTTCTCTGCTGGTTGCTCGTCCAGAGCCGTTTCGATTTTCATGATGCATGGGTTCCGTGATGGCCGGCAGGTTTGCCAGCGGTGGCGGCAAGTGCCGAACGCACTGCGCGACCCAGATAAACCCTGAGCAGTTGTTTCTTGTAGCTGGCCGAGCCGTGGGGATCGCCGACGATATCCAGCTCCTGCGCGCCCTCTTCGCCGGCACGACGCAAGGTGATCTCGTCGGGAAGCGCATCGCGCAGTAACGCCTCAGTCTTCGTCAGCCGCGTCGGTTTGTCGGTCGCGGCGCCGACGATCACGCTCGCGTTGCGAATCCGCGGACCCTGCATGTCGAGCACAACGGCGACGCCAAGCGCGGGCCAGTCATGGGCCGCGCGCGTCGTCACTTTCATGTACGCGGCGGGCCTGCCGGCTTGTGGCGGCACGATCACTTCCGAGATCAGCTCGTTGCGGGCCAGCACCGTCTCGTAGTAGCCCGTGCACAACTGCTCCATCGGCACCGTGCGCTCGCCCTGCGGGCCGCTCAACGTGACCCGCGCGCCGAGCGAGGTCAGCACCGGCGGGAGGTCCATGTGCGGGTCCGCGTGACCCAGGTTGCCGCCGATCGTCGCAACGTTCCTCACGCGCACGTTCGAAAGCGTCCGGAGCGTGCGCGAGAGCATCGGCCAGCCCTCCTTGACGAGAGGCGAGTGTTCGAGCGTTGCGAGGCGCGTCAGTCCGCCGATGCGCAATTCGCCGTTCCCGCCGATCCGCACCTGCGAATACGCGGGTTCGATGTCACGCAGGCTTACGAGCCGCGTGGGTCGCAGCACGCCGGCCTTCATCATCAACATCACCGCCGTGCCGCCGCCGACCGGGCGAATGTCTGGATCCTCCGGATCCAGCAGCCCAATCGCCTCTTCGAGCGACCTCGGCCTCGCGAGCTCAAACGGAATCATCGGGTGCACTCCTTTTTTTGTGGCGCGCTGCGCGGGCAGCGCGCTTCATCTGTTCCGCGAGCGCCGGCAGGACAAGCGCGGTCATTGCCGCACGATTGCGGCGTGCCTGCCGGCACTTCGAAAACGTGTCTAGCGGGCGCAGTGCGCACGGTCGAGCAGGGTGTGCAATTCCGCGGCGACGACGTCCGGGGTTTCGAGCGGCGTCAGATGACGCGCCTTCGGAACTTCCACCAGCGTCGAACCGGCAATCCCTGCATGAAGCGCGCGCGCCATGGCCGGCGTCGCGGCATAGTCTTCCTCGCCGACGATCACACAGCACGGCACCTTGACATCCGGCATCAGCGCCCGACCGTCGAAATCGCCCAGCATCCGGCCTGTCGCGGCGAACGCAGCGACGTCATTACGCAGGAACGTGTCGACACAGCGCTGTAGTACGTCGGGATGGTCGGCACGGAACGCGTCACTAAACCAGCGGGTTGCCTGGAAATCGACGAGCGGCGCCAGGCCACCGGTTTCAGCCTTCTGCGCGCGTGCATTCCAGTCTTGCGAGGCCGTCTCGCCGTACCACGCGGTCGTGTCGATGAGACCCACCGCGGTGCAAATATCCGGACAGGTCGCCGCGAGCTGAAGGGCAACGCAGCCGCCCATCGATGCGCCCGCGATCAGGACGGGCTGAAATTGCAGTGCGGCCACTACGTCATGCACATCCTGCGCGAAGAGCGGCACGGTGTACGGGCCCGCAGCCTTGTCTGAAGCGCCATGACCGCGAGCATCGATTGCAAGAACCGAAGCACGGGGAAGGAGTTTCTGCACAACCGGTGTCCAGAAATGACGATCCATCGCCAGCGAATGCACCAGCACGACCCGTATGGGGTTCCGGGTTCCGCCATACAGGCTGTATCCGATGCGCGTGCCGTCTCGCACTGTGACGTGGGACGACACGAGATCGGGATTGAATTGATTGTTCATCGCGTGTTCCGCAGGCTGTCGGGTAGGGTTGGATTCGGGAATTGAGCCCCGCAGCCGGATATTGCTGGTCCGTCGGTACGGCAGCAAACGATGATCTTTCATGCGATGTATGAAAACAATTCATTGGCAGCGAATGGCCGTTCCGGGCAGCACGCATACCCGGGCGCAGCGCGGCCGGGATGAATTTCTCTCATATGCAGCATGAACAATTACCGTTTGCCCGCTGACCTGGTCGCCTGCAATCTTCCTGCGAAGGTGTACCGCATCGGCACGCCGTCGTCGCGGAAGCACCAGCGATCACACCGGCCGCCCGTGCACCCGGGGCCCCGATGGCCACGACGTCTGCTTCCAGCGGCTCAACGCCCCGTTACGTGACGAACGCGCAATGCGCGCGCACCCGCAAGCTCATCACAAGCCACATCGCCGTTAGCCGGTCCGGCGGTCCACTTTTCAATCGGTCAATCACAAAGGTCGAACGTCATGAACTCCGCTAAAAAAATCCTCACTTCGCAGTGGGTGCGCCCGCTCCTGCTCATCTTCGTTCTGCTCGTGACATGGGACCTCGTGATCCGGATCTTCAAGATCCCGCCATACCTGGTACCGACGCCTGTGGCGATCATGGAGCAGATCGCCGCCCAGTGGCAAATGCTGTTGCAGGAGTCGCTGCCGACCCTTTACGCGACCCTCGGTGGCTTTTCGCTGTCGGTGCTGATCGGCGTGCCGATTGCGATGCTGGTAGCAGCGTCGCCGCTCATCGAAAGCTATCTGTACCCGCTGGTCGTGTTCTCACAAAGCATTCCGAAGGTGGCGATCGCACCCTTGTTCGTCGTCTGGTTTGGCTTTGGTCTTTTCCCGCGCGTGCTGGTGGCGTTTCTGCTCGGCTTCTTTCCCGTGGTCGTGTCGACGGTCATGGGCTTCAAGTCGGTCGAGAAAGACCTGATCGACCTCGCGAAATCGATGGGCAGTTCACCGCTAAAGACGTTCTTCAAGATCAGCCTGCCTCACGCCCTGCCGTCGATCTTCTCCAGCATGAAAGTGTCGATCACGCTTGCAGTAGTGGGCGCAGTGGTCGGCGAGTTCGTCGGCGCGAACTCCGGGCTCGGATTCGTCCTGCAACGCGCCAACGGCAACTTCGACCAGCCGCTGATCTTCTCCGCGCTCGTCGTGCTGTCGGTAATCGGGGCGCTGCTGTTCGTGGTGATCGACATGCTCGAACGCGTCGCGATTCCGTGGCACTCGTCGCATCGCTCGCGAGTCCTGGGTCGCTCGTGAGCCGCTACTGCCGCGGCTCGCTTCTCATCCAGATATCCAGGTCATATAACAAGCAGGAGACAACATGAAGTACAGAACCCTATCCCGTCTCGCCGCTGCCGCGATCAGCGTCGCCGCCTTATGCAGCAACGCGCTCGCGAAAGACTCCGTCACCATGATGCTCAACTACACCGTCAATGGTGCGGTCGCGCCGTTCTATCTCGGCAAGGTGAAGGGCTATTTCGACGCGGAGGGCATCGACCTCAAGCTCATGGAAGGGCACGGCTCCGGACCGACCGTACAGGCCGTCGCCACCCATAACGTCGACATCGGCTATGCCGACTTCAGCACGATGGTCAAGGTCGCGGCGATGGGCGCGCCGGTGAAAGCGATCGGCGTGCTGATGCAGGAGAATCCGACTTCGGTCGTCGGTCTTGCGGAAAAGAACATCAAGACCCCGCAGGACATCAAAGGCAAGACCGTCGCGGTCGCGCCGGGCGACGCATCGTCCCAGCTGTGGACGATGTTCATGAACAAGGTCGGGTTGAAGGAATCGGACTTCAAGACCATCACCGGCAATCCGCAAACGACGATCAATGCGGTGATTACCGGCCAGGCCGACCTCCTCGTTGGCTTCGCGACCATGCCACTGATTTCCGTCGAACAGGCCACCAGAAAGCCCGCGCACGCGCTGCTGTTTGCGGACTACAACGTCAACGTGGCCACGCTCAGCATCATCGCCCGTGACGACATGATCAGGGACAACGCCGACTTGCTGAAGCGCTTCATGCGCGCCACCGCCAGATCGGTCAGCGAGAGCGAGAAAGATCCGGCCGTCGCCGTCGACGCCTTGCTCAAGACGCTGCCAGCCGCAGGATCGCGCGACACGATGATCCGGACGCTCAAGGCAACGATTCCGTTCTACCGCACGGCCGAAACCAGGAACGCGCCCATCTTTCATGTCAGCGCGAAGAACATCACCGATTCCGTGTCGGCGATCGTGCAATACAGCAAGCTGGATAAATCAGCGAACGACCCGGCCAGATACTACACCGGGGTCTTCGTACCATGAGCCGCCTTGCGCGCAGACGCGCGCTTGCCCCGTCCTTCACCCGCCCACTTCCCGAAACCAGCCTCGATATGACTTCCGTACTCAAGCTTAGCGACAATCCCCACCGGTCGACCACGCCCGCAACCGCGCGAGCGCTGATCCAGTTGCGCGACGTGACCAAGCGTTATGCAAGTCGTCAAGGCACGATGGAAGCGCTGCGGCCACTCGACTTCGACATTCGCGACCAGGAGTTCGTGTCGGTCGTCGGGCCGTCGGGCTGCGGCAAGAGCACGCTGCTCAAGATGGTGGCCGGTCTCGAGTCGATCTCATCCGGGTCGATGACGCTCTCCGGAAATCCGATACGGGGACCGCAAAAGAACGTGGGCATCGTGTTCCAGAACGCCGTGCTGCTTGCATGGCGCAACGTGCTGCAGAACATCCTGCTTCAAGCCGAAATGCGCAGGATGCCGATGCGCGAAGCCCGCGAACGGGCAATGCGTCTGATCGAGATGGCAGGCCTCAAGGGATTCGAGGAAAAGTACCCGTGGCAACTCTCAGGAGGCATGCAGCAGCGCGTTTCGATTTGCCGCGCCTTGCTGCACGAGCCGACTGTGCTGCTGATGGATGAGCCCTTCGGTGCGCTCGATGCGATGACTCGCGAAAGTATGAACATGGAGTTGCAGCGGATCTGGATGGAATCGAAGAAAACCGTTCTTCTCATCACGCACAGCATCTCCGAGGCGGTGTTTCTGTCGGACAGGGTTCTGGTCATGTCGGAGCGGCCTGGCTCGATTGCCGCCATCTACGACATTGACCTTCCGCGACCACGTCCACTCGAAGTGATGGCGACGCCGGCGTTCCTGCACTACACGAAAACGATACGCGCGCACTTCAACGCTCAGGGCTCACTCGACGACCACTGAGGCTTCTTGTTGCATCGTGCGGTTTGCGAAGTAGTCTTCACCAAGGCGGCCGCCCGGCCGCCTCTTTGAAACATGATTCAAGGCGCTTACGTTCCGGCGCATCAAGCAAAAAAAATCCGGTTGGCGTCTGGAGACCCCAACCGGATTTCAGCGTTCGTTCGCTGCAGCTTTAGAACCAGTGGTTCATACCAAACGAAACGCCAGTTTGCTTCGAATGACCCGACGGGTTGAGCGTCGAATTGGTCACATAGCCGCCCGTAAACTTCGTATAGTCGATGTCCGCATAGAGTTCGGTGCGCTTTGACAGCAGATAGACAATCCCCAGTATCGCCACGTCCTTTCTCCCATCCACTGCGGCCGTTTTGTTCTTGTTGTCATAGTAGGCGGCCGTCACATTGAAAAAGGGCGTGGCCTGATAGCGCAGCCCGCCCCACAGGTACTGATTTCGGGTCTGGCTTTTCGCGGACGCCGGGGTGTCCTGGATGTTGAGCGAATAGCCGACCATCGCGTCGACGGGTCCCAGGCTGAGCGTGCCGCCTGCTGTGTACTGGTCGTCTCCGAAATACGCGGAAGAGGTCGCCGACAACGGATTCGACTTGTGCGTGTAGCCAGCTCCCAGCTTGACCAGCGCCGCGCGGTAGTTGAAGCCGCCCGCGAACGTCGAGCCATGCGCAGCGCTGCCGGGCACGCCGCCAAGAGCATAGGTGCCGCGAATCACCCAGGGACCGAAGATGCCCCGGTAGTTGATGGCGTTGTCGTCGCGTCCAGTTACACCGCCGGAGATCGCCGTCGATTCTGTGATGCCGAGGTAGTGAAAATCGAACGGCTCGAAATCCTTGACCAGAAAGTGCTGCAGCGTGAACTGATGGCCGATGTCGACCTGACCAAACGGACCGCCAAGGCCGACTGTCGACGTGCGCTGGAAGATCTGATTGCTGGTGTTGTTGTTGGCGCCCGTCGACAGCACGTAGCCGGCTTCAAGATTGAAGCGGGCGTAGTAGCCGCCACCGAGGTCCTCCTTGCCCTCGAAACCCCATCTATTCGAGTTGTATGTGCCATTTGACGCCATCGTGAGCGCCGCGCCGCCGCCTTTGGTCCCGTTCACCAGATTGCGCAGACCTCCGTCGAGCGATCCGTATAACGTAACGCTGCTCTGGGCATGCGCCGCGCCTGTGGCGAGCCCAAGAAGCGCCAGGGCGGCCAGTGATCGCGTCATGCAACCGGTGCGATCTGTTGCGACAACTCCTCTCTTCCCGTGCATATCTCCTCCATTGATCTAGTTTTATTGAAGCGATCTGATATCGGCATCGCCGGCGCGCGACTGCCCCGCAGGCGAAAGCGCCTGCCGGTCTGACTCGATGCCAGGCCGGCCGCGCCGGGCCTACTATCGCTACTCCGCTTCGTTTTTCTCGAAGTACCAGCCCGAGTCCTTGTTGATCCATTCCGGGCCAACGCGCTGGTGCGTCTGCTCTTCGCCCGTGTCGAAGTACTCGCTCTTTACCGCGCGCTGAGCCATGGCTTCATTGCGCTCGTCCCAGTCCCCCATCGAGACGCCATACCAGGGCCATTCCGGGCGTAACGCCGGGAGACCCAGTTCTTCCCAGATGGCTTTCGCGTTCTCCATGTACGGCTTCGTCGGCAGCGACAGCGGCGGCAGTTTTTCCTTGCGCGTCGCATTCATCAGGATCACGCCATCCACCGCGTCGTCGCCGCGCTGTGCGCCCGACGTGCGCGGCCCATGCCCCGTGTCGCGTCCGTGCATGATCTGCACGTCCTTGATCGCATTCATCCGATAGCTCATTGACCAGAAGACCGCGTCGCTGTTCTCCGGGTTGATGTCGTTGCTCACCGCCACCACCAGCTTGCCGACCGCCGGCTGAAGCGAAGCTGCACCCAGCAACGCGCGCCAGATTTCGGTTTCGGTCGCCTTGTCGCTAAAGACGACAATCACGAGCTTGCGCAGATTCGTGAGCGGCTCATGCATCACCACTTTCTCCACGCTAGAGATGCGCAGCGAATTCCTGAGGTGATCGAGGAACAGCGGCTCGAATGCGACCTTCTTGACGAGTGAGCTTTCACTTGGCGTCACCTGGCTTATGATCGAAACCAGATGAGCGTTCTTGCGGCGCGTGATCGCCGTGACATTCATGTACGGATTGAATTCCTGCAGATTCACGTGCCCGTGCGACTCGCCAAACGGACCTTCGGGCTCCAGCGAATCGGTCGGAACAAAACCTTCGATGACGATTTCCGCGTCGGCCGGCACCAGCAGGTCGTTGGTCTTGCACTTGACCACGCGCAGCGGTTCACCCAGGATCGCGCCCGCCACGCCGAGTTCGTCCACGTCGATCGGGAGCTTTTGCACCGAGCAGAAAGACACGGCCGGGTGGCCGCCGATCACGAGCGCCGCCGGCATCGGCTTGCCCATCGCCTTGTACTTCAGCCAGTGCTGATAGATGCCCTGCCCCATTTCGATCGACGGATTGCAGCCCACGCGGCGCTTCCCCTTGATCTGGCCCCGGTAGGTGCCCATGTTCTGGACACCGTTTTCCGGGTCCACGGAAATGTACTGCGAGCAGGTTGTGTACGGCGCGTTGTCGAAGCCCGGCGTCGAGATGGGAATCGGCAGATGTTCGAGACCTTGACCGTCCACATCCAGATCGTCGCCGATGTAGCAGACCTCCTGACACGCAGCTTCTTGCACCACGGTCGGCTCAATAGGGTTGCCCTTGGCAAACTGCCACTTCTTTCCGATATCCTCGACCGGAACCCCCATGCCGATCGAATAGACTTCGCGATTGATCGAAAGCGCGCCTACGACGACGGGCAACTCGTACCTGCGACCCTTGCTGTCCACGACGTTGTGAAAGACGAATGCCTTGCGGTCCGATTCCGGGATCCCGCCACGCAGTTGCCAGCGCACCAGTGGATGCAATTCGGTGTCTTTGTTGATCTCGCGATGAACGTGAACGACCAGGCCTTTTTCTTCTAAGGCCTGTAGATGCGTCTGGAAGGAAGGGTAGTTCTTCATGGTTATCCGGTTTGAGAATCAAAGGGATTGCCTCACGGGCCGGTCAGCCTCGCAGTCGGCATGCGTACATATCAGCGGCGCGTACAGGGGGACGGACAGACACCGCCGGTGTGAGTCAAAGGGCCAGACGCGTACGCCGTCGCTCGCATGCGCGGTGGATCCTGCTGCGACCGCGTCCGCTACTCCGGCGTCTGACCGATGAGCATTGCGCAGCGTTTCCACGCGCCTCGCCCACTCTGTCGCCGATGCGCCGCCGCGAGAGTTCGCATTGAACTGGCGCTGTCTCCTCCTGTACGTTCGAGGGCCCCGCACGGCTTTGCATACGAGGCTCTGATCGGAGACTGAAGGAGAACTACCGGCCCCGCAAACGGTGATTTTTCATACGGCTCATGAATGAATTTCATCTGTAATGCGTGTCAGGACGAGCCATGCGATGCACAGGATCTCGATGAAATGGCTTCATGCAAGACATGAACAGATTTCGTTTGTGTCGCCACGCGCGTGTGATGCAACCTTCACCCACCTCCTTCGCAACACGAATGGGAAAGCCAGCTTTTCCGTCCGCTTCCGGCAGATAGACATGACAGAAAAAAATCGACCCACACGAATCGTGGTCGGCATCAGTGGCGCCTCAGGTGTGGTGTATGGCGTCAGGTTGCTCGAACTGCTGCGCGAATTGAAGGTGGAGACGCATCTGGTGATGAGCCGGTCGGCGCAGGTCACCCTTGCGTACGAGACTGACCAGCGACTTCTGGACGTTCAGGCGTTGGCCGACGTGCATTATCCAAATACCGATATCGGCGCTGCCATTTCGAGCGGGTCCTTCCGCGTCGATGGCATGATCGTCGCACCCTGCTCGATGAAAACGCTAGCGGAGATCGCAACGGGTAACACAGGTTCCTTGTTGTCGCGGGCCGCTGACGTGATGCTCAAGGAACGCAAGCGGGTCGTGTTGATGGTGCGCGAGACGCCGCTGCATCTCGGGCACCTGCGCAACATGACGGCAGCCACGGAGACAGGCGCGATCATCTACCCGCCCGTACCCGCGTTTTACGCACGGCCCGACAGTCTCGAATCAATGATCGATCACACGCTTGGACGGGTTCTGGACCTGTTCGACATCGATGCTCACACGGTCACGCGCTGGACGGGCGCTCGCGGCACGCGGGAAGTCCAGCAAATTGGGCCGAGAGATGTTTGCGATAGCGCGAAGCGCGCAGCAGATGCCGCTTGAGCGCAAAGTGCCGCCGGACTGGACCCAGGCTTGAGAGAAACGCCCGCGTGCGTTTGTGGTCACGAAACCCGCGCACGCCCCGAAAAGCCGCCGTTTGACTCGACAGGAATCGTCGGCGTCGGCTCGCTTTCGGCTGGCTAGCGCGTGGCGGCGCGCTTGTCGCAGCGGAGATGTATCCTATGAGAAAGGCGTATCAAGGCGCGGCGCGCCGCCCGTTTTGGCGCCTTCGTTTCTGAAGTCTCCCGAACGAGAGATGCCGCCCATATCGCATCGATCAAGGGAAAAGGCAAATGCACCGACGAGCCAAGCCGACGCGATAGGACCTTCTGTAAGTGTCCGGCCGGGCCGCTCGTGCGCCGACGCACCGGATACGCAAGCGCGGAAGATGCGTTCATTGATTCTTCGGTCGCGGCCCAAGGGATAGCAGTGGTGCCGACATGAAGCGTATGCATGCGGTTATTGTGCTTTGCAGCGCGATGGCTGCCTGTGTATCGGCAGGCATCGACGTCAAACCGGAGCAATTGTCGAACTTCAAGCGGGGGTTCAGCACCCTTGAAGACGTTGTCGCTGTGCTCGGGTCTCCAACGGTACAGACCACGCTGAGAGATGGATCCACCGTGCTGATCTATTCATTCATCACATCCAGGCCTCACCCCGAAAGTTTTATTCCCCTCATTGGTCCGCTGTTCGGTGGAGCCGATACCCGATCGTCGACTGTCGTGTTCGAGTTCGACGAAAACGGCATTCTCATGAATGAACGCAGAACGACGTCGAGCGGCGCATCAGGATTAAATGCGCCGCTGCCCGGCGCGCCGCCAGAAACAGACGAACCCCGTCAAACGAAGTAGCTCAAAACTGAGCCTGAGCCTTGAATCGCCCGACGAATGCCGGAACCGTTTGTCGACGCAGCGATGCACTTCGCCCGTTTCACCGCCTCGCCCGGCCGCTGTGTTCTGCTTTTTCCCCCGCATTTCCCCCGCATTTTCCCGGCAACAACGACTGGTTCGGTCAGTTGCCTGCGAAGACAGCGCCGCCGTTTCCTGCACCGGTTCAACTCCCCGCCTTCCCATCCGGGCTGGGCGTTCCACCGATCCGGCACGCGCCGGTCGCACTACATCGGTAGTTAACATATGTTGCATAATATTTTTTCATGGCAACATATGTAGACAAATGCAAAACGGTGCCCGGGGCTCCGTTCGCGTCCACCCAAACCTGACATCGATCCGAAAACGCCATGAAAACCTCGACACTGCCCGCTCTCGCTGCCTGTCTCGTTGCCAGTCTTGCCGCCGCGCAGGGCGTGTTTGCGCAGGACGCGACGTCTACGCTCGCGAAAATCCAGACCAGCGGCGTGATCGCAGTCGGGCATCGCGAAACCTCGGTGCCGTTTTCCTATGTCGATACGAACAATCAGGTGGTCGGCTTTTCGCAGGATCTATGCGACCGCATCATCGCAGCGGTCAAGGCAAAGACAAAGCGGGCGGATCTGAAGGTCCGCTTCATCCCCGTTACGTCGCAGAACCGCATACCGCTCGTGCAGAACGGCACCGTCGATCTGGAATGTGGCGTCACGACGAACCTGACGTCACGCCAGAATCAGGTGTCGTTCTCGGACACGTTCTTTGTCGCGACAACGCGCCTGCTGACGCGCAAGGACGCCGGCATCAAGGATTTCCCTGACCTCGCCGGCAAAACCGTCGTGACGAATCAGGGCACGACGTCGGAACGCATCCTGCGCAAGATGAATGAAGAGAAGAAGATGAACATGCAGATCATCAGCGCCAAAGACTATGGCGAAGGCCGCCTTACGATTGAAAGCGGCCGCGCGGTGGCTTACATGATGGATGACGTGCTGCTTGCGGGTACGCGCGCGTTGACGGCAAAGCCTGCCGACTGGGTGATTACCGGCACGCCGCAATCGTCAGAAGCGTATGGCTTCATGCTGCGCAAGGACGATCCCGAGTTCAGGAAGCTGATCGACGACACGCTGGCGGATGTCATGAAAGGCCCTGAAATCACGACGATGTACGACAAATGGTTCATGAAACCCGTGCCGCCCAAGAACATCAGCTTCGATTTTCCGATGAGCGATTCGCTGCAGAAGCTCTACGCGAACCCTAACGACAAGGCGTTTGAATAACGCGCTGGAATGGCGCGTTTGAATCGATGCGCGGCGCGAGACGCCGCGCATCAATCGTCAGTGGCCGCGATTTCTTCACGCTCTTTTTGGGGCCTCCTCAACCAGAAACGATGCAGGGGCTTTTCGATGAAGCGGCCGATCGTCAGCAACGCAAAAACGAGCACCAGCGCCGCGACCGCAACCGACCACGCGCCTGTCCCACACACGATGCCAAGTGCCGCGGTAACCCAGATCGAGGCGGCCGTGGTGAGCCCGCGTATCTTGTCCTGCGACGGATTCTGCACGATCACGCCGGCGCCAAGAAATCCGATGCCGGTGACGATGCCCTGAATCACGCGCGATACGTTCGCATCGGCGGCAATGCCGTTGACGATGAAGCCCATGCCGGCCATCGTCGCAAGACACGAGCCGAGGGCCACGAGCCCGAGCGTCTTCATGCCGGTCGGCTTGCCGCGCAGGTTGCGATCGATGCCGACGATGACGCCGATCACCATCGCGAACGTCATTCGCAGGATCACTTCTTGCAATGTGGAAGCAGGCAGCATGTCGCGCTCTCAGGTTGTGCAGTCGATGTGTTCGGTGTCGTAATACGCAGTGTGCGCCGATTCGGGCCGGTTAAACATGCGCGCTCACAGAGGTTTCCTGACCGGAAAACTTGCGGCGGTATGAGGCCGGGCTCGTGAGCGCGATGCGGCGGAAATGCCGTCGCATCGATTCTTCGGAGCCGAAGCCCGCCAGCTCCGCAACGCGCGCGATCGGCAACTGCGCCTGCTGCTCAAGCAGATCGCGCGCAATCGCCACGCGTTCGCGCACCAGCCATTCATACGGCGCCATTCCGGTTGCATCGTGAAACTGCCGCTGCAAGGTGCGCGTGCTCATCGCGGCGCGTTGCGCCAGCGAGTCTAGCGTGTGCAGCCGCGCCGGGTTTGCTCGCACCCAGTCCATCAGTTTCGTGAGGCGCCCGCTTTCATCCTGCGGCATCGGACGCGGCACGAATTGCGCCTGACCGCCTTCGCGATGCGGCGGCACAACAAGCCGTTGCGCCACGCGATTCGCCACCGCGCTGCCGTGATCCCGCCGCACCAGATGCAGCAGCATGTCGAGACCCGCCGCCGAACCCGCTGACGTGATGATCTGCCCTTCGTCGACATACAGCGCGTCAGGCTTGACCGATACCTGCGGATAGCGGCGCTGGAGACGTTCGGCGTAGCGCCAGTGCGTCGTAACGGTCTTGCCATCGAGTACGCCTGCTGCCGCAAGCACGAACACGCCGGAGCAGATCGAACACAGCCGCGCGCCGCGCCGATACGCAGCGCGGATTTTCTTCAACAGCGGTTCAGGCGGAATTTCGTCGGCATCGCGCCAGCCGGGAATGACGATCGTGTCTGCGCGGTCCAGCATACGCAGCGAATACGGCGCGGCGACCGTGATGCCGCCGGCCGCACGGATCGGCCCGCCCTCGGCCGCGCATACCGCGAAGCGATACCAGTCGACGCCGAGTTCCGGACGGTCGAGCGCGAACAGTTCGGTCGTGCAGCCGAATTCGAAGGTACAGAGCCGGTCGTAAACCAGCGCGACGACAAGATGATCATGCATGGCGAGATGTTACCGGATATTGTCAATTGCGCCGCTATCCATTTGTCCATGAGAACGGGACAATGCATCGCATCAACACTCATGAGGAATCTCACATGTCGCCCGTCTCAGCCGTTCCCGCTGCCGATAGTGCCGCGGCGCTCACCCACTTCAGTTCGTCGCTCGCGTTCGAAACCGATTGTGCCGATGTACATGCGACACTTGAAGCCGGCGATCCGCACTCCATCGATTTCGTACTGCTCGACGTGCGCAGCCCCGCGCTCTTCGCGCGCGGACATGTACCGGGCGCCGTCAATCTGCTGCACGGAAAGATTGTTGCGTCGAAGCTCGCTGAGTATCCACGCGATACGCTCTTCGTCACCTATTGTGCGGGCCCTCACTGCAACGGCGCAACACGCGCCGCGATAAAGCTCGCCCAGCTCGGCCGCCCGGTCAAGGTGATGATCGGCGGCATCACAGGCTGGCTCGACGAAGGCTTCGAGCTCGCTGCGACCAAGGTGGAATGACGCGCAGCGCGATTTTCAAACGGCCCGAACACACACAGAAATCGCATACTATTCAACTGACTATGCTTTGAGTCTGCGCCACGGCCCGATCGCCTCCCCTTGACTCAGTGTAGGGAAAACGAGGGGATGCCGATTTATGCAACACCGACGCATCGTTCATACTTTGCATTTGCACCAGAATCAGAAATGAACAGTCTTTTTGCAGGAGACCTTGATGCGAATCTTGATTCTTGGAGCAGGCGTGGTCGGTGTCACGAGCGCCTGGTATCTGGCGCGCGCCGGTCATGAGGTGGTGGTTCTTGATCGCCAACCCGCTGTAGCGCTCGAAACAAGCTTCGGCAACGCCGGCCAGATTTCACCGGGCTATGCGTCGCCGTGGGCCGGGCCGGGCGTACCCGCCAAGGCCATCAAATGGTTACTGCAGAAGCATCCGCCACTGTCACTCCAGCCGGACGGCACCTTGTTTCAGGTGCAATGGCTGACACAGATGCTGGCTAACTGCACTAAAAAGCGCTATGCGATCAATAAGGCACGCATGGTGCGGCTCGCCGAATATAGTCGCGACTGTTTTATGGCGCTGCGCAACGATACCCACATCACCTATGAAGGTCGCCAGCAGGGCACGCTGCAAGTCTTTCGCACGCAAAAACAAATGGACGGTACCGCCAAGGACATCGCCGTTCTGAAGCAAATGGGTGTGTCTTATGAGTTGCTGTCGCGCGACGAACTGGCTCGCGCCGAACCGGCGCTTGAGGGCTCAAAGAATAAACTGGTCGGAGGCCTGCGTTTGCCAGGCGATGAAACCGGTGACTGTCATGTGTTCACCAGCAAACTGGCCGAGATGGCGCAAGCACGCCACGTGCAGTTCCTGTTCAAGCGCAGCATCGATGGCCTGGTAGTCGAAGGCGGCACGCTAAAGGGTGTGCATTCGAACGGCGAAACATTGACTGCAGACGCTTGTGTTGTGGCACTCGGCAGCTATTCCACCGCACTGCTGCGCGGCCTGGTCAGCATTCCGGTCTATCCCGTCAAGGGCTATTCAATCACTGTGCCGATTACCGACGCTGCGCAGGCACCCGTCTCGACCATCCTCGACGAAACCTACAAAGTCGCGATCACCCGCTTTGAAGATCGAATTCGCGTGGGGGGTATGGCTAATCTGGTGGGCTTCGACAAGGAACTGCACGGTACCCGGCGCGAGACACTGGAATATGTTGTCACCGACCTGTTCCCGCATGCGGGCGACGTGACACAAGCCAGCTTCTGGACTGGCCTGCGGCCGATGACCCCTGATGGCACGCCCATTATCGGCCCGACCGCGATCAAGGGTCTATGGCTCAATACCGGCCACGGCACACTGGGTTGGACCATGTCCTGCGGTTCGGGACAACTGCTGGCGGATTTGATGTCGGGCACAACGCCGGCGATTACCAGCGACGACTTTGCGGTCAGTCGCTACGGGAACTAGCCGGACGGGCAACAGCATGTGCAACCCTGGCAGCAGGACCTGTCGGGCGTCATCGTGCGCTTTGCCTGGTGCTCCCAGTCAACCGCGCGCCGGGTTCGACCCGTTATGCTGTCGGGCACGTGTACCTGAAGCGGCCGTTCACGGACTGCGCTGAGCAGCCTGCTCATGGCGCTCAGCGACGCTCGACAATCGGGCCTTCGGCATCGATGTTTCCAACGGCACCGGCAGGCCCCTCCACCGTGAGCGGGCCGCGTACTTCAAGGTCGCCATGCACGATCAGTGGGCCGTGCACGGTAAGCGGACCATGAAATGTCCTTCCTCCCCAATGCCTGCGCACTGCGGGGTCGTTAGGGAGAAGTTGTTCGAGCCATTCGGCCGTAAGTGGACCGTGAACGAAGATATCGCCTGCCACAGTGAGCGGGCCGTCCACCGTCACCGGTCCCTGGACGACGAGAGAACCGCTGATGCTCAGCGGCCCTGTTTCGACGGGCTGAGCATGCCCGGGGTTCAGCCAGATGACGGCCGCAAGCAGAGACAGGCCTGCAATAGTGCGTGGCGTGCGCCTCACAATGAAGTGTTTCACGCTGTCTCCTGAGAGCAAGGCCGCGGATTTTGTCAGGAGTTTGCCGATTGCCGATCAATCAATCCTGAATACGACACCTTGACCCTTTTCGACAGTCTGGCCTGCTTGCCACCAGGCCGTCGTCGCAAGTTGCCACCGCACGTTGCCTCTTGTTGAGTCTAGCTGTGCGGAAGACGAATAACAAACCGGCAAGGTACCTACTTCTTGACAGCTGACTCGACGGAAATGGCGAGGGCTTCGGTGTAAACGGCATCCACCTGATCACCCTTCCTGATGTTTGCGAACTGCGCGGGGTCCTCCACTTTCAGGTCTAACGTGTTGCCCTTGGGGCCTTTCAACGTAACGGTCCTGGTTTTTGGGTTGACCGCGACGACGTCGGCTACGATTTTCACTTCCCGGCCCACGGTGCCGCCGGGTTTTGCGCCAGCAGGCCCGCGCTCCATCGAAGCATTCTCTTCGACCGATGGCGTGTCGCCGCCTTTCTTCTTCAGGCTCAAGGTGAGTGATTCCCGGTAAACGGCATTGACGACGTCGCCGACCTTGAGCTGGTCAAAGTTGCGTGCTTCATCCCCGACGACCACTTCAACGACCTTGCCGTTTGGCGTCTTTAGCAAAACAGTCCTCGTCGCGGCATCAATGTCCTGCACCGTGGCCGTCACCCTTCTGGTTCCCTTGATGGTTGCCGTGCCCGGCGCTTTCATCACTTGCACGCTGGTGTCCTGCTGCGCCCACGCCGCTGACGCCATGGCCACGAGGGTAGCGACGACCAGAAATTTTCCATTCGTCATGGGGTTCTCCGTCGAAACGCTGAAGCTTGATCGGACGCCGGGGAACTCGCGCAGAACGCATTGCGTTGCGTGGTGGCTGGACCCCGGCCACGCCGATCGGCGCCTCCTAGCGCCGACCGCTACAAGATGTTGGTAGCCGGCGATCCGGCCTTATTCCGCCAGTTCAAGGACGAACTGAACTCGACAAGAGTCTAGTTGTAATCGTGTTGTCAAGGTATGGGACTTTAGTCCCATTGGAGCGCCGGCATTCGGCGAGTCGTACTGGCTTCGCAAGTGAGCGAGGGGACAACAATTTGCAAAGCGTAGAAAAGCGCGCGTCGGGAATATGCGCACCGTCGCTGTCGTTTACGTCGAATAGTCAATCACACGCAGGCGGCGCAACCGCACGGCGCGGGTGCGTTCGTCTCATCGACCGACGGCAGGCTGTCATGAACATTCACGACGCGCGTTTCCCTCGCTCCGCGCCCGCTTCACTGTGCGCGGCGATGCTTTTGGCGCTCACGGCATGCGGTGGCGGCGGAGGTGGCAGCGCCAGTCCAGCCGCGACGCCATCGAGCATGACGGTATCGGGCACGGCCGCGAGCGGCAAGGCATTGGCCGGCGCGACGATCAGCGTGAGTTGCGTGCAGGGAACGGCAAGCGCGACCGCAGACGCCAATGGCCAGTTCAACGTCGCACTCAAGGCCGTACTGCCCTGCCTCGTCACGGCGACTGCCAACGGGCGCACGTTCCATTCCGTCGCGTTCGCCAGCGGCACCTTCAACGTCACGCCGGAAACCGACCTGCTGCTCGGGTATCTCAGCGGCCAGCTCGGCACAGATGAGGCCGGGTTGCTCGCCAGCTTCGCGAGCAACGCACGGTTTCAGCTGGTGCTGGGCAACCAGACCGATGTGCTGAACGCGCAGACCGCCGTCGTGACCAGCCTCCAGCAACATTTCGCGTTGACACTATCTGTGCCGAACTTTTTGACCACGCCCTTTATTCCCAACCACCAAGGGATCGACCACGATCTCGATGCGCTGCAGGCGGCCGGCGCGATCGGCGACGGCGGCCCGCAAATCGCAACGCTTTCAATCGTCACGGCGGCAGGCGCCGCGCAGCCGATTCCCGCCACGCCTTCGACAACGACACCAGGCGGTGGAACAGGCAACGCGGGCAGCAGCAACTCCGGCGGGATGATGTAAGTCCGCGCTTTCACGTGGCTCGTCGAACATCGTGCCGACGAGCCGGGCAAACGAATGCCAGATCGCGCGCCCTTCTTCGGGCGGGCCCGCCATCGGCGCGGGGCAGCGGCGGTTTGTCGCAAAATTTCTTGACTTCTCTCACCGTCGAATTAATATACGCACAGCGTATATAACCAACCTCAACCACCACCGACGGGTGACCCGCATGAGCGTTCCTCAGCAAGCCTTCCTGCGCGACGCGATGCGTCGCATGAACATGACCCGCGAGACCTTCGCGAGCCGCATCGGCGTATCGCGTCGGGCGCTCGATACGTGGCTGCTGCCGGACGATTCGCAGGAATCGCGCGCCATGCCGGAGATCGTCGAGCGTTTTGTGTCGGAAATCGTCGTTAACGGCGTGCCCAATGAAGGCTATACGCAAAGCGTAGATTCGCAGTCGCTAGCGAGTCAGATGCTGTTCGAAGGCCGGCCGCAGCTGCTATCCGTCGACCAGTTCTCACGCGACTCGGTCGAAGCGCTGTTCCGCGTGGCCGACATCATGCAACCCATCGCACGCCGCCGGAAAATCTCACGCGTGCTCGAAGGTGCGGTGCTCGGCAACCTGTTCTTCGAAGCCAGCACGCGGACCCGCGTGAGCTTCGGCGCCGCATTCTGCCGGCTCGGCGGCTCGGTGTGCGATACGACGGGTTTCACGTTTTCGTCGATGGCCAAGGGCGAATCGATCTACGACACGAGCCGCGTGATGAGCGGCTACGTCGACGCGCTGGTGATCCGCCATCCGGAGCAGGGCTCCGTGGCCGAATTCGCGCGTGCCACCAACATTCCGGTGATCAATGGCGGCGACGGCCCCGGCGAGCATCCGAGCCAGGCGCTGCTCGATCTGTACACGATCCAGCGTGAGTTCTCGCGGCTCGGCAAGATTGTCGACGGCGCGCATATCGCGCTCGTCGGCGACCTGAAATACGGACGCACTGTGCACTCGCTCGTGAAGCTGCTTGCGCTCTATCGCGGCATCAAGTTCACGCTCGTCTCGCCGCCGATGCTCGAAATGCCGACGTATATCGTCGAGCAGATCTCGCGCAACGGACACGTCATCGAGCAGACCCATGATCTGACCGCCGGCCTGCGCGGCGCGGACGTCGTCTACGCAACGCGCATCCAGAAGGAGCGCTTTACCGACGAATCGTTCGAAGGCTACACGCCGGATTTCCAGATCAATCAGGCGCTGGTCGACACGGTGTGCGGCATCGATACGCTGATCATGCATCCGTTGCCGCGCGATAGCCGGCCGGGCGCGAACGACCTGAGCGTCGACCTGAATCACGACTCGCGGCTCGCGATCTTCCGTCAGACGGACAACGGCATTCCCGTGCGGATGGCGATTTTCGCGATACTACTGGGCGTCGAGAAGCTCGTGCAGCATTCGATGCGTGATGCCGCGTGGCGTCCGCCGGTATATCTCGGACCGGACGACGCCGTCTTTCACGGGATCGATTAATCCGGGCCAGCTTCAGCCCATCACGATTACAAGGTAGATGCCTGTGTCAGGCGGAACTCCGCGACTGCTTCGGTCATGGATTGCGCCTGATGCTCAAGTGCGTTCGCCGCAGCGGCCGCCTCTTCGACAAGGGCGGCATTCTGCTGCGTGACCTGGTCCATCTGGCTCACGGCCTGGCCGACCTGTTCGATGCCCGTGCCTTGCTCGATCGTCGCCGACTTGATCTCGTTCATGATGACCGCGACGCTCCGCACGGCGCCGACGATGTCCCGCATCGATTGTCCCGCTCGCGTCACAAGCGTATTGCCGTTCTCGACGTCCTGCACGGACGCGCCAATCAGGGTTTTGATTTCCCTTGCAGCATCCGCGCTTCGCAGCGCGAGACTGCGAACCTCGCTCGCGACCACGGCGAAACCGCGGCCCTGCTCCCCCGCCCTCGCCGCTTCGACCGCTGCATTGAGCGCGAGGATGTTGGTCTGGAAAGCAATGCTGTCGATCATGCCGGTGATCTCCGCGATCTTGCGCGAGCTCTCCGTGATCGCAGTCATCGTCTGGATTGCGCGATCCACCACGCCTTCGCCATCCTGCGCCACCTGCGCCGCGCTCGCGGCCTGCTGGCTCGCCTGCTGTGCATTGTCGGCGTTCTGCTTCACCGTGGACGTCAGCTCTTCCATGCTGGCGGCGGTCTCTTCCAGCGCAGCGGACTGCTGCTCAGTGCGACTCGACAAATCCTGGTTGCCCGCGGCAATCTCCCGCGCCCCGCTGTAAATCGCTTCGCAACTGCTCCGCACGTTCGCCACGGTCAGCGACAGACCGCGCTGCATCCGGCGCATTGCAGCAAAGAGCTGACCGATCTCGTTGTTCCCGGCCTCGGGAATGCGAGCCGTCAGATCGTTTTTCGCAATCTGATCGAGCAACGTGGCCGCGTCCTTCAACGGTACGGTAACAACACGCCGCAAGGCGAAGTGCGCGACCACGATCAGCACCAGCGCACCGCAGACGCCGACAATGACCATGCTGACAACCCACACATATTCCCTGTCGACCTGCGCGACGGCGTCGTTGGACAGGTTATTCGCCAGAGTCTGGAATTTCTCGACGTTCGCGGTGTATGCCTGGCCTGCTGCCGTGATATCCCGGTCGTTGATCTGCACATAGGCGTTGGTATCGCCCGCGCGCAACGCGTCGATGGCCTGGCTCAGGATCGTCGCGAGACGCGCGGACGATGCGACCAGCTGTTGCTTCAACTCGTCGTCCAGACCGCGAAACGCCGCCGCGTTCCGGAATGATTCCGTTTCGTCGGCTGCGCGCTGGAACGTCGTCGCCGCGCTTTTCAGCGCCGAATCGCGCGTCGTCTGGTCATTGCGTTCTTTCAGCGCTGAGTAGGCCCGCGTCAACGCGGCACGCGTACGGGTGGAATCCTTGTATCCATCGTTCACGAGTATTTCCTGCGTCGCAATTCGATGAATGCGCTCCAGGTTGGCGTTTGCGCGGCTAAGCGTCGTGACGCCGACCACGCCACCGATCACGATCATTGTCGCGAAGACCAGAAAGACACCGAGGAGGCTGTTTTGAACCGATATGTTGCGCATGCCGCTTTTCAACCCGAAGTTGTACGTTGACGTTTTAACGGCATTTCCAGCCGACGACTTGAGCGAAAATTGGGTGACTTCATGCGCTGGAACACGATTTAATCGTGTAGCTGCAGCATCGCGATGCCTGGATATTTCGCACACCAAAAAAATGGCCCGTGCGTCTACCGCACGGGCCATTCGACATGCTTTGAAACACCCATCTGTGCCGCATTCGCGCGAATGCCAGATACGCGCGAATGCGTCAGCGTGACACGACGATCAGGTTAGTTCGAGCCGTCGAACTCCACGAACTCGATCCAGTTCGGGTTCTTACCCACCGGATACTGCCCAGGCGCAAGCAACGCACCCGTTTTCCGGTCGATGCGATACGCGCTCATCTTTGTCGATAACTGCCCCACTGCAAGCAGATAGTTGCCCGACGGATCGATATTGAATCCGCGCGGCTGCTTCTCCGTCGGATACGTGCCGATACGCGTGAGCTTGCCCGACGCCGGATCGACGCGATAAGCCGCCAGCGTGCTCGACGTGCGCTCCGATGCATACAGGAAGCGGCCATCCGGTGTCAGATGGAGATCCGCGCCCCACGGTTTGTCGCCCTTGAAATCAGGCGGCAGAATCGAGACGGTCTGAATCGGCTTGACGGTGTCGCGGGTACCGTCGAAGGCAAGCACATGAAGCTTGCCGTCAAGTTCATCGATCAGGTAAGTAAAGCGATGGTCCGCCGAGAATACGAAGTGGCGCGGGCCTGATTTTTCCGGCAGCGCGTACGCGGGCGCGGCATCCGGCGTCAGATGACCGTTCGATGCGTCGAACTTCAGGCGCAGCCACGCATCGGAACCGAGCACGGACGCGAACACATAGCGGTTATCCGGCGCATTGCGGATGGCATGGGCCATCGGCCCAGTGCTGACAGTCTGCTGGACCTCGCCCGCCACGCCATCGGCAGCGATGGGGTTGACCGCCAGAAGATTGCCGCCGTACGAAGCAGAAAACAGATAGCGGCCCGTTGCGTCAGTGGACAGATACGCCATGCTTTCGGCCAGCGGCGAAGTGCCCAGCTGAATCAGGCGGCCATCGATCGGGTTGATCGCGAAGCTCACCACCCGGTACGGCTTCGACCGCAGACCGACGTACAGGCGGTGGTGATCCGGAGAGACTGCCATCGGCATTGCGGTCCCGCCGACGTGAACCGTCTCAACTGCGTCGAGCGCCCCGGTCGACCGGTTGAGACTGAACACCGAAATATCTTCGCTATCGGCGTTCGATACATACGCGTAAGTTGCAGCGTGGCTGGCGCCAGAAACGGTGACGCCGATCAGCGCGCCGGCGATAGCGCTCAGGATTGTTTTTTTAGTCATGAACTCGTAGCTGGGTTTCTGGACGGGTTATTTTTGATTAACGACTGACCGGCACCACGCTCAGGTCACCGGCGCCGGATTGAACAGCGTCAACGCGTTGTGAAGCCCAAGCTTCTCCGCGCAGGTTTGCTTGCGCCCGCTTGCCACGTCGAGCATCAGGCGGAACAACTCCCAACCCACGTCTTCGATGGTCGCGGCGCCGGTTGCAATGGTGCCGGCGTTGATGTCCATCAGGTCATGCCAGCGGCGTGCGAGATCCGAGCGCGTCGCGACCTTGATCACCGGCACTTCCGCGAGGCTGTACGGCGTGCCGCGGCCGGTCGTGAACACGTGAAGGTTGATGCCCGCGGCCAGTTGCAGCGTGCCGCAGATGAAATCGCTAGCCGGCGTCGCCGCGTAGATCAGGCCTTTCTGCTTGACCTTTTCGCCCGGCGATAACACGCCCGAGATGGCCGAGTTGCCCGACTTGATAATCGAACCCATCGCCTTTTCAACGATGTTCGACAGGCCGCCCTTCTTGTTGCCCGGCGTCGTGTTGGCGCTACGGTCGGCGCCGCCGCGCTTCAGATAATCGTCGTACCACTGCATCTCGCGGATGATCGCCGCCGCCACGTCGGCGTTTGCCGCGCGTGCCGTCAACTGGTCGACACCGTCGCGCACTTCGGTGACCTCGGAGAACATGACCGTCGCACCGGCGCGCACCAGCAGGTCGGTCGCGAAGCCAACCGCAGGGTTGGCCGTCAGCCCCGAGAATGCGTCGCTGCCACCGCATTGCACGCCGATCACCAGGTCGGATGCCGGGCATGTCTCGCGGCGGCGATTGTTCAGCCGCTTCAGATGGCCTTCGGCCGTTTTCATGATCGAGTCGATCATCGACTGGAAGCCAACGTGTGCGTCGTCCTGAAGCACGACGACATCGCCATTCGAGTCCGACTCGAGGTCGCCGATGTCGGCGACTTCCGCAACGTTGGCGGCCGCGGCAATGGGAATCGTGCCCGGCGGCATCAGGCGCTCTGGCTGCAGCTTCTCGCAGCCGAGGCTGACCATCATCACCTCGCCGCCGAAATTCGGATTCAGGCTGATGTTGCGCACAGTACGGATCGGCACCAACGCGTCGGGGGCATCGATTGCCACGCCGCAACCATAGGTGTGCCCAAGGCCGACGACATCGTCGACGTTGGGATACTTCGGCAGCAGCTCGGCCTTGATTCGCGTCACCGCGTGCTGAACCACGTCGGCCACGCACTGAACGGTCGTGGTGATGGCGAGAATGTTGCGTGAGCCGACCGAGCCGTCAGCGTTGCGGTAGCCCTCGAACGTGTAGCCCTCGAGCGGCGGCATGTCCGGCGCCTTGATGGTCGCGATCGGCAGATCTTCGAGTCCGGGCGGGCTCGGCATCCGGATCACGTGTTCGTTGATCCAGCTTCCCTTCGGCAGGGACTTGAGTGCATAGCCGATCACCACGTTATAGCGAATCACTTCGTCGCCTTCCGAAAGATCGGCAAGCGCGACCTTGTGTCCTTGTGGCACGCGCTCGCGCAGCACAAGGCCATCGGGAAATACTGCGCCCTCACCCAGGCCGCCGTCGTTGACGACGATCGCGACGTTGTCATTGGGGTGAACGCGAATGTAGAGCGGAGACAGTTCCATTGCATCGATCCTTATGGCGCCTTTCGCGCCTGCTACACCAACAATTCATACGTCATCCTACAACATACGATGCTGACGGGGTGTTCCGTATAAACCCTATACCCTTCATTATGCCGCCAAATCACAGTTGAAGTGCCCGATTTGTTGTTGTACGATGACGTATAAGAACTCTCTGTACCCGAACTGAAGCCCAGGATATTCACCATGACAACACCGCAGGAACTGAAGCAGATCGTTTCGCAAGGCCTTTTGTCCTTCCCCGTTACCGACTTTGACGAACAACGCGAGTTTCGCGCCGACACCTATGCCGAGCGCCTCGAATGGCTCGCTCCGTACGGCGCTTCGGCGCTGTTCGTCGCCGGCGGCACGGGCGAATTCTTTTCGCTGACACACAACGACTATTCGAACGTCGTCCGTACGGCCACGGAAGTCTGCAAGGGCAAGGTGCCGATCCTCGCCGGTGCCGGCGGCCCGACGCGTGTTGCGATTGCGTACGCACAGGAAGCGGAGCGTCACGGCGCGAACGGCATCCTGCTGATGCCCCACTACCTGACCGAAGCGTGCCAGGAAGGCATCGCCGCGCACGCCGAAGAGGTCTGCAAGTCCGTGCCGAACATGGGCGTGATCATCTATAACCGCGCGAATTCGAAGCTGAACGCCGACATGCTGGAGCGTCTGGCCGACCGCTGCCCCAACCTGATCGGCTTCAAGGACGGTGTGGGCGAGATCGAAAACATGGTGACGATCCGTCGCCGTCTGGGCGACCGCTTCTCGTATCTGGGCGGCCTGCCGACCGCGGAAGTCTATGCCGCAGCGTACAAGGCGCTGGGCGTACCGGTGTATTCGTCGGCGGTGTTCAACTTCATCCCGAAGACGGCGATGAACTTCTACCGCGCGATTGCCGCTGACGACCACGCAACGGTGGGCAAGCTGATCGACGAATTCTTCCTGCCGTATCTGGCGATCCGCAACCGCCGCGCGGGTTACGCGGTCAGCATCGTGAAGGCCGGCGCGAAGCTGGTGGGCCATAGCGCAGGTCCCGTGCGCGCCCCGCTGACCGACCTGACCGACGACGAAATGAGCCAGCTCGACGCGCTCATCAAGAAGCTCGGCGCACAGTAAGCGCCTCGCCGCCGGGCGCGCGTATGCGCACCCCGGGGCGCAGACTGGAACGCCCGGGACGCGAGCGTCGCCGGGCGTCTTTTTAAGTGCCCGGTCACGTCACGGCGCACCGCATTGCAGGAAGTGCCGGGCCACTGCCGGTTGCCACGGCATCGAAGCTGGGGAGCCTCTACCCCCGCCTGAAAATTCAGGAGACGATCATGGAAATGAGCCGCACCGCGAGCTCCGCTCACGTCGCGAAACGCACGAAAGTCCGCTATGCGATTCTGTTGTTGATCTTTCTTATCACGACGTTCAATTACGCGGACCGGGCCACGCTCTCGGTGACCGGGTCGGCGATGCGTACCGAGTTCGGCTTCGATGCGATCAGGATGGGATACATCTTCTCCGCATTCAGCTGGGCATACGTTCTGTCGCAACTGCCGGCCGGCTGGCTGCTCGACCGGTTCGGCGCGCGGCGCGTCTACGCGGCGAGTATCTTCCTGTGGTCGCTGTTTACGCTGTTGCAAAGCTCGATCGGTTTGCTGGGAAGCGCCGCGGCTGCCGTCACGGCGCTGTTTGTGTTGCGCTTCGCGATGGGCGCTGCGGAATCGCCGGCGTTTCCGGCCAACGCCAAGGTCGTTGCCAGCTGGTTCCCGACGACCGAGCGCGGCGCGGCGTCGGCCATTTTCAATTCGGCCCAATACTTCGCGGCGGTTATTTTCACGCCGCTGATGGCGTGGCTCACGCATGCATTCGGCTGGCACGCGGTCTACGTCGTGATGGGCGTGGCCGGGCTTCTGCTTGCCCTCACCTGGCTGAAGGTGATGAAGAACCCCGCCGACCACCCACGCGTCTCGCGCGCGGAACTGGACCACATCGAGCAGGGCGGCGGCGTGGTGAACGGGCACAGGAAAGCCCAAACCCAGGACATCGCGAGTGCCGGGGGCTGGTTCCTTGTGCGCCAGTTGCTGACCAATCGCATGCTGCTCGGCGTCTATCTCGCCCAGTACTGCATTAACGTGCTGACCTACTTCTTCCTGACCTGGTTTCCGATCTATCTCGTGCAGGCGCGCGGCATGACGATTCTGCAGGCAGGTCTGGTGGCATCGCTGCCCGCTATCTGTGGATTCTCGGGTGGCGTACTCGGCGGCTTCCTGTCCGATTCCATGATCCGGCGCGGCCATTCGCTGACGCTTGCGCGCAAGGCGCCGATTGTCGGCGGCATGCTGCTGTCGGTCTGCATCATCGGCTGCAACTACGTCACGACGGACTGGGTCGTCGTCGCGCTCATGTCGCTTGCGTTCTTCGGCAAAGGTCTCGGAGCACTTGGCTGGGCTGTCGTCGCGGATACGTCGCCGAAGGAGGCGCTCGGTCTTTCGGGCGGCATCTTCAACATGTTCGGCAACGTGGCCGGCATCGTGACACCGATCGTGATCGGCTATCTCGTTGCGAAGACGGGATCGTTCAATGGCGCGCTGGTTTTCGTGGGGCTGAATGCCTTGCTCACCGTGTTCAGTTACCTCGTGATCGTGAAAGACATCAAACGGGTCGAACTGCGCCAGCGGTAATCGGTCGCGCAGTTATCGTACCTCCGCGACTATCGGGAAAAACAGGCGGGGCGGCCCCGTTCGGCGCCCCGAACGGCACCTGAATGTCGTGCCACGCGGCGATGCTGGAAATGATCGCCCGCTTGTATGAACAGTCGTCAGACGACGGTATAATCAATTGCAGCATATAACTGCAATTATTTGATTCGAGGGCGTTTCCGATGGCAACACCACTGGCTTCCGCGGCACCGCCACGACGCGCCCGCAATCTCGCCGAGTTTGTCGTCAATTACGTCACCGGGCAGATTGCGTCCAACGCGCTGAAGCCCGGCGACAAGCTGCCGACCGAATCGCAACTGATGGTCACCCTGAGCGTGAGCCGCACCGTCATTCGTGAGGCCATTTCGCGCCTGCAGGCGGGCAAGATCATCGAGACACGGCACGGCATCGGCAGCTTCGTACTGGAGCCGCCGCGCGAGAAGCTGGGTATCGATATGGTGCCGGCCACCACCCTGCGCGACGTGCTGTCGATACTTGAACTGCGTATCAGCCTCGAAACGGAATGCGCGGGTCTCGCGGCTCAACGGGCGACGCCTGACGACCTCGCGCACATGCGCACAGCGCTCGATGCGATAGAAGCGACGCGCCACAACGGGTGCGACAGTGTCGACGCGGATCTCCAGTTCCATATCTCGGTGGCGCGCGCGACCGGCAACCGGTACTTCGTCGACATCCTCACGCAGATGGGCAGCGCGCTCATTCCGCGGAACCGGCTCGATTCGGCAGGAATCGCGCGCGCAGAACCGGACGCTTACCTGTCGCTCGTGAACCTCGAGCACGAAAGCATCCTTGAAGCCATCACGCGGCACGACGCGGAAGGCGCGCGCGCAGCCATGCGCATGCACCTGTCCAACAGCCGCGAGCGGCTGAGGCGCGCCAACGAAGCAACTGAAGCGAACAGCTGATTTGAACGACTGATTGAACAGCGGACGCTAAAAGGAAAAATGGCCGGGAATACATTCCCGGCCATTTTTTTATCCAGCTAACCTGGTGACCCGTTTAGCTGCGCGTAATTTCGCCATCGCGACGACGCCACAGGTCCAGCGGGTTGCTATCCGCGAGCGCCTCAGGCAGCAGACCGGCCGGGAAATCCTGATAGCACACCGGACGCAGGAAGCGCTCGATCGACGTCGTACCGACCGACGTCACCCGGCTATCCGACGTGGCCGGGAACGGGCCGCCATGCACCATCGCATGCGATACCTCGACGCCCGTCGGGAAACCGTTGATCAGAATCCGCCCTGCCTTGCGCTCGAGGATCGGAACCAGCTTTTTCGCCGTCGTCAGGTCGCCGCTGTCCATCTGCACGGTGGCCGTGAGCTGGCCGGCAAAGTGCTCGGCAACTGCCAGCATTTCCTGCTCGTCCCGGCAACGCACGATCGTCGACGCGGGGCCGAAGACTTCGTCTTCCAGTTCGGGCGTTGCCAGGAACGTTTGCGCGTCGGTCACGAACAGTGCCGCGCACGCCTGCGTCGGGCCCGTGGCGCCGACGCCGTGCGCTACGGCCTCCACGCCCTTGATCGCCGCCAGCTTGCCTTCGCCTTGCTCGTACGCAGCATGAATGCCGGCCGTGAGCATGGTCTGGGCAGGCTTCAGGTTCAGTGCTTCGGACGCCGTTGCAACGAAACCCTTGAGCGCGTCGCTATCGACGGCAATCGCGAGGCCCGGGTTGGTGCAGAACTGTCCCGCGCCAAGCACGAGCGAGTCGACAAAGCCGCGTGCGATGCTTTCGCCACGCGCCGAAAGCGCGTCTGGCAACAGGAAAACCGGATTGATGCTGCTCATCTCGGCGTAAACCGGAATCGGTTCAGCACGGGCAGCCGCGACCCGCATCAGCGAAGTACCGCCGGCACGCGAACCTGTGAAGCCCACCGCCTTGATTGCGGGATGCGCGACCAGCGCTTCGCCAACCGAATTCCCGGCGCCGACGATCATCGAGAAAACGCCCTCAGGCAAATCCATTTCCTGCGCGACGCGCTGAATCACACGCCCGACCATCTCCGATGTGCCAAGGTGCGCGCGATGCGCCTTCACCACTACCGGGCAGCCGGCCGCCAGCGCCGCAGCGGTATCGCCACCCGCCACCGAAAATGCGAGCGGGAAATTGCTGGCACCGAACACGGCGACCGGGCCCAGCGGAATTTTCTGCATCCGCAGATCGGAGCGCGGCAACGGCTTGCGCTCCGGCAGCGGCGAATCAAGCGTCGCGGCGAGCCATTGACCCGCGCGTACGACTTGCGCAAACAGCTTGAGCTGTCCGGTCGTGCGGCCACGCTCGCCTTCGAGGCGCGCTTTCGGCAGGCCCGACTCTTCGTGCGCGCGCTGGATCAGTGCGTCACCTAGCGCGGTGATGCCGTCGGCGATGCGTTCGAGAAACTCGGCACGCACTGCGAGCGACAGCTGGCGGTAAGGATCGAACGCCTTTTGAGCCAGTTCGCACGCGCGCGCCACATTCGCGACCGTACCCGTGCCGAAGACCGGCTCGGCGATCTCGGAACCGGTGGCGGGATTAAACGCACGCAAAGGTTTTTCGTCGCCGCGCACGGCATCGCGGCCAATCAGCATTTCGCCGGTAATAGACATTTTGCTTTTCCTGGATAAAGGCTCTTGATATCGGTCATCCTACAACATAACCGATGTTCGTCGCAACCTGACGCGCCCGTATTCGAGGATATTCAGGCAGAGACAACCGGCTTCCCGAACCAGACCAGCTCGCTTGTTGGCCTAGATGTACGACGACATATAACAAAGAAGTCGCGCTGAACACGATGCACAACGTAACGGTCGGCGGAGGCGCAAATCAGGAGGAAGCGTGGGGCGAAGACAATTCTTCGCCCCACACCATTGAAGCCAGCAGGAAACTGACTTCAGATGCCCGTCGGGTTACAGCGGACGAGCCATGTGATGCGTGGCGGCGTCCATGGACGCCGCCAGCCAGCTACGCGATCAGAACTTGGTAATGATGCCTACGCCAGCAGCAAACATGCTGCGTGACGAAGACGGAGCACCGTTCTGGCCGTCGCCGATAACCGCGGTAGCATTGATGATGTTGCCCGCGCCCTTCGTTCCCAGCGTCTGGCCATTCGCACGCGTGTAGGCCTCCAGCGCGTACAGCCCGGTGCGCTTGGACAGGCTGTAGAACTGCGAAAGATTGAACTGCTGATAACTCGCCGCGCTCGAGATGCCATTCGATTCGGTTGCACGCGTGTAGCTATAGCCAGCAGCCAGATCCAGCGTCGTAATCGGCTTGAAGTGCAGCACCGCGCCGCCCGTGTTGAAGGTCGCCTGGTCGTGGAACTTCGAGTTGGTGCCCGGGATGTACTGCACGTTCGAATACGAGAACGAGACGTCCCACTGCTTGGTGAACGCGTAACCACCCGTCACCGCTACGCGTTGCTGCGCCTGCGCCGTCTGATATCCGTTGTTGACGCCGGACACGGCCGCCTGGGCGCCTGCGTTCGATGTCGTCGAATCAGGGCCCCACGCACCGCCGCCAGGCGTCGAGTTATTGATGCGCTGGAAGCCCGCCGCGATACCGACCGGACCGTTCAGGTACTGCGCCGCCGCGCTCCATGTCGAGCCGGCATTGAAGCTGCCCGGCACGCCGCCGATCGAATAAGACCCGCTCACCGTCAGGCCGTACATGCTCGGCGACGTATACACCACCGAGTTGTTTGCGCGGTACAGCGTATCGAGCGAATCGATATCGCCCGGGTGCGCGCCGTAGGCGCCAGTGAGCCACGTAGTCGGGCTGTATGGCGAAAGCAACGTGTAGTACGACGTGTACTGACGACCTGCGGTCAGTGTGCCGTACGAGGAATTGGTCACGCCCACGTAAGCCTGGCGATTGAACGCGAGGCCCGGGACCGACTGTGCACCGTTGGCGCTGTTAAAGCCCTCTTCGAGCTGGAAGATCGTTTTCGTGCCGCCGCCCAGATCTTCACTCCCCTTCAGGCCGAACCGGCTACCCGCCCACACGCCGTTGATCATCTTGACGACCGAGTGGCCGCCGGTTGTCGAACCGAGCGACGTCTGGCTGCTCTGATACCCGATGCCCGCGTCGACAATCCCGTACAGCGTCACGCTGCTCTGCGCGTGTGCGCCCAGCGCGACCAGACCAAGGGCCGAGGTTGCAATTGCTTTTTTCATTTAGACTCCTCTGTAAAAATCTTTTTGCCTTCTGTGGCGCCCGCAAAGCGTTCCATTCTGCGAGGCCCCCATCGCCGCTCTTCATCCGTACAACGGGCTCGCCCAGCGGATGGACAAGCCAGCAGGTTCTTGCCCGGCGCGGTCAAGTCGACCGACCGGCAGCAGCGCCCGACGCGTCTGCGTCGATGTCGTCGCGCGAATAATCCAGGCCGACGAAGCTGCCGCCCTGATAGCGCTGACCCAGGGCGTCGAGCGGGTTCGGCGCGGCCAGTATTTCCGCGGCGTATACCTCGGCGTCCTGCTGCGGCTGGTAACCCAGGTGTTCGGCGCCACGGTTATCCCACCAGCTGCGCTTGTTGGCCGAGACGCCCCAGATGACCGTGAACCCGACATCCTCGGCCTCGATACATCGGTCGAGAAAATGCATCAGGTCCTCGTGGCCGAACCAGGTGCTCAGATGCCGCGGCTCGGTCGGCCGCTCGAGGCAACTGCCGATGCGCACGCAGACACTTTCGATGCCGTGCTTGTCCCAGTACATCCTTGCCAGTGATTCGCCCCACACCTTGCTCAGGCCGTAGAAGCCATCCGGACGCAACGCGCAGTCGAGGCTGAGATGTTCGGTGACCGGGTACATCCCGATCGCGTGGTTCGAGCTCGCGAACACCACACGCCGCACGCCGTGCCGACGGGCGCCTTCGTACACCTCGACCAGCCCGCGCAGGTTGTTTTCAATGATTTCGGGCAGCGGACGTTCCACGCTCGTGCCCGCGAAGTGAATGAGCACATCCACGCCTTCCAGCAGGCGATCGACGACCGCGGGATCGCGCAGGTCGCCATGCATCACATCTTCTCCGTCCACGAGCGGTGTCAGCGGGCGGGAACCCGCGGCTGAGCGCAGCGGAATGTCGCGCGCGAGCAACGCTTTCCGTACGACCGAGCCGAGCTGGCCGCCGGCTCCACTAAGTGCAATCTTCTTCATAACCTTCCTTTACAGCGCTGCGGGCCATTGAGCCGCGACACAGGCGCGTGCCCCGGCGACACTCCAGAATGCGCGGCCCTGCGACGCGTGGAGCGCCGCGACAGCGCTGGCTTGAGCCAGCGTGCGAGAGACTGGATCGAGCACGGGAGTTCTTCTAATGGCTGACAGGTGCGCCGGTGAACCGACAACTTGTCGGAACACCGCCTTGTTGTACGACAACGTACTATCAGCGATGACCCGGCGAATTTCAATTAGGCATTTACACCTATAGATGTTGAGCCTTTCCTGACAATGGATGTCGGAAAGGTCCCGCGAGCAGCATTTTAATTATGGGATGTCGTACAACATGACATCAGATCGACCTCACTACCCTGTTCCGGTCGGACGAAGCCGTTGTGATGAAGGCGCAAACGCTGCGACGGGCATGCGTTGTCGTGCAGCGCAAGGCGTCCTTGCAAACAGTTCGATCCGCCGACCGTGCGTCCGCCGCAACGCTGTTCGATACGGCTACGATGCAGCCGTAAAAAATAGATGCGAGCGCAACGATCACGAAAATCGACGCATCGATGTGTCACTCCGCTTTCATCCAGAAAGCCTCGCGCGACGCTCTTTACTTCATCGATCATCAAGCGCAACGTGCAGCGTTGACGCGCTCCGTTGCCATTTTTTCCCGACGTTTTCCTTGCCGGTACGCGCGCCTTTGTGTGTTGTGCGCCACTCGCCAGTGGCATCGAAATTGCTGAATGAACCGATGTCCCCCGGTGCAGGAACACGCTGTGTCGCGACGCTGCACCGACCTTTCAAGGAGCAGGCAGAACGTCATGTCCAGTCACCCAGAACGTCAGAATCCCGATACGGGACCGAGCGACTCATCCACCGTTTCAGCGCCCCTGCCGAACACATCGCGGCGCCGCTTTCTGCAATCGGCCGCCGCTGCCGCGACAGTCGGCGCCGCGCCGCAACTGCGCGCCCAGCAGCAACCCGCTGCGCCGCCGCCAGTTGCACGCACGCCTGTTCCCGCGCGCCCTGTCACACTTGGCATCAATGGCCGCGACTACACGCTGCATCTCGAACCACGCGTAACGTTGCTCGACGCGCTGCGTGAATACGCGGGCCTGATGGGCACCAAGAAAGGCTGTGATCGAGGGCAATGCGGTGCGTGCACGGTGCTTGTCGAAGGACGTCGCATCAACTCGTGTCTCACGCTTGCAGTGATGCATGAAGGCGAAGCGATCACGACCATCGAAGGACTCGCGCGCAACAACGCGTTGAGTCCGATCCAGCAGGCGTTCGTCAAACACGATGCATTCCAGTGCGGCTACTGCACACCGGGGCAACTGTGTTCCGCGACTGCGTTACTCGATGAATTCAAGGCCGGCACTGCAAGCGCGGTCACTGGGGACGTGCGTTTCCGGCCGCCACACCTTTCAGATGAAGAGATTCGTGAGCGCATGAGCGGCAATCTGTGCCGCTGTGGCGCCTATCCGAACATCGTCGCGGCGGTGCGCGCGGTGAACGACGGTCAGACCTGAGGAGACCCGTCATGGAAGCGATCTCCTACGAACGCGCCAGCGATGTGGCCAGCGCGGTCCGCGCAGCGCAACAGCATGGAACGGCATTCATCGGCGGCGGTACGAACCTGCTCGACCTCATGAAAGGTGGCGTCGCGCGACCGGTCAGGCTCGTCGATATAACCCATATACGCGGACTCGACACGATCGATCCGCTGCCCGATGGCGGCCTGCGCATTGGCGCACTGGTACGTAACAGCGATGCAGCGAATCACACGTATGTGCGTCAACGTTATCCGCTGCTGACTCAGGCGTTACTCGCCGGTGCATCGGCGCAACTGCGCAATATGGCGACTGTCGGCGGCAATCTGATGCAGCGCACGCGTTGCTATTACTTCTACGATCCCGCCTTCGTTCAATGCAACAAACGGGAACCGGGCAGCGGCTGCGCGGCGATCGATGGTCATACGCGCATGCACGCGATTCTCGGTGCAAGCGCGCAGTGCATCGCGGTGAATCCTTCGGATATGAGCGTCGCGCTCGCGGCGCTCGATGCCGTTGTACGCGTGAGCGGTCCGCGCGGTGAACGGACGATCGCGTTCGGCGATTTTCATCGCTTACCCGGCGATCGTCCCGATCTCGATACGACGTTACAGCCAGGCGAACTGATTACGTCCGTCGATCTGCCGCCGCCGATGTTCAGCGATCACGCGCACTATCTCAAGGTACGCGATCGCGCGAGCTACGCATTCGCGCTGGTTTCAGTGGCCGCCGCACTGCAGCTCGACGGCAACACCGTGAAGAGCGTGCGTATCGCGCTAGGTGGCGTCGCACACAAACCGTGGCGCGCGAACGTCGCCGAGCAGATGCTCGCAGGACAAACGTTGAGCGACGCGAACCTGCAGTCCGCCGCAGCGGCTGCGTTACGCGGCGCGCGACCGCAACGTGACAACGCGTTCAAGGTACAGCTCGCGCAACGGTCCATTGTTCGCGCGCTCAAACAGGCTGCCGGTCAGCAGGGAGGTGTCGCATGAACATGATCGGCCACCCGCTCGACCGCACCGACGGTCTGCTGAAAGTCACGGGCGAAGCGCGCTACGCCGCCGAGTTTCCTGCTGCGAGACTCGCGCATGCGGTACTGGTGACGAGCACGATTGCGCGCGGCAGCATCGCTTCGATCGACGTTGCACGTGCGCAGGCCATGCCTGGCGTGATACTCGTGATGACGTACCAGAATGCAATGAAGCTGCCCGACGGCGGACGCGCGCCGCTCACGCCGCCCGCAGGCCGTCATCTGTCGCTACTGCAGGATAACCAGGTTCACTACAGCAATGAGCCGGTTGCGGTCGTCGTCGCGGAGACGCTCGAACAGGCCACGGACGCCGCCCGCCAGTTGCACATCACATATCAGACCACGCAGGCCACGCTCGATTTCACACGCGCGAAATCCACCGCGCACGCGCCTGACCGACCGCAGGGCCGACAAACCGACACGCAGCGCGGCGACATCGACGCGGGCCTTGCGAGCGGCACGACACGCATCGACGCGGTCTACACGACGCCGATGGAACATCACAATCCGATGGAACCGCACGCGACGATGGCCATCTGGGACGGTCCGACTCTCACGCTGTACGACTCGACACAAGGCGTCTCCGGCACGAAGACCGCGGTATCGAGTACGTTCGGCATCGCCGCCGACAACGTACACGTGATCTCGCCGTTCGTCGGTGGCGGCTTCGGTTGCAAAGGCTCGTCGTGGTCGCACGTCACGTTGTGCGCGATGGCGGCGAAACAGACGGGCCGGCCCGTCCGGCTCGCGCTGGAAAGACCGCAGATGTTCGGCCCCGTCGGCGGCAGGCCGATGACCGAGCAGCACTTCACGATCGCCGCGCGCAGCGACGGCACGCTCACCGGCATGCGGCATGACACGTTTGCAAATACGTCCGTCATCGAAGACTGGACCGAAACCTGCGCGATGGTCACGCGTATGTTGTACGCCGTGCCGAATCAGGCCACCACGCACCGTCTCGTGCCATTGAACGTCGGCACGCCCACCTTCATGCGCGCGCCTGGCGAAACGACCGGCTCGTTCGCGCTCGAATCCGCGATGGACGAGCTCGCGTGGGCATTGAAGATGGACCCGATCGCGCTGCGCCTGAAGAACTACGCGGAGGAAGATCCGCAGGAACACAAGCCGTGGTCGAGCAAGGCACTGCGAGACTGCTACCGCATCGGCGCGGAGAAATCCGGCTGGTCGCACCGCACGGCGGCCCCACGTTCGATGCGCAACGGCAACACGCTGATCGGCCTCGGCATGGCGACCGCCACCTATCCGGCGAACCGCAGCGCAGCCGCGGCGATCGCGCGGATTCTGCCGGACGGCACCGCGATGGTCGCATCGGGCACGCAGGATCTCGGCACCGGCACCTACACGGTGATGACCCAGGTCGCCGCGGACGCAATGGGGTTTTCGCCCGATACCATCCGCTTCGCGCTAGGCGATTCGTCGCTGCCACAGGCGCCAGTGTCGGGCGGTTCGCAGTCGGTCGCGAGCGTGTCGCCTGCGGTGCGCGATGCGGCGACGCAGGTGCGCGGCAAGCTGGTGGCAATGGCGATTGCCGACCCGGCTTCGCCCGTCCACGGTGCAACGCCCGACGAGGTCACCGTCGAAAACGGCTGGGTGATCAGCGTGAAGGATGCGTCGCGCCGCGATCCGGCCGGCGCGATCCTCGCCCGCGCGGGCGGCCAGCCCATCGAGGCGCATGCCAGCGTCAAACCCGGCGACGAGAAGCAGAAGTTCTCGTTTCACTCATTCGGCGCGGTGTTCACGGAAGTGCATGTCGATGCGGACCTCGGCACGATTCGCGTCGCGCGGATAACCTCTGTGTACGGCGTCGGGCGTCTCCTGAACGCGAAGACCGCGCACAGCCAGTTGATGGGCGGCATCGTCTGGGGCATCGGCGCGGCGCTCGAAGAGAAAACCAGCCTGGACACGCGCTACGGACGCTTCGTCAACGCGAACCTCGCCGAGTACCACGTGCCGGTGAACGCCGATATCAACGCGATCGACATCAGCTTCATCGACGAGGTCGATCCTTATATCAACTCGCTCGGCGCGAAAGGGATTGGTGAAATCGGCATTACAGGTGTGCCGGCGGCCATCGCGAATGCGGTTTTTCACGCGACAGGCGTGCGCATACGCGATTTGCCGATTACACTCGACAAGGTGATAACGGGTTCCACGCAAGCGTGAAGTGCCGTTTCATGCGCAATGCAGAGCGCGTATGAAACGACGCTGAAACGCATTGGTGCGCGGTCGTGTCGGAGCGACATGACCGCGCTTTTTTTTGGTGCATCGGCGGCGCGTGTCCCCGCGCGCATTCCCGGCGATCCCGGCTTGCCTGATGGCGCGTTGCGCCGCACAATCGGAACATCTCCTTTCCCTCGGTCCTGTCCATGCGTTATGCCTCGTCCGCCACTGGCGTGCTGCTGGCCGCCGGTTACGGGTCGCGCTTCGATCCGGAGGGCATTCGCAACAAGCTGCTCGCGCACCTGCCCGACGGCCGGCCAGTCGCGCATGAGGCCGCTCATCGACTGCTGATGATCGTGCCGCTCGTGCTGGCCGTCGTCAGGCCGGGTTCCGACGCGCTTGCGCGCGTGCTCAACGACGCAGGCTGCGAGGTGGTGTTTTCGGTCGACGCCGAGCGCGGCATGGGCGCGAGCCTGGCGGCCGCGGTCGAGGCGAGCCGCGATGCCGAAGGCTGGATCGTATCGTTGGCCGATATGCCGCGCATCGCGGTCTCGACAATCGAAGCGGTGGCCCGAAAGCTCGATGAAGGCGCGACGCTGGTCGCGCCGTTCTATAAAGGCGAGCGCGGGCATCCCGTGGGATTCGGCGCGGAACATTTCGATGCGCTGGTCGCGCTCGATGGCGATACGGGCGCGCGCGACTTCTTCAGGCGACACGACGTCACGCGGCTGGACGTCGACGATCCGGGCATCCTGCGCGACGTGGATACGCCGGACGATCTGCTCGGGCTGGCGTAGGACGGGTTTGCTGAGGCGCACCGCGCCGGTCCTGGGCCGCGCTCCCGCCACAGTTCGCCGCTCACCGCTTGACACCCGGGCACGCCGCTTGCAGATACGGCACGTGGTCACACAAGCGTCCTCATTCCGGTCTAAGCTGACGGAACCGTCTGCCGGGAACACGCGTCGCGCCGTCCATCGTGCGATCTGCGTCACTCACGAGACCATGAGCGAAACCAGTCCGCGCCTCTTTGTCGTTTCTCCGCATTTCGACGACGCCGTATTCAGTTGCGGCGCGCTGCTCGCGACGCATCCCGATGCCGCCGTCTGTACCGTGTTCGCCGCGCCGCCTGAACGCGAGATGCATACCGAATGGGACGCGCTATCCGGATTCGCCGGCGCGCACGAAGCGGTCCACGCCCGCACGATCGAGGACAACAACGCGCTTGCCGCGCTCGACGCGATCCCTGTGCGCATGCCGTTTCGCGACGGCCAGTACCTCGACTCGCCGTCGATCAGCAAGCTCGCCGCCGCGCTCGAAGAGATCATCTATGGATCGACGGCCAATACGCTGCTGATGCCGCTGGGCCTCTTTGACAGCGATCACGAACTCGTCTCCGATGCGTGCTGCGAAGTGCTGCCGCGGCTCGCGCACCTGTCGTGGTTCGGGTATGAGGAAGCGATTCACCGGCGTCAGCCGGGCGTGGTGGAGGCGCGACTCGAAGAGCTTGCGCGGCGCGGCATCGTCGCGACGCCCGTGTATCCGGTTGCGCTGTATACCATCGATCCGGCGCGCCAGGCGCTGGCCAAGCGCGAAGCGGTCAATGCGTACACCAGCCAGTTGAAGGCTTGCGGCCCGCATGGCTGCGACGACGTATTCGCGCCGGAGCATTACTGGCAATTGAACATGACGCGCAAGCCCGCCCGTCACGCGAGTCAATGAGCGTCGCCGCACGGATACGTCTGCATCCCGGCGGCGTTTGGCCTACGCTAGATAGGATGTCCCTCGATCAGCAGGCGGTGCGTCCGCCGCGACCGGCGGACGCACCCCGCACACGAGGTAAGGTATGACGTATGACATGCAGACCACTCCGGTTCCCGACCCGCTCGCGGACCCGACGCGCGATCCCGAAGGCGACCCGCTCGCACCGCCCTCCCCAGGACACAACGACGAACCACAGCATCCCGATGGTCCACCCAGCAAGGACCCGGTAATCGAGCCGGACTGACCACAGTCCGGCAGAGGGCCGCCTTGCTGACCCGCCGCCCGGGCTGCTGCGGCCCTGCCCTGGTTCGTCACCGCCTTCCAGTCAGCGTACGAGCCCGGCGAAGCCTTGCAGCAGACGGTCGATATCGGCCGGGTGGATGTTGCCCATTGTCGAGATACGGAACAGTTCCGCCGACAGGCCGCCTTGCCCGGCATAGATCACGAAGCCACGCGCCTTCAGCGCATCGTGCAGTTGCGGGTACGTGATGCCCGTGGGCAACCTGTACGCGCGCAAAACCACCGAGGACTGCTCCGGCGGCACCGCGCTCTCGATCCCCAGCGCGGCCAGCCCGGCGCGCGCCTGCTCGGCGAGCGCCGCGTAGCGTGCGTGGCGTGCGGTCCAGCCGCCTTCGTCCTCGAGTTCGCGCAGCGCTTCGACGAGCGCGTAATACGCATGCACCGAAGGCGTGAACGGCGTGTTGCGCTGATCCTGAAGCTTCGCGAGACGCCCAAGGTCGAGATAGAACGTGCGGCTGGCGGCGTTCACCAGCGCCGGACGACGCACGATCACGAACGACGCGCCCGGCACACCGTGCACGCATTTGTTCGCCGTCGCCGCGATGGCGTCGATGCCGCCGTTGTCGAAGTCGATCGCCTCGGCGGCGAAGCTGCTGACGCCATCCACCAGCAGACGGATGCCGCGCTGCTGGCACGCCGCGCCGAGTGCGGCCAGATCGTTCAGACGGCCCGTCGTCGTTTCATGATGGATCACGGCGACGTGGGTAAAACCACGGTCGGCATCCAGACACGCGGTGATGCGGTCGAGATCCGGCGCCTGCATCCAGTCGTGCTTCACCGTTTCATGCGCGATGCGGTACTGGCTCGCGATCTGTGTGATCCGCTCGCCGTACACGCCGTTTTCGATGATCAGCAGCTTGCCGTCGTCCGGCACGAGCGCGGCAATCATGCTTTCGACGGCCGCCGTGCCTGAACCCGTCATCAGCACGGCCTGCCATTGCGCCGGATCGAGGTCGTACAGATTGACGAGACGCGTGCGCGCTTCTTCCTGCAGATCGAAGAACTCGCTTTCGCGGTGGCACAGGTCCGTCTGGAGCAGACTCTGACGCACGCGTTCGGTCAGCGTGACAGGGCCGGGATTGAGCAACAGCATCAACGCACTCCTTGATCCGTGCCGATGTGGCGCATCAGACGCGTCTTCACATCGGGCGGGGTGATGACAGGACGCGGCAGGCCGTCGGGCGTGCCACGCTTGATGGACACACGCACGAAACGCGTGCCGTCTTCGGATGGCGCCGACGTCAGGACCTCGTCGATCAGCGAAAGATCGTCGCCTTCGACGGCCGACGCATAGCCGCACGCCGCCGCCACGCCCGCAAACGACACAGCCGGCGAAACGGTCGACTGGCCGCCGGTCGAATCGTGCGCGCCATTGTCGAGCAGCACGTGCGTGAGGTTGGACGGACCGTAAGCGCCGAGCGTCGCGAAGACGCCCATGCGCATCAGCGCAGCGCCATCGCCATCGAGCGCGACCACTTTCAGGTCCGGACGTGTCAGCGCCAGACCGAGCGCGAACGGCGTCAGGCAGCCCATCGAGCCGACCATGTACAACTGGTTCGGACGATCGTCGATTGCGTAGAGTTCGCGGCCGCAAAAGCCCGTCGACGCGAGTACGACGGTCGACTCGACCGGCGTGTGCGCGATCACGCGCTGCAATGCGTCGTGACGCGTCGGCAACGCATCCTGCGGCGCGCCGGTCGACGTCGAGCGCGCCTCGACCAGCGTACGGCGTAGAGGCGCCGCACCCTGCTTCAGTTCATAAGGCGCGACGCTGCCCTTCTGCATCACGAGCGCGTACGGACGACCGGTTTCGTCCATATGTGCGATCGCGCGGTCGAGCGCGGGACCGATCGCATCCGCTTCAGTGGGGAACGTTTCCCACGGGATTTCCATCGTGTCGAGCATGGCCGGCGTGACCGGACCCATCAGCGCGTGCTGAGGTTCGTCGGGCACACCAGGCTGGCCGCGCCACGTCACGATCAGCAGTTGCGGCAGTTTGAACGTCCACGTCAGCGACGTCAGCGGACTCACCGCATTACCGAGGCCCGAGTTCTGCATCATCGTGACGCCCCGCCGGCCGTTGCGTGCGCCGAGCGTCACGCCTGCGATCAGTGCAACCGCATCGCCCTCATTCGCCGCCGACACATAGTGCAGCGACGGATCCTGAAGCACGTAATTGATGAACGGCGTCAGATACGAGCACGGCACGCCCGCGTACCAGTCGAAGCCGCGTTCACGCGCCGCTTCGACAAACTGCGCGGCTTCGATCATCGAGCCTCCTTGCCGGTCGTGCCGCCCACGGCAAACGGCGTCTGCTCATGTGCAAAATCGCCCGCGCGACGGAAATCTTCGAGGTCGTTCACGCCGCGCCAGTGGCCGTGCACGTATTGCACTTCGATCTGTTCGCCCGCTTCGACGAGCGCGTTCAGCAGCGCCGGCATGTCGAGCGAATCGAAGTCCTTCTGCTCACGCAGCTTCGCGACGACGGCCTTCAAGCGGTCACGTCCTTCGCCGCGCACGTTCAGCAGACCGACCCAGCGGCCATCCGGCTTTTGCGCATCCTTCTGTTCGCTGGACACGCGCGTCAACACCACCTTGTTGCCGAACAGACCGCGATCGTCGGCAGCCGAGCACCACGCGAAATCGCGCACGCTGCTGTTTTCCGTTTGCGTCAGCGAAGAATCGACCACGACGCTGAAGTCCGCTTCGCTTTCGACGAGATCGCGCAGGATGTAGCTGCGGAACAGCAGGTCGCCGTACGAGATCACCGTATCGGTTTGCAGACCATCGATCGCGCAGGCCAGCGATGCGAGTTCACCCGTTTCCGCATGACGCTCGTTGACGACGAGCTTCACGCCCGCCGTATCGATCGCATCGGCGCGATAACCGCCGACCACTGTGATGTCATTCACGCCCTGCTTCTTGAACGCGTCGACGAGCCAGCGCAAGAGCGGCTTGCCCGCGATCGGCAGCATCACCTTCGGACGATCGGTCGTCACCGCTTCGAGGCCCGCGCCACGGCTCGCGGCAAGCACCACCGCCGCGCCCGACGTGCGCGATGCCGACAGGTAGCGCTTTTCGGCTTCCGAGTATTCGTCGGCGTCCTGCAGACGGAAGATTTCGTTGACCGGCGCGATGCGGTCTTCGACGTCGACGAGCGTTTCGTTCGTATAGATCTCTTTCGCGACGGCCTGCATCGCCGTGGTTGCCGAGCGGATCAGATGGTTCGCCCAGATCACCGTGCTGATGCCGGCCTTGCGGAACACTTCAGTCGGCGTGCTGTAGTACTTGGTCGGCACGATCACGAGCGGACCGCGGCCCGCCCATTCGCGTGCGAATTCGAGAATCTCGTCGGGGCGTGACAGCTTGCTGTGAATCAGGATCGCATCGGCGCCCGCCTGACGGTACGCTTCCGCGCGACGCAGCGCTTCGTCCATGCCCCAGCCGGCGATCAGCGCTTCAACGCGCGCGACGATCGAGAAATCGTCGTCGGTCTGCGAATCTTTGCCGGCCTTGATCTTGCCGCAGAACTCATCCATTTCGGCGAGCGGCTGACGCTCGCCATTGATGAAGCTGTTCGTTTTCGGGAACTGCTTGTCTTCAATACAGACGCCCGCTACGCCGCGTTGCTCCAGCTTGCGCACCAGACGCCGCACGTTGTTGAAGTTGCCGTAGCCGGTATCGCCGTCGAGCAGGATCGGCAGATCGCTGGCGTCGGCCATGAATTCGAGCGTGTCGACGACCTGCGTCCAGCTGGCTTCGTTGTTGTCGCGCACGCCATATTGCGCGGAGATCGCGAGGCCCGACGCCCAGATACCGCGAAAGCCCGCTTCGCGCACGATGCGCGCCGACAGGCCGTTGTGCGCTTCCATCAGGAATTCGAGTTCGTTGCCGACCAGCATCTGGCGCAACCGGGCGCTGCGCGAAGCAGTCAGGAAAAGCGGATCTCTTGCATTCATCGTGTGACTCCTACAGTCCTCTGAAGGCGCGGCAGGACTTCGTTGCCGGCACGCGCCACATCGTTGGGAAAATCGATTTCGATCCACGGCGCGCCGGTGACGTCCGCGATATCGAATGGGTGCTTGCCTTCGAGCAGCAGATCGCGCACCGCTTCTTCATGCGGCATGTTCGAGCGACCCGTGTCGATATAGCCCGCGACGATTTCGGCAAAACGTCGCGCAGTGTCCTCGTGGAAGCGGAAAAAGCCGACCGATTCGCCGATCGTGTCGTACTCGAGGCCGACGGCCAGCTGCTTGCGGAATTCGACAGGCACGCCATCTTTCAGACACAGCTTGACGGGCTCGTCGCCCGGTTCGAAGCCGCGATCGAGCAGCATGCGGTTGACGTTTTCGCCGGCCACGAGCGCGGAAAGCATGCGTTCGTCGTAGAGCACGTCGGCGTCCATCAGCAGCACGTCGCCGCCGCGCGTGAGTGCTTCTGCGACCGTGTGCACAGTGAGCACGCTGCCAAGCTGGTAATCCAGATTCAGCACGATCTCGGGATACGGCTCGCGGCCGAGCCGTTCGAGTTCGTCGCGTACCCGTTCGGGCCGGAAACCCAGCGCGAGCACGATGTCGTCGACACCGGCGGCGTCCAGCAACTGGAGATGCCGTTCGAGCAGCGAAACGCCGTCAAAGCGCAGCAGGCATTTTGGAAACTGCTCCTCGGGAGGCTGCTGGAGGCGCAGGCCGAGTCCCGCAGCAAGAATAATGGCTCGCATGAGTTTTTCCAGTGCAAAAGGGAATCGGGTTTGAAATGAATGGGCCGTCAATCTCGCGTCCCACCCGGTTTTTATCTGCCGCAATCGATCGTCTTCAGGCGATATAAAAGCGGTGTCTTACGAACTGAAAGTGGCGACTATAAACGAAATAAAACGGCGCCGTCTTCCGGCTGCGAGCCTTATGGCAATTGATGGAGTTGCGGGGAAAATTGTGCGATTTTCATTTGCGTCATGTGGCATATTCTGGCGAAATTAGCTGAATAAAGCCGCAAACGATTAAATCAGATTCTGATTATCGGCACTCAATCGGAAGTCGCACGGATTAACGTCACGATCGGCGCAAAACAGCATTCCATCACTCGGCGAAATCCCCCTATTTGTCTGTCAATTACGGGTTTTCCCTTCCTGTGCTGCACAGCACACGATGCCGTAAACGCGTTCGTGGCATCGCCTGTCTGCCAGCCTCTCAATTCAGCCTGCTTCGATCGACGGAAAACGCGTACACCATGCAGAAGATGACTCTCAATAAAAAACTCGGCTCGATGATCGCCGTCCTCTGGATCGGTCTGATCCTGATCGGCGCATTCGGCGCGATGCAGAACCGTGAATCAATGATCGCTGACCGGCGCGACCAGCTGACCTTCCTGGTTCAGCAGGCCAACAACATCGTCAACCGTTACTACACGCTTGCGCAGCAACACACGATTACCGAAGAAGAAGCGAAAAAGCAGGCGCTCGCCACGGTTGCCGCCATGCGCTACGGCAAGGACGGCTACCTTTCGATCAACGACTCGCAGCCCGTGATGCTGATGCATCCGTTCAAGCCGGAAATGGTCGGCAAGAACCTGGGACAGTTCGCTGATCCGAAGGGCAATCACCTGTTCACCGATATCGTGAAGACAGCTAGCGCTGCCGACGGCGGTTTCGTCGACTATCTGTGGGCCAAGCCCGGCAGTCAGGAACCCGTCGCGAAGACAAGCTACGCGCTGCGCTTCGCACCGTGGGACTGGATCATCGTGACGGGCATGTACATGGACGACGTGCAGTCGGCGTTCTACGCGAACCTGCTGCGCTGGCTCGCGATCACGGCCGTGCTCGGCGGCGTCGCGACGGTCGTGATGATGCTGGTGCTGCGCAGCGTGCGCCGCACGCTCGGCGGCGATCTCGAAGTAGCAGTCGAAGCAGCGCAGCGCATGGCGCATGGCGATCTCGCGACGACCGTGCCGGTGCTAAGCCACAACGACCATAGCAGCCTGCTGTTCGCGCTTCACACGATGCAGCGCGGTCTCGTCGATACGGTTTCGCGCGTGCGGCTTGGTACGGACAACATCAACGTCGGCGCGACGGAAATTGCCGCCGGCAACACCGATCTGTCGCAACGCACCGAAGAACAGGCCGCCGCGCTCGTGCAGACCGCGTCGAGCATGGACGAGATGACGGCCAACGTGAAGCACAACGCCGACAGCGCATTGCAGGCCGCGCAGCTCGCCGGCCAGGCGGCCGATGTTGCGACGCGCGGCAGCAAGGTCGTCGACGATGTCGTGCGTACGATGGGCGAGATCACCACCAGCTCGCGGCAGATCGGCGACATCATCGGCGTGATCGACGGCATCGCGTTCCAGACCAACATCCTCGCGCTGAATGCGGCGGTCGAAGCAGCGCGTGCCGGTGAACAGGGACGCGGCTTCGCTGTCGTCGCTTCCGAAGTGCGCAGCCTCGCGCAACGGTCGGCCACGGCCGCGAAGGAAATCAAGGCGCTGATCGAAACATCGACGGATACGGTGGAAGAAGGCGCATCGCTCGTGGCGAATGCGGGCTCGACGATGACGGAGATCGTGCAGTCGGTGCGTCGCGTGAACGAGATTCTTGAGGAAATCAGCAATGCGTCGCGCGAACAGAGCGCGGGCATCGAGCAGGTGAACCGCGCAGTCGGTGAGATGGACCAGGTGACGCAGCAGAACGCGGCGCTGGTCGAGCAGGCGGCAGCGGCGGCGCACTCGCTGAAGGACCAGGTTGGCGTATTGCGTGAAGCAATCGCGAGCTTCTCGCTGCCGGCCTGATCACTCGACGCTTGCAGGAATAACAAAAAAAGAAGGCGCCCGGAGATCGGCAGCGCCTCGGAAACACGCCGCGTCGGGGACGACGCATTGACAGAACGAACCGCCCGGCCGGGTTTTTAAAAGTATTTTCGGCCGGGCGTTTTCTTTTCCGGTTCGCATCAGGGCTGGACCTGCCGTTCCGGTTTCCCGTATCGCGCGGGCACCATGTTCGATGCAGAGCCCTGCCCGGCTCGTTGTGTGATCAAGGACCGTCCGCATGGCGCTGGCATAGAGATTACGATCTCATTACAATCGGCGGCATGAACCTGAAGAACACGCCACCGCACCGCGATCCGCACGCGGGCGCCACGAGGAACCCGATCCTCGCCTCCCGTCTGCCGATGTGGCGCTCGAAGCTGGTCGTCCTGCTCATCTTTGCCGCGTTTGCGTCGCTGGTCGGGCGCGCGTTCTGGATCCAGGTCGCGAATCAGGACTTCTATATCGGGCAAGGGCAAAAGCGCTATCAGCGCACGATCGAACTCGACGCCACGCGCGGACGCATCGTCGACCGGCATGGCGCGATGCTCGCCGTGAGTCTCGCGACCTACGAGATTTGGGCCACACCCCGGCTGATTCACGAAGCCGCGTTCGGACCGCTCGCGACAATGCTCGATGTGCCGGTCGCGGAACTGCGGCGTCGCCTCATAGCCGACAAACAGTTCGTGCTGCTCAAGCGCCAGGTCGATGCCGACACTGCGGAAAAAATCGACAAACTCGGCCTCGCGGGCATCACGCAGATCGCCGATACGAAGCGCTTCTATCCGGAAGGCGAATCGGCAGCACACGTGGTCGGCTTCACGGATATCGAGGACAAAGGCCAGGAAGGCATCGAACTCGCCGCCGACGCATGGTTGAGCGGCGAACCTGGCGAGCGCGAAGTGATCCGCGACCGGCTGGGCCGCGTGGTGTCCGAGACGCGGCCGCTCGTGCCCGCGCAGAACGGCGCGACGGTCCAGCTGACAATCGACCGGCGCATCCAGCAGCTCGCCTACGCGCAATTGCGCTCGGCCGTTGAAAAACACAGCGCGGAAGCCGGCAGCGTCGTGGTGCTCGACGCGCGCAATGGCGAAGTGCTCGCGCTCGCCAACTGGCCCACGTTCGACCCAAACGATCGCGCGCGCCTGACGGGGCGGCAACTGCGCAACCGCGCCGTGGTCGATACGTTCGAGCCGGGCTCGACGATCAAACCGCTTGTGGTCGCCCTCTCAATCGATGAAGGCAAGGTACGGCCGCACAGCATCATCGATACGACACCGGGCAGTTACCGGATCGGGCCGAACGTGATTCACGACACGTCGGATCACGGCCGCATGACCGTGGCCGAGGCCGTGCAGAAATCGAGCAACATCGCGCTCGCGAAACTCGCGCTCAACCTGCCCGCGGAAACGATCTGGACGAAGTACCAGGAATACGGGCTTGGCCAGGCGCCGGAACTGACGTTTCCGGGCGTCGCGTCCGGCAAGGTGCGACCTTACAAACGCTGGCGTCCTATCGAGCAGGCGACGATGGCGTACGGCTACGGTCTGTCGGCATCGCTGCTGCAGATCGCGCAGGTCTACACCGCGTATGCGGGTGACGGCACGTTGCATCCCGCGACGCTGCTGCTCGATCACGCCCAGACCGGCGTCGACGCCAGGCCGCGGAGCACAGGTCATCGCGTGACGATGCCTGCTACCGCGGCGTCGATCCGCTCGATGCTGGAAATGGCGACGGGCCCGGGCGGCACAGGCCGCGCGGCGGCGATCGAAGGGTATCGGGTGGGCGGCAAGACCGGCACCGCGCGCAAGCAGGTGGGCGCAAGTTACGCAAAGAACCGCTATCGTGCGCTCTTCGTCGGCATGGCGCCGATGAGCGATCCACGCCTGATCGTCGCCGTGATGATCGACGACCCGGCGGGACGTACGTTTTATGGCGGCACCGTGGCAGGCCCGGTGTTTTCGTCGGTGACGAGTGGCGCGCTGCAACTGCTCGGCGTGCCACCGGATGCGTGATGGGGCTAAAGCTTAAAGCCCGTCTGGCGAGTCACTCGTGAGCGCCTGCACGCGATTGCGGCCGTTGCGCTTGGCTTTGTACATCGCGCGGTCGGCTTCGTCGATCAGCGTATTGCCAAGCGTGGCCGCGTCGTCGCGGCGTTTGCTGGTGCGCGCCGATACGCCGATCGACACCGTCAAGCCGATGCGTGTGCCGTCTTCACCGAGCAGTTCAAGCGTCGATACTGCCTGGCGCACCCGTTCAGCGACGACCAGCGCATCCTTCAGATCGCCCTGCAGCAACGCGGCGAACTCTTCCCCGCCGTAACGCGCGAGCGTATCGCCCAGTCGCACCTGTTGCCGCACGCAGGCGGCCACGAGCACCAGCGCGCGGTCGCCCGTCGGATGGCCGTGCGTATCGTTGATCTGCTTGAAGCCGTCGATGTCGATGAAAAGACAGGCGACCGGCAGCGCATAACGCGCCGCGCGCATGGTTTCCTCGCGCAGGCGCTCGTCGAAATAGCGGCGGTTCGCGAGACCGGTGAGTGGATCCGTCATGCCGAGCTGCTTGAGCCGCTCGCGGTGCGCGACGTTGTCGAGGCTTGCGTTGACGATTGTCGCGAAGCGTTCGAGGATGTCGGTTGCCATGCCTTCCGCGAAACGGCCTGCGTTGTCGCTGCCGAGGCACAGATAACCCATCGCGCGGCCGGCGCTGGTTAGCGGCAGCACGATTGCGCTGGCGGCTGGCGTCTGGCCTTCGAAGAACGCGTTGCGCGCTGTCTCGCCCATTTCGCGCGCCGTCCCGAGCCACGGACGGTCGCCCTGACACAGTTGCGCACCCGCCTCGCCGATGTGGCGCGCGGTCTTCAGCTGGTGGCTGGCAGGCCTGTAAGGCGCTTCCGGCGACAGCAGTTCGTGCAGCATCGGCGCGCGGTCGTCGAGCCAGAGCAGGACGCTCGTCAGCGTGAATTCACGCGGCAGACGGGAGAACAGCGTGTCGAGGAAATACTGAAAGTCCTGCGCGCCGATCAGGTGCAGTTCCACGTCCTGGAAGCGGCGTAGCGTGCGCTCGTTGTGCTGAACAGTGTCGATCAGAGAGCGCAGGCGATCGGAAAGCGGCGTTTGGGCGAGGTTCGTCACGTTATCGGTTGGGCGGCGTAGCGAGGCGAACTCATCGGCCTCATCGTTTCAGTTATCGGCCGTTTTTTCCGACTCTTGAGCACTTTCGCGGTGCAGCGCAAGACAAAGGCCTTTCGAGCGGTTTGCGATGCGCTATCGCACCCTGCAGACAGCCCACAGATTGCTCGCCGCGCAACGGTTTATTGTGGAAAGTGCTGCCGCGCTGCGCCATTTCGCGACCTACCATTCTTAAGTCGATTAAATGTCGACTTAACTTGGTGAGGCCGTCATGAAAGCTATTATTTTCGTTGCAGCTGCGGTTATGGCGTCCGTGTGGTCGCTGGCTGCACAGTCACAGGAAAACGCGCCGATGAACCAGTCGGATTCGACTTATCCCCGGAGCGTTTCGACAGATACGACGACGCAGCCGACGCAGCAAACGGCGACGCCTGAAGCCACGCAGGCTGTGGGCGGGACAACGCCGATGTCGTCTCAGTCGGGGACGGGGTCGGCGCAAGGCCCACGCGGTGGTATTGCACCGTCGCTGTTTGACCAGGTGTTTCGGGGGAACTGAGGCAGGCCATTACCTCCCAGGTAATCGAATCACAACACGCGTATCGCTATCCTCGCTTCATACCGGTGCCACCTGCACCGACTACGAAGCGAGGAATTACCATGTCTACTTACGCGGTTGCGCATCTGCATGAAGTCACGATGGGACCGCCCATCGTCGAATACCTTGAACGCATCGACGCGACGCTCGCCCCTTTTGGCGGGCGTTTCATGGTGCACGGCGGTCCATACGAGCGACTCGAAGGAACATGGCGCGGCGACCTCATCATTATTCGTTTCCCGGATCGTGAGCATGCACATCAGTGGTACCGCTCGCCAGCGTATCAGGCGATCCTGCCGCTACGCACCGACAATTCCATCGGCGACGTGATCCTGATCGACACCGTGCCTTCGGACCATCTGGCGACCGACGTCCTCGTTAAATAGCGCTATCGACGGTTCGATCCCGAGACCACGTCGATCCACACGGCCAGCACGAGAATGCCGCCCTTGACGATCATCTGCCAGTAGGCGTCGACGTCCAGCATTGACATGCCGTTATCGAGGCTCGCCATCACGAGCGCGCCGATCAGCGCGCCATACACCGTGCCCGAGCCACCGCGCATCGAGGTGCCGCCGATAAAGCATGCCGCGATCGCATCGAGTTCGCCCATCGATCCCGCCGACGGCGAACCCGCCGCAAGCCGCGCCGTGTTGACGATGCCGCCGAATGCGCACATCAGCCCCATCAACGCAAAGATCGCGAGCTTCACGCGGTCGGTGTTGACGCCCGAAAGCCGCGTCGCTTCCAGGTTTGAGCCGACCGCATAGATACGTCGGCCGAAAACGGTTTGCGTCGCGATCCACGTGAAGATGGCCAGCAGCGCGAGCAGCAACAACACCGGCACTGGAATGCCGCCGTAACGGTCCAGCGTGGCGACGAACGCTAAAAGAATCGCGCCCGCACCGACGATCTTCGCGACGTCCTGCCACACAGGCACAACCGGCAGTTCATAACGCTGCCGGTTACGCCGCTGACGCACCGTCAACAACGCAAGCAGCGCAAACAGCACGACGGCAAGCGCATCCCCGGCAATTCGCGGCAGATAGCCCTGCCCGATAAACACGAGACCATCGGACACCGGCGCGACGGTTGAGCCACCCGTCACGCCAAGCAATATCCCACGATACGCAAGCATGCCACCAAGGCCAACGATAAACGACGGCACACGTCGATACGTCGACCACCAGCCGTTGAACATGCCGACCAGCACGCCGAGCAGCATCACCACCGGCACGGTTACAGCGAGCGGCCAGTGATGGTTCACATCGAGTATGGCCGCGACGCCGCCGAGCAATCCGAGCAGCGAGCCCACCGACAGATCGATTTCGCCCGCGATGATGACGAACACCATCCCGCATGCAAGCATGCCGGTGATCGACATCTGTCGCAGCAGGTTCGACAGATTGCGCGGTGTGACAAAAGCGCCGTGCGTCAGGAACGAAAAGAAAATCCAGATTGCGGCGACGGCAAGCAGCAGCGCAAGAATCTTGTAGCGCGAGAACAGTTGCTGAAAGCGCTGCGCGCCGCCATACGAGGCCGACGAACCTGCGTCGCCTGGGCCGTGGGAAGTGACGTCGGGAGTCATGCGGCACTCGCTCCGGTTTGGGTCATGGAAGGATTCACAGGGTTCAGCGCGGCCGTGAGGATGTGTTCCTGCGTCAGCGTCTGGCCATCGTTGATGAAGTCGCCGCGCACCTCGCCTTCGCCGATCACGAGCACGCGGTCGCTGATGCCAAGCACTTCCGGCAATTCCGACGACACCATCACGATCGCCATGCCCCGCTGCGCCAGCTGAAAAATCAGCTTGTAGATTTCGTATTTGGCGCCGACATCGACGCCGCGTGTCGGCTCGTCGAGAATCAGCACCTTGGGGTTGGTCAGCAGCATCTTTGTCAGCACCGCTTTTTGCTGGTTGCCGCCGGAGAGGCTCGAAATCGACAGCATCGGATGCGCGGCACGAATCGACAGCCGGCGTATCTCCGTGTGAATCGTGTCGAGTTCAGCAGCCGCGTCGATGCGGCCACCTTTGGCGAAACGTTGCAACACCGCAAGCGTGATGTTGTGCCCGACGCCGAGCTGCGGAACGATGCCGTGACGCTTGCGGTCTTCAGGCACCATCGCAATGCCGGCCTGAATGGCATCGATCGGCGCACGAATTCTGAGCGGCTTGCCTTCGAGCATCACGGAGGCCGTGCTCGTACCGGGATACGCGCCGAACACTGCCTGCATCAACTCCGTGCGCCCTGCTCCCACCAGGCCGGCGACACCCAGTATCTCGCCGCGCCGCAGCGCGAACGACACATTGTTGACGCGCCTGCGGCGTGGATTCGTCACGTCGAAACACGTGACGTTGCGCGCTTCGAAAATGACATCGCCCACTTCATGCGGTTCGCGGGGGAACAGATTCTTGATCTCGCGACCCACCATCATCGCGATGATGCGTTCGGTTGTGAGCCCGCGCATCGGTTCCGTTGCAACGTGTTTTCCGTCGCGGATAACGGAGATCGTGTCGCACACTGCTTCGACTTCGTCGAGCTTGTGCGAGATGTACACACACGCAACGCCGCGTTTCTTAAGGTCGCGCACGATGTTAAGCAAAATGCGCGTTTCCGATGCCGTCAGCGAAGACGAAGGTTCGTCAAGAATCAGCAGCCTGGCGCGCTTGTTGAGCGCCTTGGCAATTTCGATCAGCTGCTGGTGACCGCCGCCGTAGTTCATCACCGGCTGCGCGACGTTGATGCCTGTGATATCGAGTTCGCGCAGCAGTTCATCGGCGCGACGATACATCGCCGCATAGTTCATGCGGCCACCGGGCAACGTGATCTCGTTGCCGAGAAAGATGTTCTCGGCCACCGAAAGCTCCGGCACGAGCATCAGTTCCTGGTGAATGATGACGATGCCCGCGCGCTCCGTGTCACGCACGTTTGCCGCTTTAAGCGGTCGACCTTCCCAGAGGATCTCGCCGTCCCACGTGCCGTGCGGATACACACCCGAGAGCACCTTCATCAGCGTCGATTTTCCCGCGCCGTTTTCACCGCACAGTCCGACACATTCGCCCGGGGACACAGCAAGATCGATGCCGTCCAGCGCCTTGACGCCAGAAAACGATTTGACGATACCGCGCATCGTCAGTAAGGGTTGTGCCATTCGCGTCTGCCTCGCTGCAAAGTGCGCGGTCTCCTTCACCTTTAACCGGCAAGATGGAAAAGACCACGCACGTCTTACGTTTTATTGGCTCGCGAGTTGCGACTGGGTGTAGAAACCATCCTTGACGACGACATCGACATTGCTCTTCGTCAGAAGCGTCGGTTGCAGCAGCACCGTGTCGACCTTCTTCTTGCCGTTGTCGTATTGCGAGTTAAAGGCCGGCTTCGTGCCCTTCGCCAGATCCACCGCGAGTTTTGCGGCTTCACCTGCGATGAGCTTAAGCGGTTTGTAGACCGTCATGGTCTGCGTGCCGGCAATCACGCGCTTCACTGCGGCAAGGTCCGCATCCTGGCCCGACACAGGCACCTTGCCCGCCATCTTCTGCGCGGCCAGCGCCTGGATCGCGCCGCCAGCCGTGCCGTCGTTCGAAGCGACGATGGCATCGATCTTGTTGTTATTCGCGGTAAGCGCATCTTCCGTGATGCGAAGCGCCGTCGAAGCGCTCCACTCCGGCACCCACTGCTGACCCACGACCTTGATGTCGCCGCGATCGATGGCCGGCTTCAGGATCTTCAACTGGCCTTCGCGCAACATCTTCGCGTTGTTGTCGGTCGGCGCGCCGCCCAGCAGGAAGTAATTGCCCTTCGGTTGCGCGTTGAATACGCCCTGCGCCTGCATTTCTCCGACCTTTTCGTTATCGAACGAGATGTACGCATCGACATCGGCATCGAGAATCAGTCGGTCATACGATACGACCTTGATGCCCGCTTTCTTCGCTTCGGCCACTACGTTGCCTAATGTTTTCGAATTGAACGGCACGATGACGATCACATCGACACCCCGTGAGATCAGGTTTTCGATCTGCGCAATCTGACGTTCTTCGCTTGCATCGGCGGATTGCACCGATACCTTGGCACCGAGCTTCTGTGCAGCTGCCACAAAATAATCGCGATCGCGCGACCAGCGTTCGACACGCAGATCGTCGATACAGAAGCCGATTTCAGGGTTGTCCTTGCCCGCGTGCGCTAGCGGCGCGACAACGGACAGGCTGGCTACCATCGCTCCACACAAGAGCGAACCGAGTACGGAACGGCGCGTTTTGAATTTCATGTCTCACTCCTCGTTATGATCGTTTCATGCTGCATCAGATGGCACGCGCGGGAAGACCGCGCGACCGGGCAAATGACAACAAAGGGACTACCTCTTCGCGTCGCGGCTACGCTGGCCGCGACCATCGATCTGCGTCTTCCGGTCCGCTAGGGACTGGTCGCAAACACGGGTTCGAGCGCGCGATACAGCGCGTGAAAAGTGGGACGACGCTCGTCGCGATACCACGCGTGGCGTGTCGCATCCGGCTCGCGAACCGCGACCACTTCAGGCGTGGGACAAACCGCTTCGAGTAACGCAGACGGTTCGACGGCCAGATGCGCGAGGCGCGCAGCGCCGAGCGCGGGGCCGACCTCGCCGCCTGAGCGCAATGTCAACGGACGGCCGGCGATATCGGCGAGCATTTGCGTCCAGTACGCGCTGCGCGAACCGCCGCCGATCACTGTGATTTCGTCGGGCACGAGCCCCGCTGCATGCAAAGCGTCCATGCCGTCGAGCAGCGCAAGGCCGACACCTTCGAGCGTCGCGTTAGCAAGATCGGCGCGCGTCGTTTCCGGCGTCATGCCGTAAAAGACGCCCTTTGCGTTGACGTTGTTGTGAGGCGTGCGCTCGCCCGTCAGATACGGCAGGAACCACGCGCGACGGCTGCCGGCGTTTGCCTCGGCGTCCGCCAGCAACGCCGGCACATCCGCATACCCCGTAAGACGCGCGCAAAAGTCGATACATCCCGCCGCGTTAAGCATCACCGACATCATGTGCCACGTCTGAGGCAACGCATGACAGAAGCTGTGTACCGCCGACGCGGGATTCGCCAGAAAGCCATCCGATACCGCGAAATACACGCCTGACGTGCCGAGCGAAAGCATGGCCTGCCTAGGCTTGACGATACCGACGCCGACCGCGCCCGCCGCGTTATCACCGCCGCCCGCAACAACCGGAATCCCGCTCAATCCCCAGTCACGCGCGAGTTCCGGCTTTAGCGTGCCTGTCATGCGGTTGCCTTCGAATACCTTTGGCATCTGCGCGCGGGTCAAGCCGCAAGCGTCAAGTAACGCGTCGCTATAGTCGCGCCTCGCGACATCGAGCCATAACGTGCCGGCAGCATCCGATGGATCGGTCGCGAAGTCGCCAGTCAGCCGGTAACGCAGATAATCTTTCGGTAACAGCACCTGAGCGATGCGCGCGAAGACGTCGGGTTCATGCTTGCGTACCCAAAGCAGCTTGGGTGCGGTAAACCCGGGCATCGCCAGATTGCCAGCGATCGCATGCAATTGCGGAACCGCAGCTTCGAGTTCGATGCATTCGGCGTCCGAGCGTCCGTCATTCCACAGGATCGCCGGACGCAGTACGTCGCCTTGCGCGTCAAGCAGCGTCGCGCCATGCATCTGTCCAGTAAGGCCGATCGCTTCGATGCGCGCCGTGTCGATGCCTTCCACGCGAACCTGCGCAAGCAGATCGCCGATTGCGGCCGTTGTGGCGCTCCACCAGTCTTCAGGCGACTGCTCCGACCAGCGCGGATGCGGGCGGCTGACAGTGAGCGCTTGTCCCGCCGTAGAGCGCACGCGTCCGTCACGATCGAGCAGCACGGCCTTGACGCCCGACGTGCCAAGGTCAATACCGATGAACATTGTCTCCATCCTTTTTTCGCGCAAGTGTGCGCCTTGCCGACCCGTCATTCATTGTGAATTTGACGGGTCGCGCTAACGTTTTTTAGCGGCTTTGAAAGCGCATGCGATCTGTTTAGCGGGGCCCGTAAATCGCCTCATTCACGATGTTCTCAAGCCGCTCCTGGTGGCCGCTGACATGCTGCGGATTCACGCCGCGAGCAGCCGCATCCGTTGCCAGCGTCGACAGCGAATACCCACCCGACAGGATCTTGCGGCCAAATTCCGTGTCCCAGCCCGCGTAACGCTGCTGACGGAATTTCTGCAGCCGGTCGTTCTCGACCAGCACCGCGGCACGTTCCAGCGCGAGCGCCAGCACATCGATCGCACCGACGTGGCCATAGAACAGGTCTTCTGCATCGACGCTCTGCCGCCGTACTTTGGCGTCGAAGTTCATGCCGCCCGTCGTAAAGCCGCCATGACGCAGGATTTCGTAGAGCGCGAGCGTCATTTCCTCGACGCTGTTCGGAAACTGGTCCGTATCCCAGCCGTTTTGCTGATCACCGCGATTCGCGTCGAGACTGCCGAATATGCCGAGCGCAAACGCCGTTGCGATCTCGTGATGAAACGAGTGCCCGGCGAGCGTCGCGTGATTGGCTTCGATATTCACGCGAATCTCATCCTGCAGGCCGTATTGGCGCAGGAGGCCGTGTACGGTCGCGACGTCGTAGTCGTATTGATGTTTCGTCGGCTCCTGCGGCTTCGGTTCGATCAGCAGCGCGCCCTTGAAGCCAATCCGATGCTTGTGCTCGATCACCATGTTCAGGAAGCGCGCAAACTGGTCGCGCTCGCGAACGAGATCGGTGTTGAGCAGCGTGTCATAGCCTTCACGGCCGCCCCACAGCACATAGTTGTCGCCACCGAGCTTGAGCGTCGCGTCGAGCGCGTGACATACCTGCGTTGCAGCATAGGCAAACACTTCAGGATTCGGGCTCGTTGCCGCACCCGCCGCATAGCGCGGATGCGAAAACAGGTTCGCCGTACCCCACAGCAGCTTCATGCCGGTGTCCTGCTGCTTGCGCGCGAGATAGTCGCTCATGCGCGAGAAATTCTCGACGTAGTGTTTGAGGCTCGTGCCTTCCGGCGCAACGTCGGTGTCATGGAACGTGTAGTACGGCACGCCAAGCTTTGTGAAAAACTCGAATGCTTCATCCGCCTTCTGCTGCGCACGCTCCATCGCATCGCCTGGTTGCTGCCACGGGCGCTTGAACGTGCCCTGCCCGAAGATGTCGGTGCCCGGCCACACGAACGTGTGCCAGTAACAGACGGCAACCCGCAGATGCTCTTCCATCGTCTTGCCGAGCACCTCTTTTTTCCGGTCGTAATGCCGGTAAGCGAGCGGATTGTCTGATTGCGGACCTTCATATTGCACTGCGGGAATGTGTTCGAAAAAGGACATGGTGTCTCCTGATGTCATGTTGCGCCGCAACCGGAATTGCCCGTCACATCGGGCCGGTTGATGCAGGGGTGACGCCATGCTGCCGTGCGCGACACAGCCCGGCAATTGCGAAATTGCGCAGCTTGTGTGATGTTTCTCGCGGGTAACGTGAATCGGTCGCCCAGGCGCGGGTTTCCGGGCCTAAAATAACCGGACACTTAAAACCGGCGCGGGCCTGGCCGCCGTGCCCAACAGGAGACAATGGTTGGCGAATGTCGTTACATCGCACGCCATCCGAGTGATGACCCGAGCCCTGACACCCCAGAAGACTCACCGCATCGCGCTCCTGTTCAATGCGAACAAGGTGTATGACCGCGAGATCATTACGGGCATCGGCAACTATCTGCTGTCGACGCGCGTCGCCTGGGACCTGTTCCTCGAAGACGATTTTCGCTGCCGGCTGGCGGGCATCGAGCGGTTCGACGGCGACGGCATCATCGCGGATTTCGACGATCCCGCCGTTTGCGAGGCCCTAAGCGACTGTGCGCTGCCAGTCGTCGCCGTCGGCTCATCGTATGAAGACGCGACGCAGTATCCACCTGGCCTTCCCTATATCGCGACCGATAACGCCAAGCTCGTTTCGCTTGCATTCACGCATCTGATTGGAGCAGGCCTGCAGCGTTTCGCGTTCTACAGCCTGCCCGAAGCCCCCGAGAACCGCTGGGCGCAGCAGCGCGAACTCGCGTTCACGCATCTGCTCGATGCGGAAGGCCTCGATATCGAGATCTATCGCGGCCTGCCGACAAGCGCACCGGTCTGGAATCAGGCAAGCGAGCAACTCGCGGCGTGGCTCAAGGAATTGCCCAAGCCCATCGGCATCATTGCCGTTACCGACGCGCGCGCACGACATCTGTTGCAGGCGTGTTTGATGGCCGGCATCTCCGTGCCGGAGGAAGTCGCGATCATCGGCATCGACAACGATCCGCTGACGCGTACGCTCACGCGTATTCCACTCTCTTCGGTGATTCAGGGCACCGAGGAGATGGGCCGTACCGCTGCGCATCTCTTGCATCAGATGCTGCATGGTGCGCGTTTTCCGGGACGTCGCATCCTGGTGCCGCCTGTCGGCATCAATGTGCTTGAATCGACAAAGCATCAACCGCTTTCGAGTCCGTACGTGATGCGCGCACGGCACTTCATCCGCCAATACGCCTGTCAGGGCATCCGTACCGAACAGGTCGCCGATTATGTCGGCGTATCACGCTCATCGCTTGAAGAGTATTTCCGCCGCGAGTTGCAGTGCACCGTGCATCAGGAAATCCTGCGTCACAAACTCGATGCCGCTAAAACCATGCTTGCGAAGCGCGACGCGTCGAGCGCGGAAGTCGCGATCCGCTGCGGGTTCACGTCACTGCAATACATGTACGCGGTGTTTCGTCGCGAACTCGGCTGCACGCCGCGCGAGTATCAGGAACGCGCGAAGTCGTCGGCTGCGCCGGGTTGATTCCGGGTTGTACCCCCACCTCACATTTTTCGACGACATGATCAATAGCGCCCATCTTTCTTCCGCCTCATGGGGCACGCTCGCGAGCGGCGACCCTGTGCAGCTCTTCACGCTGCGCAACGCACATGGCATGAAGGTCGCGATCAGCGATCTCGGGGCGACGCTTGTCTCGTGGCACGCGCCCGATCGCACAGGACGTCTGGACGATATCCTGCTCGGCCACGACACGCCCGCCGAATACTTCGCGGCCTCGACGTATATGGGCGCGCTGGTTGGCCGCTGGGCAAACCGTATCGCGCATGCGCGCTTCACGCTCGACGGCATCGAATACACACTCGATCGCAATGACGGCCCTAATCTGCTGCACGGCGGCGCAGCGGGATTCCACCGGGCGATGTGGGACGTCAGCGAAGATAATGGCGCGCTCGTCATGCGGCTTGAATCCGCGGAAGGTGACGCGGGCTTTCCGGGCAACGTGACGGTTCAGGTGCGCTACACGCTCGACGACGACGGCACGCTCGCCATCGACTACGAAGCGGTTTCGGATGCACCCACGCCGCTCAACCTCACGAGTCACCCGTATTTCAATCTGACGGGCCAGCCGGATACCGACATTCGCGGCCACGTGATGACGATCGAGGCCGACACGTTCTTCGAAGTGGACACGGAGCTGATCCCCAGCCGTCGCGCGGAAGTGGCCGGCAATGCCTTCGACTTCCGGCAGAGCGCGCCGGTCGGCGCACGGCTCGACTGGCCGCATGCGCAGCTTGCACGCGCCGGCGGCTTCGATCATTGCTACGTGCTGGACGATATGCCCGCGCCCGAGGCAACGTTGCGTCCGGTACGCCAGGTGGCGCGCGTGTACGAACCAGGCAGCGGCCGCGAGCTCACCGTCTCGACCGATGAACGCGGTCTGCAGTTCTACACGGGCAACTATGTGGAAGGTATCGTGGGTCGCAATGGCGCGGTGTATCGCAAGCACGCCGGGCTGTGTCTCGAGCCCGGCGCGTTCCCGAACCAGATCAACATGGAAGAAAGCGAGCGCGAGCGTGTGGTGTTGCGTCCTGGCGAGGTTTACCGGCAGGCCACACGCTATCGCGTAGGCGTTTAGCAGACGTTAGGCGTGGTTCAAGACGATCGCTTCGGCATTTCCTGGCAACTGATGCTGGCCGATGGTTAATCTGCGAGCCGCGGGCGGTTAGCGATGCTGCGTCGCCACCTTCAGTCCGAGCGAAATGAAGATCGTGCCGACGATCTTGCCCTGCCAGCGGCTTAACCACGACAGACGCTTCACGAGCTTTCCGAGCGGACGGATAGTCAGCACGATGGCCGTCGTATAAGCCGCGCTCAAGCCCACAAAGATCAGCCCGAGCACCGTGAACTGCACGAACGACGAGCCATGCTCCGGGTGCACGAACTGCGGCAGAAACGCGAGAAAGAAGAGCGCGGTCTTCGGGTTCAGCACTTCCGCGGGGATCGCCTGAAAGAAAGCGCGTGAGGGCGTGACGGCCGCCACTTTCGGCAGCGTCGGGTCTGACGGCTTTTCCATCAGCGCGCGCACGCCGAGATAGACGAGGTAAGCGGCACCCACCAGTTTGACGACGTTAAACGCGAGTGCCGATGTCATCAGCAGCGCGGACAGTCCGACCGACGCACACAGCGTGTGAACGAAATCGCCGCTTGCAATGCCAAGCCCGGTGAGAATGCCGGTCTTGCGACCACCCTGCACGGTGCGGGTCAAGACCAGCAGCACGGCCGGCCCGGGAATCAGGAACAGGCCGAGCACCACGGCTACGAAGGTGCTGAGGGTCGTCAGGTCGAACATGGTGTCTCCTGCCTGGGGCGCGCGTGGCGCCTGGTATCGGTCGATTCAGTGCGCGCGGACCGGGACCGGCTCCAGATCGCGCACAACCCGGTCAATATACCGGGATTGACCCGATCGCGCCTGACCCGCTAAAGGTGCGTGCGCGCTCAATCCATCGCTACATGGGCCATTGCACCTGCCGGCGCCTTCGCAGGACGGATCAGCAGAATCAGCGGCACGACCAGCAGCGTCGCAACAAACATCAGCTTGAAGTCGTTCAGATACGCGATCATTGAAGCCTGCTGGTTGATCATCTGGTCCAGCACCGCCATGTTGTAGTTCGAACCACTGTCGAGCATCGGCCGGACCGCGGGATTGAATACCGTGACGTTCGCCGCAAGGCCGGCGTGCGCGACCTGCGTATTACGCGTCACCAGCGTCTGCACGATCGAAATGCCAATACTGCTGCCGATATTGCGCGCGAGGCTATATGTTGCAGTGCCGTCCGCGCGAAGGCTGGCTGTGAGCGTCGAGAATGCCAGTGCGCTCAGCGGCACGAACACGAGGCCGAGCCCAAAGCCCTGAATCACGCCCGGCCAGATGATGTCGGACGCCGATAGCACGATCGTGTAGTGCATCATCTGCCACAGCGCAAACGCCGAAATCAGGAAGCCTGCCAGTAGAAGCACGCGCGCGTCCACGCGTTTGAGCAGCCGGCCAGCAAACAGCATCGCGATCATCGTACCGGCGCCGCTCGGCGCCGTCACAAGGCCCGTCGTTGCGACCGGATAGTTCATCAGGTTCTGCAACATCGGCGGCAGCAACGCACGCGTCGCGTACATCACCGCGCCGATCACGAAGATGAAGCACGTACCTGTGGCGAAATTGCGGTCCTTCAGCAACTCGTAGCGAAAGAACGACTTTGCGCCAGCCGTCGCGGTGTGCACGAGAAAGAATGCGAAGCTGAGTGCAGCCAGTAGCGCCTCGATACGAATTTCCAGCGAGCCGAACCAGTCGAGTTGTTCACCGCGATCGAGCATCGCCTGAAACGCGCCGATCGCAAGGCTCAACGTCGCGAAGCCGAACGCATCGAATTTCGCATCGTGTTCTGCAGGCCGCGAAGGTAAAAACGTCAAGACGCCAAAGAGCGCGAACGCGCCGATCGGCACGTTGATAAAGAATACCCAGCGCCAGTTATAGCTGTCGGTGAGCCATCCCCCGAGCGTCGGCCCGAGAATCGGCCCCACCATCACGCCCATGCCCCACACCGCCATCGCCTGCCCCTGCTTCTCGCGTGGATTGATGTCGAGCAGGATCGATTGCGACAGCGGCACCAGCGACGCGCCAAAAATGCCCTGCAACAGCCGCGACCCGACAATCTGCGTCAACGTTTCGGATAGCCCGCACAACGCCGAAGCCACCGTGAAGCCCGCAATCGACAGCGCCAGCAGCCGCTTCACGCTGAGGCGGTCGGACAGCCAGCCGGTCAGCGGCGTGGCGATCGCCGCCGCAACGATGTACGACGTCAGCACCCATGTAATTTCATCCTGCGACGCGGACAGCGTGCCCTGCATATGAGGCAGCGCAACGTTGGCGATCGTGCTGTCGAGCGTCTGGATGAGCGTCGCGAGCATGATCGAGATCGTGATCATGGGCCGGTTGAGCGGTTCGGCGGCGCTGTCCGGATGTGTTTCAGATGACATGAGGAGGAATCACACGAAGCGTCATAAATAGTAAGCATGCTTATTATATAGATCGCCGTCTGCCTCGCAATGGGTAGAGACGATAGCTCCGCGCGCCGCTTTGATGCCGCAAGCTTTCGTATAATTGGCCGATGAAAACCCCATTTGAACAGCGCTTTGGCTTTCTGGTGTCGGATGTCGGGCGCCTTGCTGGCAAGCGCTTCGACGACCTCGCGAAGTCGTCGATCGATCTCACGCGCGCCCAGTGCCGCGCGCTCGCCTACCTGTCGCATTACGGCGACGTCAATCAGGCGCGACTCGCCGATCTGCTTGAAGTCGCACCCATTTCGGCGGGGCGCCTGCTCGACCGGATGGCGGAAGGCGGCTGGATCGAGCGTTCGATGAATCCGCAGGATCGCCGCGAACGGCAGATCCGGATGACCGAAAAGGCGGAACAGACGCTCGGCAGGGCGCGCATCGTGGGCGATGAGGTTGCGGCCGAAGCGTTAAACGGCTTTAGCGATGAGGAAGCGCAGCAGCTTATTTCACTGCTGCAAAGGGTGCGCAACAACCTGAGTACGATCGTCGACAGTTGAGCGGGCGGGCTCGCCGATGCCAGGGCTCAGGCTCACGCCAGAATGGTCGCGGATATCGTGTTGCGACCCGAGGCTTTCGCGGTGTAAAGCGCTTCGTCGGCGGCCCGGATGACGTGGTAGACGGTATCGGTTTTCTTGCCCTGCCACGTCGCGACGCCGATGCTTACCGTGAGGCGCCCCTGCTGGCTCGTCGCGTGTTCGACCCCGAGCGCCGCCACTTTCATGCGAATGGTCTCCGCCACGCCGAGTGCACCGGGCCCGGACGTATCCGGCAACACGATCACGAATTCCTCGCCGCCGTAGCGCGCCGCGCTGTCGCCGGGGCGACGGATATTGGCCGAGATGCAGCGCGCAACCGCCGCGAGTGCGTCGTCGCCGGCCTGATGGCCATATGCGTCGTTATAGGCCTTGAAGTAATCCACATCGACGAAGAGTATCGACAGCGATTCCTTCGAGCGTCGTGCACGCTGCCATTCGCGGGCCAGCAGATCATCAAGGGCGCGGCGGTTGTTCAGGCCGGTCAGGCTGTCGGTTCGCGACAGCATCGTCAGCATCAGTTCCGCCTGCGCTTTCTTTGCAAGCGACGACGCCAGCAGCACCGACAGTCCGATAAACGTCAGGCCGAACACGGTCATCAGAATCGCGATCCGGGCGGCCCGTCCCTTCCACGCCTCGTAAATGTCGGCCTCGGCGGGCGCCACTTCCATGATCAGCGGCAGACCGGTCAGCCGTTTGTATGTGTAGACGCGACGGATACCGTCGATCGACGCCTGATCGACAAACTGCCCTTCGGGCTGCGCGATCATCCGCTCGAACGGACCGGTTCCATTCAGATCGCGCCCAATGATCTTCGGGTCGTAAGGCGCGCGCATGATCAACTGCCCGTTCGCGTGAATAAGCGCCATCGTGCTGTGCGGGCCGAGCTGAAGGCCAGACAGCAACCGCCGGAAATACTCGAGCCGGACCGCGCCGACTACGACGCCGGCAAACGAACCATCGGGATTATTGATGCGACGGCTTAGCGCAATGCTTGGGTCGCCGCCGCGCAAACGCGATTCGTACGGCGGGCTCAGATAAAGGCCTACGTCAGGGTTATCGCGGTGGACGGTGAAATAGTTTCGGTCGGCAAAGTTGCCCCGACGCGGAATCTCCGAGCCTGAATCGATGATGACGTTGCCCGCCCTGTCGAGCACGAGCATCGAACCCAGGTCTTTGGCGGTGGCGGCACGGTCGAACAACAGCTCGTTGCGTAGCTGATCCGGCAACGACATGACATCGGGCTGACGGACGTTATCGACCACTGCCTGCAACGAGAGATCGTAAAGTTCGACGTTGCGCGCGATGTCGCGCTCGATCACGAGCAGTGTGTTGCGCGAGGATTCAGTCGCATGCGCGAGCGCATCCTGACGACCTTCATACAGCAGAACGGCGCAGATGCCCAGCATGCCGAGCGCCGTCACTACGCCGCCCGCGATCACCATCCGCGGCGAACCGATGAGCGTCTGCAGACGACGGAATAGATGGCTGATCTGCATCAGGCGCGATTCGCGATCCTATGACGATTCAAGTTGTGGCTTGCAAAACGTCTCCGTGAATGAGGATAGCAGATGCGACGACCGGCGACCCGGCCCCTCCGGCCTGACGATGATCGTGGCGGCCACCCACATTTGTTCTCGCTGAACCGAACCGCTAATATCAAGCGAAGACTTGATCCGGCCTTACCTGACGTCGCCATGTGAATACAGGGCGCCCGCGTGTACTGTCCCGCAACTGACACGGTTTCTGGAGGATTGCGATGGTTCGTCTGGTGATGATCCTGCTGGGTGTCGACTATCTGCGCACACGCTGGCGGCCATTGATGATGATGGGCTGGATCAGCGTGATCGTCGGCGTCGTCGTCTTCATCGACGCACTCGACAACGCGCTGTATTTCCCGATCACGCCGTTTGCGCTTCTTTTATTGCTGGAAGGGCTGGCAACGCTGGCCGTCGCATGGACCGGCATGGGCGGCCAGCGCACGCTGCGCTATGTGAAGGGCACGGCGTTCAGCGTCGCTGCCCTGCTGATTCTGGCCGGCCATCACCACGGCAATTTCATCCTCTCGATGATTTTCGGCACGCTCTTTCTCGCCGACGGCCTGCTGCAGATCGTCTCCGCGAAAGTCGTGCGCTATCGCACGTGGCGTCTTGCGATAGCGGGCGGCATCGTCGAAATCGCGCTTGCGATCTTTTTCTATCAGCCGTTTCCCACCTGGTATGTGGGTACGGTGCCATATTGCCTTGGGCTCGGCCTGATATTCGCCGGCTGGAACATGATCCTGCTTGCCTCACGCGTGCGGCGACTCGCGGCAAATCCGGCCGTTGAACGCGAAGCTGCCGCACAGGTGGCGAGCGCGACACCGGTCGAGCGGCAGAAGCACCGTGTCGTCGAATGGGATGGGCCGCCCGCGCCCGACGAGCCCGCGCTGACCGTGCACGTGTGGACGCCCGTCGGGTCGTCGAAGTCGGAAGCGCGGCGTCAGTTGATCGTCGACCGCTATATCGCCGCGGTGGATCGCAACGGCGTGATCTCGACCGGCCACGCCGCGCTCGAATCACCCGAAGGCATCTATATCAGCCTGTATCCGGGCGTCGAAATCGACCGTTCGCCTGATGACTTCACGCGCATCCTCCGCGCTACGCCCGAGAACGACGTGCCCGGCGTGTTTCAGCCCGACTACGCGACCGAATCGAAAGCATGGTGTCCATCGACGATCCAGGTCCGCATCCGCAATTACGATCCCGAGCGGCTGCGCCGGTTCTGGCAGGCGTACCGGCAGGACGCGACCTACAACCTCACGCACCGTAACTGCTCGAGCACCGTCTCGCGCGCGCTGGAAGCCGCGATCGAAGGCGCGTCGGCCCGGGTGTGGCACCGGAAGGGTGGCTGGCGGCCCTTCGTGCGCGTGCTGACCACACCCGAACTCTGGGTGGCCGCGCAGATCCGCAAACGCGCGACGACGATGGCCTGGACGCCCGGTCTGACGCTCGATTACGCGCGCGCACTCAGCATGCTGGCCGATCCTCGTCCGTCAGGCTGGGTCAAGATGGCGAGGCTCGCACTGCAAAAGATGTACCGCTCGCGGCAGCAGTGGCGTGAAGAGGAAAAAGCAGCGGCCGATGGGCGCAGCGCCGATCCGGCGAGCACGGCCGGCAGCGAGGTCTGAAGCCGTCAGATGGCATTGCCCGTGAACGCGCCCAGGGTGGGGTCAATCCTGTTGGCCCCGCCCCGCATCACAGCGCATACTCGAAGGACGCACTGATCGTCGCGATCGCACCGATCGTTCCGCCGGCGCCGGGCGTTCCGGACGCGCCGGCTGAACACCATCGGGCATGCGGATTGCTGCGACTTCCCTGTTTATTTGCTAAGGCCGCCTTCGCGCGGCGATGCACCCTGTCACCCGGAACCCTGATCCATGAAACTCCCGTTGCCCCCACACGGAAGGCCCAATCGCGTGTATCCGCCGCGTACGCCGACGCTGCACGGTCTGGCGTCGGTCGTCACAGGCGTCGTGGTGGTCTGCGGGCTGTACTTCGGGCGCGCCGTCCTCATTCCGATCATTCTGTCGGTCCTGCTCAGCTTCCTGCTCGCGCCACTCGTCACCACGTTGCGGCGCCTGCATATGGGCCAGTTGCCGTCGATCTTCATCGCGGTATTTCTCGCGCTCGCGGTACTGCTGGGCGCGGGCGCGCTGATCGGCGCGCAGATCGTCCAGCTCGCGGCCGACCTGCCCCAGTATCAGCAGGCGATCGAGCGCAAGATCGAAACCGTGCAGGAGAAGACGGTCGGCCGCGCCGACGTATGGCTCAGCCGGGCCGCGAGCACGCTGCAACGCGTCGCTCCTTCGCGACCGGCGCCGCGCGTAACAGGCCGGCCCGCCCGCGGCACGCCCGCCGTGCCGATGCCGGTCGAGGTCCACGAGCCTGTACCGACGCCGCTCGAGCTTGCACAACGCGCGTTTTCTCCCGCGATCGCGCCGATCGAGACGACCTTCATCGTGCTGGTCGTGACGATCTTTATCCTGCTGCAACGCGAGGATCTGCGCGATCGCCTGATCAGCCTCTTCGGATCCAGCGACCTGCATCGCGCGACCACCGCAATCGATGACGCCGCGGTTCGTCTGAGCCGCTATTTCATCGCGCAGCTGGGTCTGAATCTCGGCGTCGGTGCGGTGATCGCGATCGGACTCGCGCTGCTCGGCGTACCGGGTGCGCTGCTGTTTGGCGTGATCGCCGCCCTGCTCCGGTTCGTCCCGTATATCGGAATCTGGATTGCGGCGGCGCTGGCCGTGTGTCTCGCGGCCGCCATCCAGCCGCAATGGACTATGGCCGTGTGGACGCTCGTGCTGTTCATCGTCGTCGATGTCGTGGCCGGGCAGATCGCCGAGCCGTTCCTGTATGGACATCGTTCGGGGCTGTCCCCGCTCGCGGTGATCGTCGCGGCGATTTTCTGGAGCTGGCTGTGGGGCCCGGTGGGCCTCGTGCTGTCGACGCCGCTCACGTTGTGCGTCGTCACACTCGGCCGCTACGCCGACCGGCTCAATTTCCTGACCGTGCTGCTGGGCGACCAGCCGGCGCTGACGCCTGCGCAGAATTTCTATCAACGGCTGCTGGCGAACGATCTGCATGAAGCCATCGTGCAGGCCGAGCGGCTGCTCGGTGAGATGTCGCTGATCGATTACTACGATCAGGTGGTGCTCGAAGGGCTTCGTCTCGCACGCAACGATGCGCTGCGCGGCGTGCTGCATTCGGAACAGCTCACGCGGATCAACGAGGCGCTGGTCGATATCGTCGAAAATCTCGAAGCGGTGGAAGGCGTGCAGGATGTGCTTGCGCTTCCCGATGCCACAGCGACATCTGACGATGAGGCGAAGGCATCGACAGTCGCGTTACGCGCGGAGCCCGTGCTGTGCATCTCCGGGCGTGGCGCGTTCGATGAAGTCGCGACTGCGATGGCAGTGCAGTTGCTGACGCGCTACCGGATAGCCTGCGTCTCGACGACGTACGAGCGCTTCCGTCGCGGCGATGCGGCCACGCTCGATGTCAATCGAGTACCGGTGATGTCTGTGATTTCGCTTGACGCGGCAGAATCGCCGCCTTATCTGCGCAATCTCGTGCGACGCGTGCGCGCGCGGGAGACGCCCGCCACGCTCATTCTCGCCTTCGGCGCGCCGCTGGACGGCACACCTGATAGCGTGCCGGCCGGCACACTCAGCACCACGACGTTCCGGGGTTTGATCGAAGAATGCCGCTCGGCCGTGAGCGTGATAGAGGACAAAATGGACGCAATGGACGAAAGAGAGATGACGGATCGACCAGGTGAGGAACCCGGTTTCGCCCCAGCCGGGAGCTAGATCCGCCACAGAAGCCATTATGCGGTTCGTCCCGGAGAACGTCACTACGCGTTCATGCAAGACACCGTTGCGAAATTCGCCAAAGCGTTGTGACGATCCGGGAGAACGCCCGCGCGCAGGCGATCCGTTACCATGACGCCTGAACCTTTCTTTACGGCCGACGTTTCCCTCTCTTCGCAGCACGCCCTCGCCTTGCCGACCTACACGCTTCCCGACGCCCTCACTGCCGAACTCGAGATCCGCAAGAGCCGCTTTATCGCGCACGCCATTCCCGTCGAGGACCGCGATGCGGCGATGGCCGAACTGCGTCGTCTGCGCGAGGCGCACCCGGGCGCCACGCACGTGTGCTGGGCCTTGCTGGCAGGCGGGCAATCCGGCATGTCCGATGATGGCGAGCCTTCGGGCACCGCGGGCCGGCCGATTCTGGAGGTGCTGCGGCATCACGACCTGGACGGTGTGCTCGCCGCGGTCGTGCGCTATTACGGCGGCGTCAAACTTGGCGCGGGCGGGCTCGTGCGGGCCTATACCGATGCGATCGCGACAGCGCTTCAGGATGCCCCGCGCGTCGAGCGCATCGCCCAGGCGTCGCTGACTGTCGAGATCAGTTACCCGGACGAAGCGCGCGTGCGCCGCTGGATCGAGCAGGAAAATCACGCACTCGCCGAAAGCGCTTACGGCATGGCCGTGCAGCTGACCATCCGCCTGCCCGTCACCGCGATCGACGGCGCGCGCGATGCCTTGCGCGACATGACGCAAGGCCGCGCGATTTTTCCCGAGGCGTCTTCGTAATCGCTATCGGTTGTCAACGCGTCGCCACGCAAAGCTACACGCATAACGTTTTGCATCAGAAGGGATTGCATCCAGGCACACGCGCGCAAAAAGAAAAAGACCGTTCGACAACGATGTCGGAACGGCCTTTTCGATGCAAAAACGGACGCGCGATCTGTTCCAGCCGGCTTGAAGCGGACGGCTGCGAAAACGCAGCCGGCCGCTTCGATGCACCCGAAAATCAGGTGCCGCCAATCGTCTTCTGGCTCTTCCACTGTCCCTGCTGCACTTCGAACAGCGTATAAGGCGGCTTGATCAGATCGCCATAGGGATCGAACGAGATCTTGCCCGTGACGCCTGTCACCGACACCTTCGCCAGACTATCGACAATCTTCTGCCGGTCGAGCGAATTCGCATCGTGGATGGCCTTGATCATCGCCAGCGCCGCGTCGTACGCGAACGGCGCGTATAACTCGACGTCCTGGTTAAAGCGCGCCTTGTACCGCTTGCCGAATTCCTGGGCAGCGGGCAGCTTGTCCAGCGCAGGACCCGGCTCCAGATCCTGCGTGCGTTCACCCGATGTGCCGGCAATCTGCAGGAAGGCATTGCTCTTCAGCGCGCCCGCACCGAACAGCTGGGCCGTCATGCCGAGTGAACGCATCTGTTTGACGAGCATTGCGCCCTGCTCATCCAGACCGCCAAAGAAAATCACGTCGACATTCTTGCTCTTCAACGTTGTCAGGATCGCGCGGAAGTCGACGGCCTTGTCGTTCGTGAACTCGCGATCGACGATGTTACCGTTCGCCTCCTTCGCGCCTTTTTCGAATGCATCGGCGAGGCCCTGACCGAACGCCGTGCGATCGTCGATGATGCCGATGCGCTTCGCCTTCAGCTGCTCGACAACGAAATGCCCCGCGACGATGCCGCCCACACCGTCATGACCCATCGTGCGGAACACGTTCTTGAAGCCCTGTTTGGTCAGTTGCGGGTTGGTCGAGCCAGGCGTGATCATCGCGACGTTCGCCTGATGGTAGACCGTCGATGCGGGAATGCTGCAACCCGAGTTGTAATGGCCGATCACGCCTACAACACCATCATCGACCAGCTTCTGCGCGACCTGGATCGCGACGCGCGGGTCGGCCTGATCGTCCTGCACGTCGAGCACGAACTTGACGGGCTTGCCCGCGACGGTCGGATGCTTCGCGTTTTCCTCGTCGAGCGCGAGCTGCGCGCCGTATTGCAGATCCTTGCCGACACGCGCAACCGGGCCCGTCAATGGCCCGACAAAACCGATTTTGACAACGTCGGGATCGGCAGCCCACGAAGACGGTATCTGCGCACCCAGCGCGCAGACTGCCAGACTCAAAAGCCAATAGCGGCGATTCATGATGCGCTCCTTTACGATATAAACGTCGCGCGTGGTGGTATCGACTGGCCCGACGCGCGACACGTCGAGGTCGTCCTGCGATGGCAGCAATCCGATGCGGCGCTTTCGCGCGGTTCCTTCGATCGTTAGAAACGCGCCGCTGCGTAAGGCCCGAGGTCGAGTGGCGGCGCTCGCCGTGCCACCAGATCGGCCACGATCTGGCCCGTCACGCCCGCGAGCGTCAGCCCCAGGTGCTGGTGACCGAACGCGTAGATCACGCGCTCACTGGCCCGCGACCGGCCGAGCACCGGCAGGCCGTCGGGTAGCGTCGGACGAAACCCGAGCCAGCTGCTATCCGGTGAATCGAGCCCCGGTAGCGCGCGCTTCGAAGAAAACGTCAGCAGATCGAGCAGCGAGCGGTTGCGCGTATCGCTGAATCCACCCAGTTCGACCGTGCCTGCGACGCGGATGCCATCGCTCATCGGCGTCATGTAAAAGCCGCGTTCGGCCCAGCCGACCGGCCGCGAAATCAGCTGCGTGGCGCCGGGATAACGCACGTGATAGCCACGCTCGGTATCCAGCGGCACGCGATCGCCGCACTGCTGCGCGAACGTTGCGGAGCGCGCGCCGGTAGCGATCACCACGTAATCGAAGCGACGTTGCGTGCCGCCTTCGATAACCAGCGACGCGCCATCGGCCGCCGGTTGTACGGCGCTCACCGTCGAGCGTTCGAGCGTCAGTCCGCCAGCGGCGAGGTGTTCAAAGAGCGTCTGCAGAAAGCTTTGCGGATTCGAGAAATGCCAGCTGTCGCTGAACAGCACGCCGCGCTCGAAGATCGGCGCGAGCGCGGGTTCGAGTTGCCGGATGTCATCCGCGGCCAGCACGTCGAAGCTGACGCCGAGCTTCTGTCGAAGATCCAGCGCACGACGCGCCGCATCGAACGACGCACCGTTCGAATACAGGTACAGGCATTCGCGTGAGCGCACGAACTGCTGGAGTTCAGGCCCGGCGAGGAGTGGCCCGTAACCGGCCTGCGCGTGCCCAAGCAGCGCGGCCAGCGCGCGGGCGCTCGCCTCGTACCGATGCGGCGTCGAACTCATGAGGAAACGGACCAGCCACGGCGCGAGGTGCGGCAGATAGCGCCAGCGCAAGCGGAACGGACTTTCGCTCGATAGCAGAAAGCGCGGCAGATCGCGAAACACGGACGGGTTGTTCACCGGAATGCACGCGTAGTGCGCGAACGTTCCCGCGTTGCCAAACGACGCCCCCTGCCCGACGCCCGAAGGGTCGAACAACGTGACGCGATGGCCGTCGCGCATCAGCCAGGCAGCGCTCGCAAGCCCGATAAATCCGGCGCCGACGATGGCAATCTCCGCCATTCCCTTTCCCCTCCGCATACCGGTGCGACGCTCGACGACCGGCGGTCGCGTCCACGCACCAGACAAACCATGACTCTAGAATCACACAAGAATTTTTTGTGTGCAATTAAAATACTGATTGTGTGGCATGGGATTTTCCCTGGCGCGATGCTGGCGCACTCTTTGCCACCCTTCAGGACGTTGTAGCGCGCCTTAACTGGTATAGAATCGGGACACTTGCCGCGAAGCTGCGGACAAAACCGGTTTTGTATGGAGACGCGCAAGAGAATGGCTTCGGACAAACCAGCAACGCGGGCCGACAATGGCGCAGGCGCGTCAGAAACAGCGGCGCGTTCGCCAACGCGAGCAAAACGCGCCACGTATGTCGAGGTATCGAGTTCGATCGAGGATGAGATCCGCAGCGGCGTCTATCCGCCGGGCAGCCGGCTGCCGCCGCAGCGCCAGCTTGCGACGGAGCTGGGTATCAACGTGTCGACGGTATCGCGCGCGTACAGGGAACTCCAGCTGCGTGGCCTCGTGATCGGCAGCAAACGGCGCGGCTCGCTCGTGACGGGTGGCGCGATGCCGAGCGTCGAACCGGCACGCGCCGTGAACAACGCGGCCGTCGATCTGACCGTGAACCGTCCGGCGACAGGCGAATTCCTGAACTGCCTCGCGCGTACGCTTGCCGAGTTGCCGCGCGATCCGCGCTATCCGTCGCTACAGGAATACCAGCCGCCGCAGGGGCCGCTGTGGGCGCGCGCCGCCGGCGCGAAGTGGATGGCCGCGCCCGGCTTCACGCCGGAGCCGGATCATGTCGTGGTGACGAGCGGCGCGCAGCACGGCCTCTACGCCGTGCTGAACAGCCTGATCGGCACGGACGGCGTCATCCTCGCCGACCAGCTCACGTACTACGGCCTGAAGGCGCTCGCGCCCGTGTTCCAGTTCGAGATTGTCGGCGTGCCGAGCGACCGCGACGGGCTGCTGACGGATGAAGTCGACCGCCTCTGCCGCCGCACGCGGGTGAAAGCAATCTTCACCGTGCCGAACCTGCAGAACCCGACCGTCACGACGATGAGCCTCGAACGCCGGATGGCACTCGTCGATGTCGCGCGCCGGCACGGCGTCACCATCATCGAAGACGACGTTTACGGTCCGCTTGTGTCCCAGCGTCTGCCGGCCATCGCAAGTCTCTGCCCCGAACTGACGTTTCACATCGCCGCGACGTCGAAGATCCTGGCGCCGGGCCTGCGTCTTGGGTATTTGCTGAGTCCACCGGATAGCTCCGCGCTTTGTGCGGAGGCCGTGCGCACCACCGCGTGGATGCCTGCGCCGATGTCGATGCTGATCGCGTCGATATGGATCGAGGACGGCACCGCGCGCCACATCATGAATGCACAACTCGCCGAAATCCGCGCACGGCACGACCTCGCGCGCGAACTGCTGCCTCAGGAACTGCTGGAGTCCGATCCGGCCTGCATGTTTGTCTGGCTCAGGCTGCCGCCACCGTGGCGCGCCGACGATTTCGCGGCCAATGCGAAGGCGCGCGGCGTGATCGTGATGCCGTCGTCGGCCTTTGCAGTCGACCGCTCGGAGATCGAGCACGGCGTGCGGATCAATCTCGCGTGCGCGTCGAGCCGCGACCAGCTGGTGAGCGCGCTGCGGTTGCTTGCGGGCACGCTGAAAGATCGCCCGCGCGCGCTCTTCGGCACGATTTAAGGGGCATACCGACACCGTTCTGTCATCAGCCGGACATACACGCCCTGCACGATCGAAAGTCCCCCCAAACCGATCTCTCCAGGGCAAGCCCATGCCAGAACTCTCCTATCCGCAACCGGAAGCAGCAGCTGGACGAGGCCGGAGCGCGAGCCTCATCGTCTTCATGCTGGTCATCGCCGTGGGCGCCTTTTACGTCGCCACGCATCTGATCGACGATCTGCAGCCGCTTCGCCCCAACGCTTTTGTGCCGTACTTCCTGCTCGGCGTTGCGTTGCTGATCGCGCTGGGGTTCGAGTTCGTCAATGGTTTTCACGACACCGCGAACGCCGTCGCGACCGTCATCTATACGCATTCGCTGACGCCGAATCTTGCCGTCGTCTGGTCGGGCGCATGGAATTTTCTCGGCGTGCTGACGTCGAGCGGCGCGGTCGCGTTCGGCATCCTGCAGCTGCTGCCTGTCGAGCTGATCCTGCAGGTCGGCAGTAGCGCGGGTTTCGCGATGGTGTTCGCGCTGCTGATCGCCGCGATCATCTGGAATCTGGGTACGTGGTATTTCGGGCTGCCGTCGTCGAGTTCGCATACGTTGATCGGCTCGATCATCGGCGTGGGCCTGATGAACCAGTTGATTCATGGTTCGTCGGGCACGAGCGGCGTGGACTGGAACCAGGCGCTCGGCGTCGGCAAGGCGCTGCTGTTTTCGCCGCTGATCGGATTTCTGGCGGCCGCACTGCTGCTGCTCGTGTTGAAGGCGGTCGTGCGCGTGCCGTCGCTCTACGCGGAACCGAAGGGCAAAAAGCCGCCGCCGTTCTGGATCCGCAGCCTGCTGATCCTCACCTGTACGGGCGTTTCGTTCGCGCACGGTTCCAACGATGGCCAGAAAGGCATGGGCCTCATCATGCTGATCCTGATCGGCACGGTGCCCACTTCATTCGCACTGAACAAGGCCGTGACGACCTCCGAAACGCAGACGTTCCTCGCCGTTGCGCAACAGACGTCCACGACGCTCGCGAAGTACACGAACGGCGCGCCGCTGTCGGCGAATCCGCGGGCCGACGTGGAAGCCTTCGTGCAGACGCGCCAGCTCGCGCCCGCGACGGTGCCGGCGCTGAAACAGCTGATCGACCTGATCGGGCAGCAGGTCGGCTCGTCGGGTTCGATGGCCAGCGTGCCGAAGGACATGGTCGATAACGTGCGCAACAACATGTACGTCGCGTCCGAAGCGATCCGTCTGATGGAAAAGGCGAAGCAACCCGCCTTCGCCGCCGACGACCTCAAGGCCATCGACAACTTCAAGAAGCAGACCGACCACGCCACCAAGTTCATTCCGACGTGGGTGAAGGTCGCGGTCGCGATCGCGCTGGGGCTCGGCACGATGGTCGGCTGGAAGCGGATCGTCGTGACAGTCGGCGAAAAGATCGGCAGGCAGCATCTGACGTACGGGCAAGGTGCATCCGCCGAACTGGTCGCGATGCTGACGATCGGCGCGGCGGACGTGTACGGTCTGCCGGTTTCGACGACGCACGTGCTGTCGTCCGGTGTGGCGGGTACGATGGCCGCCAACGGTTCCGGCCTGCAATGGAACACCGTGCGCAGCCTCGTGATGGCATGGGTGCTGACGCTGCCGGTTTCGATCGTGCTGGCGGGCGGGCTTTACTGGGTGTTCCGCCACGTGTTCTAAAGCGGCATCGACATAACGAAAAAGGCGGCGCGCACATATTGAACTGCGCGCCGCCTTTTTTATGCCCGGTCGAATCAGTAGATTTCCGGCACGATCATTGAAGCAGGCACCGGCTGGCGGATGTACTCCGTGTTGAACACGCGGTCGGGCAGCGAGATCGTCGGATGCTCGATCTCGTGATACGGCACCTGGCTCAGCAGATGGTGAATGCAGTTCAGACGCGCGCGCTTCTTGTCGACGGCCTGCGCGACCCACCACGGCGCTTCGGGAATGTGCGAGCGATGTAGCATGACTTCTTTCGCCTGCGTATAGGCTTCCCAGCGACGGCGGCTTTCCAGGTCCATCGGGCTCAGCTTCCATTGCTTGAGCGGATCGTGAATGCGGTTCTGGAAGCGGATTTCCTGCTCTTCGTCGGTGATCGAAAACCAGTATTTGACGATCTGGATGCCGCTTCTCACCAGCATCTTTTCGAACTCCGGCACTGAGCGGAAAAACTCTTCGTACTCGTCGTCGGAGCAGAAATTCATCACGCGCTCAACGCCCGCCCGGTTGTACCAGCTGCGATCGAACAGCACCATTTCACCGCCGGCCGGCAGATGCTGCGTATAGCGCTGGAAATACCACTGCGTGCGTTCGCGGTTGTTCGGCGCAGGCAGCGCGGCCACGCGGCACACGCGTGGGTTCAGACGCTGCGTGATGCGCTTGATCGCTCCGCCCTTGCCCGCTGCATCCCGGCCTTCGAAGATCACGACGAGCCGGTGACCCGTGTGCACGATCCAGTCCTGCAGTTTGACGAGTTCGCCCTGCAGGCGGAACAGCTCGCGGAAATAGTGCTTGCGCGCTTCGCGGGCTTCAGCGGTCAGGCCGTCCGCGCCGTCGATGATGCGATCGTCCACTTCCATTTCGAGTTCCTCGTCGTATGCATCGATGAGGTCTTCTTCGAAACGGCGCTGACGTTCCGCGAATGCCGCGGCGTCGTGGGCCATGTCATGTTCTTTCATCGTCATTCTCCTGTGCGACGGAAGCAGGCTGCAAAACGGGGGCTGCACGCCAGATGCGTGCAGCGTCGGCGGGTCGATTATCGAAGCGCGAGGTGTCAAGCGTGTTACCCCGGCGTGGCTGTCATACGGTGCGGCGGTGGTTCGTCTTGACGTATGCGGCGAGGCCAGCGGCCGAGGCCCTGTCCTGAGTCATTTGCAAACGGCAAAGGGACATCATAGCGAGTTTCTGGCGACGATCAGAAGCCTGACGGCAGCCGCTTTTCCTGCGTTTCGAAACGGGCGGACAGCGAAGACGGACTTATCTGTTGTCGCCTTGCAGCGGACGCGCAAAGCTCAACTCGTGCCCGTCCGGGTCGACGATATGAAAGTATCGCTCGCCCCACGGCGCATCGGATGGCGCGAATTCCGGCTTGAGGCCGGCGGCTTCCGCCTTCCGGTACATGCCGTCTACGTCCGACACATGGATGATCACGCGCCCCCACCAGTTGATCGGACCGCGCGTGTCGGCAATCAGGTTCAGGAATGACGTGCCCAGCGCGAATGATGTAAATGCCTCGTCAGGACCACCGAACCGGCGAGGAAAACCGAGCGCCTCGTAGAACGCCACCGCGCGCGCCATGTCGTGCGTCGCGAGCGTGATCGCGCTCAGCGATTCGACACGCGGCGCGTTCGGGGTGGACGGGTTCGCTGGCTGGTTCATGCTGTCGTGCTCCTTTGGCGCTGCGGGCCGCTGCGGCGTGGCGGCATGGCAGGTCCGTTGAGTCTTGCCGTCCTCGCGCCACGGCTCGCTGAGCCGCCCCGCGGGTCCCTGAAGACCGCTGCAAGGCAGGCGTCAGGGAAGTGTCTCACAGGCGCCTGTGCACGCGCTCTTCAGGGCTCTTGAAAAACGGCGGCGCGACCCTGCATCTGCGTATCCATCTATCTGGAGCTTCATCATGGGAAGCCGTCCCCGTTTCATCGATGATCTGCCGCCCGGCGCGCCCGATGCGGCCGACGCTACCGCTGCGCTCCCCCTCGCCGACGACGACGCGCTGCTCGACGCGTACTCCCGCACGGTCATCGGCGCACTCGAACGCGTGCAGCAGGCCGTCGCGTTCATTTCGGTCGAACGGCGCCTGCCGGGCGACGCTAATGGCCATCATGGCCACGGCCGCGGCACGCGCGGTGGCACTGGCTCGGGCTTTCTCTTCACGCCTGACGGCTATCTGCTGACCAACAGCCACGTCGTGCACGGCGCGACGCATATTCGCGTGACACTCGCCGACGGCGCGAAATTCGACGCCGATCTCGTCGGCGACGATCCGGACAGCGATCTCGCGGTGCTGCGGATCGGCTCGCCCGAACCGTTGCCACACGTCGAGCTGGGCGAATCCGGCAAGCTGCGCGTCGGGCAGATCGCGATCGCGGTCGGCAATCCGCTCGGGCTTGCGCAGACGGTCACGACGGGCGTGGTATCGGCGCTCGGCCGCTCGTTGCGCTCGAACTCCGGACGCATGATCTACGACGTGATCCAGACCGACGCCGCGCTGAACCCGGGCAACTCGGGCGGCCCGCTGATCAATTCGGCGGGCCAGGTGGTTGGCGTGAACACCGCGATCATCCCCGGCGCGCAGGCGATCTGCTTCGCGACGGCGATCGATACGGCGAAGTGGGTGATCATGCAGCTCTTCGCGTATGGGCGCGTGCGGCGCGCCTATATTGGCGTGGCCGGCACGACGACGCCCATCTCGCGGCGTGTGCAGCGGTATTTCGGGCTGAATTTGGTCAGCGGGGTGCATGTGATGGAGGTCGTCAAAGGCAGTCCGGCGGCGGCGGCCGGCGTGCGCATGGACGATACGATTGTTGCGGTTGACGGCGTGGAAGTGGATAGCGTCGATGGATTGCAGCGCGCGCTCGGTGCTTCGCGGATCGATCGGGTCGTTTCGGTGGCCGTGCTGCGTGGCGCGCAAAAGCTTGAGTTGGCGTTGACACCGGTTGAGCAGGCCAGTTAGCCGTTTCGTTGCCTATACTGGGGAGATCGATCAGCTGCTGAGGAGAGCGACTTGGCCCGTGACTACCAGGTGAAAGTTGCACGGGATATCGCTGGATATGATGATTCCGGCATTCCCAGAGTCAGGCGCGGACCCGCGCGGGTTGTGGTTGTTGCTGCGCAGCATGAACTTGAGTTCGCTGATCGCGAAGCGCTTGAACGGTTTGTTTTTGCCTGCCGGCGGGCTGGGGATGAGGCTTTTTCTTCTTTGTCGTCATCTCTATCTTCTTCTGATGATGCGGATCACGCTGCCGCGTGGTGTCGGTTTTTTGAGCGGATTTTGAAGCTTTAGGGTTGGTTCTGGTTTGGGTTTGGTTTGGTTTGTTTTGGCCTTTCCTTGTATTCGTGTCGGTCTATTGGCGTCGCCCCTGTGCGGGGCGGCACCTACTTTTCTTTGTCCTTGCCAAAGAAAAGTAGGCAAAAGAAAGGCGCTTCGATAACGCCCCGCCTCTCGGTGCATCATCGTCGGGGAATGGCACCCCATGAAGTGTCGCCCCCGCACTTCACGCGGTATGGGTCCGCGCACGGGCCGTTCCCTCGCACAGCATCGCTCGTGACACAGCGCTCATTCATCCGGCTTCGCACTTCGTGCGTCGCCGTGCAGTATTTCGTGTGAAGTGCTGCTTTTCCAATAAAAGACGGGCATCGAATTTCGATGCCCGTCCTGTTGCGTCGTTTCAGCTACGACGCTTACTGAACTACCCGCGTTACGCCTCTCCCCCGTGGGTCGGAAACGGGTTCCGGGGTGTCGCCGTTGATCTTGATCGCCTGGATGTCGCCGCTAAAGTCCTGGCCCTTCAGCACGTAACCTTTCGCCTCGATCTCCTTCGCCAGCTCGCCATCGATCGGCTTGTACGGCTCCCAGAAAATCGTGTTCGGCGGCAGCAACTGGTGGTGGAAGCGCATCGCGGACACCGCTTCCGGTAACGGCATCCTGAAGTCGTAAACGTTGTTGATCACCTGGAAAATCGACGTGAAAATGCGTGAGCCTCCAGGCGTGCCAATCACCAGCGATACCTTGCCGTCCTTCGTCAAGATCGTCGGCGACATCGACGACAACGGGCGCTTCTTCGGCTCGATCGAGTTCGCGTCGCTCCCCACCACGCCAAACATGTTCGGCACGCCAGGCTTCGCCGCAAAGTCGTCCATCTCGTCGTTCAACACAATGCCCGTCCCCTCCGCCACGACGCCCGAGCCAAAGTAGCCGTTGATCGTGTACGTGTTCGACACCGCATTGCCCCACTTGTCCACCACCGAGAAGTGCGTCGTCTCCGCCTTCTCCGGCATCGATGTGCCAAGGCCCGGTTGCACACTCTTAGTGTCCGACGGCGTAGTCGGGTTCACCTCGGCAGCGCGCTTTGCAATGTAGGCGTCGTCAGTCAACTGCGCGACCGGTACCTTGTAGAAATCCGGGTCGCCCAGGTATTGCGCGCGGTCAGCAAATACGCGCTTCTCGATCTCCGCAATCAGATGCACGTATTGCGCCGAATTCAACGACACATCCTTGAAGTCCGGCGCGAGATCCGCCTTCATCTTCAACAGCTGCACAAGGCCAATACCGCCCGAGCTCGGCGGCGGCGCCGTAATCACGTGGTAGCCATTCCAGTTCGCTTCGATCGGCTTGCGCCACACAGCACGATAGTCCTGCAGGTCCCGTTTCGTGATCGCGCCATGGCCGCGCATCGATGCCGCAATCAGATCAGCAGTCTTGCCGTTGTAGAAGTCCTTCGGGCCGTCGTGCGCGATGCGCGTCAGCACCGCGGCCAGATCAGGCTGCTTGAAGTTGACGCCCTGCTTCAGGTTGCCAAAATACGTGTCGAAGTTGGTCTTGCCGTCGAAATCTTTCGACGCTGCTTCGCGACGTTTGTCGAGCTGCTCGTCGACTTCGAAACCGTCCGTTGCGTACTTGATCGCCGGTGCAAGAACCTGCTTCCACCTCAGCCGGCCGAAGCGGTGCTGTGCTTCCCACATGCCCGCCACGGTGCCCGGCACGCCGACGGCGTAGTAGCCAAAGAGGCTCTTGCCCTTGATGACGTTGCCCTGGTCATCGAGGTACATGTTGCGGGTCGCGGCGAGCGGCGCGCGCTCGCGATAGTCGATGAAATACGGCTTGCCGTTCACGTACAGCGACATGAAGCCGCCACCGCCAATGTTGCCCGCCTCCGGATACGTCACGGCAAGCGTAAAGGCGATCGCGACAGCAGCATCGACCGCGTTGCCGCCTTCCTTGAAGATCTGTTCGGCAGCATCCGCACTGTATTTGTCGGCGACCGCGATCGCCGACGCGTTCAGTACGGCCGGTTGTGGTTTGACGACGCCCTTCGCAACGGCCGGCGTGGTCTCGAGAAAGGCCGTCGAAGCCGATACCAGCGCAACCAGCGCAAAGCCCGTTGCCGACGATTTCGCATTGTTAAACAGCTTCATTGCTTATCCCCCAGGTCAACTTCCGATGCAGCGATGAACAAGTCGGTTCTGCGCTTATATCACGGCAGTCGGGGGTTTGCGAAGCGCTCGACGGCGCTCCACGCATGGCGCGGTGCGCTAAATATCATCCAGTGCAAGGCAACGCATGAAGGCGGGTCAATCGTCAAGCAGGTCACAACGGGTACCGTAAGAGGTGCGATCGTGACGGCATCGTCGACCAACGTGACGGGCAAAGCGCTCAAGGCACACGTGCGAACGAACGTGCTGTTGTCCCGCGCGCCGCCGCCATCGCGGCGCAACAGTTGACCGTTGTACGGACAACGCAACGTCAGTTATGTGCTGCCGCGGCTTCCACGCGCGATTTCGTCGCCGCTACCGTGTGGAAGCCGCGCCGTGATGGGTATCGAGCACACCGAGAACAGTCCGACTACGAGAAACGCCGGCCAGAAATCCGACCAGACGATCGTCGCATGCCCCTGAAGATCGTGCGAAATCTGCAGCACGAGGCCCGCGATGGTCACGCCGAGCCCAAGTGAAATCTGCTGGATCACGCTCGCCACACTCGTCGCGCGGCCAATGTCGCGGCTTGGAATATCGGCGTACGCCAGCGAGTTCAGGCTCGTGAACTGCAGCGAAGGAAACACGCCACCGACCAGCACCACACACCAGATCAGCCAGTGCGGCGTACCGGGCACGAAGAGCCCGTAGATGGCGATCACGAGCCCCGCGATTGCCGCATTGACCATCAACACACGACGAAAGCCGAAGCGCGCGAGCACGCCCGACGCAAACGTCTTCATGAAGATCGAGCCGAACGCAGACGCGCACGTGATCGCGCCCGCCGCGAAAGCGGTCAGCCCGAGCCCTTCCTGTAGCGCAAGGGGCAGCAGAAACGGCACCGCGCCAAGCCCGATGCGAAACAGCGAACCGCCCACCACGCTCGCGTGAAAACTCGGAATGCGCAGAAAGCGCAGATCGAGCACGGGCAACTCGACGCGCCGCGCATAGAACCAGTAGACCAGCAGCAGAAGCGCGCCGGCCAGGCACATGACGGTCGACGTCTCGCCCGAAACCAGCTCCCCACCGACGAGCGACAACCCAAGCATGAACAGCGACGCGCCGCCCGCTGACAGCACGAAGCCCGTCCAGTCGAGCCGCCCCGGATGCGCCTCGCGCACGTTCGCGATATGCCGGTTCGCAAGCCAGATACCGAAGATCCCGATCGGAATGTTGATGAAAAAAATCAGCCGCCAGTGGAGATAGGTGGTGATGAAACCGCCGAGCGGCGGCCCGACCACAGGTCCGAGCAACGCGGGCACCGTGAGATAGTTGACGGCCCGAATGAAGTCCGACTTCGGCACCGAGCGGAAAATGATGATCCGCCCGACCGGCACCATCATCGCGCCGCCGATGCCCTGCACGAAGCGCGCGACGACAAACATCGCGAGCGACGTCGACGCCGCGCTCATCAGCGAGCCGACGATAAAAATGCCGATCGCCGTACGAAAGACGGTGCGCGAACCGAAGCGGTCTGCGACCCAGCCGCAGATCGGAATGAACACGCCAAGGCCGATCACGTACGCGGTGACCGCGAGCTTGAGCGTAATGGGATCGTGACCGAGGTCGCGCGCGAGAGCCGGGAGTGACGTCACGATGACCGTGGCGTCGACGTTTTCCATGAACATCGCACACGCGACGATCAGTGGAACGATGAACGTGCCTAGGGCAAGAGGCATTGGCAGAGGGACGGCAGGCGGAAAAACCGCAGACGCAAAGCCGCGATTATCGCATCGCTCGCTTGCGTGATGCTGTCAATCCGGCACCACGCAAGATACTCGCGCTGACGCAATCACTGATATGCCGGCGCAAGCGGCAGCCTTTGCGACGGGAGGTGCATGAACGCGCGGCGCGGCGCGCGTTCATGCATTCATGCGTTCATGCGCTAAGGGCTTTAAGGCGTGGTCTGACGGGCGAGGCTGAAGAACGGACGCAACTGCGTCAGAATCTCGCGGCCCGCACGGGCGACGTCGTTCGGGAAGTCGATCTCGATCCACGGCGCACCCGTCACGTCGGCGGTATCGAACACCTGGCTGCGTTCGAGCAGCAGGTCGCGCACCGCTTCCTCGTGCGGCATGTTCGCGCGGCCGCTGTCGATGTAGCCCGCAACGATTTCAGCGAAACGGCGCGCGGTTTCTTCGCGGAAGCGGAAGAAGCCAACCGATTCGCCGATCGTGTCGAATTGCAGGCCCACAGCCAGCTGCTTGCGCAGTTCGACCGGCACGCCATCCTGCAGACACAGTTTGACCGGCTCGTCGCCGGTTTCGAAATCGCGGTCGATCAGCAGACGGTTGACCGATTCGCCCGCCACGAGCTCGCTCAGGATGCGTTCGTCGTAGAGCACGTCGGCGTCCATCACCAGCACGTCGCCGCCACGCGTGAGCGCGTCAGCAACGGTATGCACGGTCAGCACGCTGCCGAGGTCGTAGCGCGGGTTCAACACGATCTCGACCGGATGCGGCCAGCCGATGCGCGTCAGTTCTGCCTCGACAAGTTCCGGCTGGAAGCCGAGCGCGAGCACGACATCGTGAACGCCGGCGGCGTCAAGCATCTGCAGATGACGCTCGAGCAGGGTCACGCCGTCGAATTGCAACAGGCACTTCGGAAACTGATCGCCAGCCGGTTGCTGGAGACGCAGGCCAAGACCTGCAGCAAGGATGATCGCGCGCATGGGCGGCCCTTTTTTGTAAAAACGCTAAAAAACGGTTAATCGGCGACAGGCGCGCGCGTCGCACGACGGCGCTGCCAGTTTCGTTCGCTGAAATGCAGGTACAGCAGGCCCGGCAGACCGAGCAGGAGTTCGCGTGCGCGTTTGGTCAGCGACAGCGCCAGCGCCGCATCGGGCGGCAGACCGACGAGCGGCGCCAGCAGCAGATAGCCGCCTTCCTGCACGCCGAGCGAGCCGGGAATCGCGAAGGCCGCGCCGCGGATGGCCTGACCGATGCTTTCGAGCAGCATTGCATCGATCCAGTCGACCGGATGCCCGAGGAAGCGCAACGCGAGCCACACTTCGACCGTGCCCACGAGCCAGCCCACAAAACTCAGCGCGAAGCTCGCCGCAGCGCGACCGCGCTCGCGATAGAGCGTGTGCACGGCGGCATCGATCGAGTCGGCGCTGTCAGTCAACGCGGACCAGTCACGCTTGCCAAACACTTTCGACACGGTGCGCAGCAAGCGGCCGAACAGACCGCGCCGCTGCGCGAAGTAAAACATCACGACCATGCCGCCGAGTACGCCGGTCCCGATCAACGTCGCGGTACGCAGTTCGCGCAGCGGACCATGCGTGGCATAGGCGCTAAACAGCAGCAGGCCGACGACCGCAAAAGCGATCTGCGCGAGTGCCTGCAAGGTCGTGCTGACGGTGACCGCCGCCGCCGCGTCGCGCATGCGCATGCCGCGCTGCGAGAGTTGCCGCACCATCACGACAGGACCGCCGATCTGGCCCGCCGGCAACAGGCTGTTCACCGATTCGCCGATCCAGCGCGCGAAGACGGCATCGCGGTGCGTCATATGATCCTGACGCGGCTTGAACAGTACGGAGATCGCGCCCGCATCGAGAACGAGCGGCAGCACGTGAAAAGCGGCGACGATCGCAAGGCCCCAGCCCGCCGCGAGCAGCGTCGAGGCGACCGAGCCGAAACCGTGCCACGCGAGCAGTGCGACGAAGAGCGCAGTTCCGATCGACAGCAGGATCATGGCGGCGCGCGTCACGCAGCGTCTCCGGTGCGCTTCATCAGCTGTTTGAAGACCTGGCGGAAGCCGAAATACGCGATCGCGTCCTTCATGTTCGAAATAAAACGCTTCCACGGCCGCATGTTCGGATCGGTGACGTATTCGAACGTCAGCGAGACGCGCATTTCATTCGCGCCCATCGGCGAGATGCGGTGACGCAGCTTGTCGCCGTCGAAGAACACCAGACCGCCCGGCGGAATCTGCACCGAGCCCGGCACGTCGGCTTTGCTTTCGTCGCGGGTATGGAGTTCGTAGTCGAGACGGCACGTCGATTCGTCGATCACGCCGAGCAGCAGCGTGTAACGGCGGCCGTCGTAGTACGACGTGTCATAGTGCCAGCCGATGTGATCGCCCGGACGCGTGTAGTAGTACAGCGCGTAGGCATGCGGATCGTCGGCGGGCGACACCATCAGCTTGTCGCCGGACAGTTGTTCGAGCCAGCCGATCAGTTCCTTCGAGCGATACAGTTCCGCGATGAACGGCGCGAGACGGTCAATCGTATGACGGCTCACGCTGCCGCCCTGCTTGTGACCCGGCAGGTAATTGCGGTTCACCTCGTCGAGCAGCCCGCGGGCGCTCGCGACGAGTTGCTCGGTTACTTCGGGGGCGAGGAAATCGTCGAGATACAGGAATGCGCCCTGATCCGCGAAATCCTTGCGCAGGCGCGCGGTGTCAAACCCGTGCGTGCGACTCGCGACGGCGCGATCGGCGTCACGCGTCGCGCGATGCGAGCCGGCGGCCCGTGAACTTTCGAACGTGACGGGCTCCATCACGTCGTCCCCTGCATGCGTACTCATCGGCTAACCCACACCTGACTGGCTTGCGCGTCGGGCTGCGCACGGCGCGCCACGCGGCGGTAATCGAACATCACCCACACGGCAAAGAGCGGCGCGCCGATCGATGCGGCAATGATGAACAGCGACGTGCCGGACGTCAGCGTGACGAGCGGCAACAGATAAAGCACGTCTTCGGTCTCGAAGCCGCCGGCCGAAGCCTGCTTCGTGCCCGCCTTGCCCGCCATTTCCTCGATCCGCATGCGCAGGAAAAAGATCACGGCGACAGACACGCCCGCGATGCCACCCAGGAGCGCCGACGGCACGATCAGATCGCGACCGTGGCCACCGATCGCGCCCATACCGATGCCCATCCCGAGGAACAGGAGCACGGTCACAAGCGCGTCGCTCGCGAGGTCGTAAAAATGACCGATTCGACTCGTCTTGCCGCTGATGCGCGCGAGTTCACCATCGGTGTGATCGACGAAGTTCGACAGCACGATCAGCAAAGCGCCCGCGTTCGACCATGCGAAGTCGCCGCGAGCAAGGCACAGTGCGCCAGCCAGGCCGATCAGGAGGCGCAGCGTGGTGAGATGATTGGGGGTGATCCGGGTGTCGATGAGCGGCGTCACCAGCCGGCGGGCGAGCCGCGCGTCCCAGGTGCGGGGCGCGGGAACGTTCTGGCGGATAGGGGAGCGTTGATTCATAATCCGGAAATATATACGGGTTATGAAATCCTTGCTGTTTACGTCACTGTTTCGTTGCGCGAAATCGTCGTTTCCGTTTGCCCCTGAAAGCACGATTTTGAGATTCCCGGTAAAGTTCGGTACCTGTTGCGCCACCATGAGTGTCATGGCCGCTGCGCAACCCCCGCCGCGATTGGCGCCGGCGGATTGCGAACGCACCACCCGGATTCTCATGAAACGCATCATCCCTGCACTTCTTGCCCTTTTTCTCGCGATTCTGCCGACCTTTTCACGTGCATCCGACCTCGACGCGGCGCTTGCCTGCAACACTTCCGCACACCGCTTTTTCGCAGACCTCGCCGACCAGCAACTGATCGATCCGAAGCCGATGCGCGTCGAGAGCAACTCGATTAACGCATTCTGGCCGTCGCGCGGCGCAAAGCTCACGGCGTTCGGCTTCCCCGTATTTGCCGTGGTTGGCTTCGAGAAGGACGATCCGATGTTCCGCAACGGCGATGGCGAGCCGCTGGCGAAATCGGCTTACGGCGTCGTTGTATTCGCTAGCGATACAAAAGTGCAGGCCGTGCTCGACGGCCTCGGCAGCACCGCCATCGTTCATCACGCCGGGCCGCACCTGACCGCCATCTTCTGCAAGCGGAGCTGAGCGGGAGCGCGGCGTCCCGGTAAAAAGCGCCCACATTCAGCCTGGCCGGCGAAAGTCGTTCTCCACCCACGTCGCCGCGCTCGCCTTGGTGAGCTTGAAGTTCGGCGCGACCTTTACCTGCGCGAGCTGTTCGCCGAACGGGTCGAGCGCCGTCAGTAGCGCGTAGGGATCGTCTTCCGAAGGAACGATGTCAAGCGTGATCTCCAGTTCGTCGTCGCCGGATGCGGAGGCAACGTTCACGCTCTTGTGCAGCAGTGCGTGCAACTGCTGCTCGTGACGCCGCAACACCTCCGATGCCGTCTTCACCAGCGTATTGAACGCGGAGGTATCGAGCGGCTTCGGATTCTTCTTGTCGCGACCCATCGTCCACGGTCCGACGAGCGCGGGTTCCGGCTCGCCGTCCTTGATCATTTCCACTGCCCAGCCGTCGTCGTCGCCGTTCTTGATGACGCGCGCCGTCCAGCCGTCGTCGCGCCACAGACGCGGATCCTGCTGGACTTCGGGCACGGCCGTTTCGGTTTCAGCGGGCAGATCGGACGATGGAAGCGACTTTTCGGGCATGACTGGTTTACTCACGTTCAGGGACATTTCGGCAGACAAGCGCCGGATTTTACCCGCATCGCAGCGGCTGAACGCGCCTCCAGGCCAACCGGACAAGGCATTCCCATCGCGGAACCGAAAGCGGACCCAATAACGGAACGATGAATTGCGTATATCGCATTAATTAAAATCTATTACTGGCAATATGCAGAAAAACGCGACCCGAAAACCGTGCTAAAGAATAACAAAGACAACCCCATGGCTCCGAGGTGGAGCGAGTTAAAACCTGCACCGGCGTCAACAAAAAGGTCATAAACCGTAATAATACTTTGCGCGAACACATGTGAACTTTTCACTGAAATCGATAATTCGCGGGTGAAGGCAGCGGGCTGCACAGCGCCTTCCGTCGCGGCGGAGCAACGGCGTTCGAATTAAAACATCCTGTCCGGCTGATTATCGAAACCGAAAATCCGTTTGTAAATCCGTAGTTGCGGCATTTACAGCCGTCATTACGCTTTCTGGAAATCACTATTGCGTCGAATGGGATAAAAATCTCTCACCAGACGAATACACTTCGCAGCGGATCGTCAGTGGACCGGTTTCATCGCTGGTCGAACTGGATGCGATTCCCTATGCACTGTCCCGGAGTTAAAAGCATGAAAAAAACCCTTATCGTTGCGGGCATTCTCGGCGCGTTTGCGGCGACGGCCGAGGCACAAAGCAGCGTCACCCTGTACGGCACGCTCGACGCCGGCCTCGTGTACACGAACAATCAGGCTGGCCACAGCAACTGGCAACAAGGCAGCGGTTCGGTCTCGAACACGTACTTTGGCCTGCGCGGAAGCGAAGATCTGGGCGGCGGTCTGCACGCCATCTTCACCCTGGAAAGCGGCTTCAACCTGAACAACGGCGCGTTCTCCGAGAACAACACGATGTTCAACCGGCAGGCTTATGTCGGCCTGAAGAGCGATCAATACGGTCAGCTGACGCTCGGCCGTCAGTATGATTCCGTCGTCGACTATCTCGCGCCGCTGTCGGCTGCGGGCGCGGGCTACGGCAACAACCTGGCCGGCCACCCGCTCGACAACGACAACCTCGACAACTCGTTCTCCGTCAGGAACGCGGTCAAGTACACAAGCGCGAACTACGCTGGTCTGCAATTCGGCGGCCTGTATGGCTTCAGTAATGCCGCCGGCCAGTTCTCGAACAACCGCGCGTGGAGCGTCGGCGCATCGTACGCAAACGGCCCGTTGAGCGTCGCGGCTGCCTACCTGCAACTGAACAACTCGGGCAGCAACAACACGGGCGGCGCGGTGACGACCGGTAGCGGCGACGCGAATCTCGCAGCCGGACTGCAACGCACGTATGGCGTCGGCGCGAACTACGCGTACGGCCCGGCGACGGTCGGCCTCGTGTGGACGCACACGCAGCTCGACAACCTGCAGAGTGAAAACGTAGGCGGCACGTTCATCGGCGGTCTCGCCGGCACGAACCTGCACATGGACAACTACGAAATCAACGGCAAGTACGCGTTCACGCCGGCGTTGAGCCTCGCGGCTGCCTATACGTTCACGAACGGCAAGGTGTCGGGTTCGAACGGCTCGGGCGATCCGAAGTGGCACACGGTGTCGCTGGAAGGCGACTACTCGCTCTCGAAGCGCACCGACGTGTACCTGGAAGGCGTGTACCAGCACGCATCGGGTGAACTCGGCAACTTCGGCGCGAACGTGGCAGCAATCAACACGCTGACGCCGTCGTCGACGGCGAACCAGACTGCTGTTGCGATCGGTCTGCGTCACCGCTTCTGATGTTGCATGCAGATCGGGCCGCTGGCCCGGTCTGACGAAACGCGCGCGTGCTCCCGCCACGCGCGCGTTTTTTTATGCACGTCTTTGATACGTGGCCGTTTATCGACACATGGGTCGATTCCTTCGATGACGGCGCGTATACTTTGCGGTAGCCGCCTTCCTGTTCTGCGTGATGTCGCACATCATGCGACATGCGCGAGCGCTGAACGACGGCCTTCGTCGCGGAGCATGTGATGGCAGCTCCGCCCGCGCCCCATGTTCCCGCGCATCAACGGGGACGCTGACGACTGGATCAATGAAAAGACTTCTTCTGCTTCTTCCTGTTGCTGTCCTCGCCGCGTGCAGCTCTTCTGGCAGCATGCCAAAGACAAGTTCCGCCGGCCCGATGATGTACGTATCGTCGCAACGTTCCACCGCCGATATCGCCAGCTGTCTCATGAGCCGGCTTTCGCGTGTGGAAACGTCCGGGGCCAATGGCTCGACTGAACTCACGATCGGGTCCAGTTCGCACAGCTCGTATTTCGTCACGCTGACGCCGTCAGCTCACGGCTCGGTAATCAAGGTGCTGCGTCCCGACGATTCGCCGGAAGATCCGCCTGAACCGGAACTGCGTTTCGACATCGCGCGCTGCGCGGTTTAGTCGTAAGCGGTCGTTGCTGTTGACGATGCCGGATCGCGCACGCGTATTGCGTGCGAAGGCTTCCGTTTGGCGCGTGCATCTGCGAACATAGCCGCCCTTCTTCCTCACGCGGCGCGGATATCGATGGCATCAAGCAAGGCACATCACGCTACGGGCTGGGCTGCCGGCCTCATTGCTGCAGCGCTCGTCGCTCACGCGCATGCGAGCGGTCCGTATTATTTGTGGACATTCCTCGCGTTCACTGGCGGTGTTGCCGGCGGCACGGCACCGGACTGGCTCGAAGTCGCGTGGTGGTCGCGCTCGCGAAGGCTCTGGATCACGCACCGCACGATCACGCATTGGGGCATCGGCTGGCTCGCGCTGCTCGCCTGGTCGTATCACCTGCTCGGGCATCGCATGTTCGCGGCTCCGCTATTCGGATTCGCGTGCGGCGGCCTCATGCATCTGCTCGCCGACTGGCCCAATCCGCTCGGCGTGCCATGGATTGCCGGGCGTCATTCGCTTAACTGGTGGAATAGCGGCCGCTGCGATCTGCTGGTCGTCGGCGCGGCGTGGCTCGCGGCGTGGGTTGTTGCCGGCCATGTGTGGTGGCATGGCGGGCATGGGATGTTGATGTTGCCGCGGAGGTGGTTGGGGTAGCCCGAAGGGCCGCCCCGTCACAACAGATTTCCGTCTTCCACCTAAACCACATTCTTCTCCACGATCGGCCGGTTCTCCAGCACACGCGTGAAGCTGAGCGACGACAGATCGAGCGACGTATATCTGCCGTGCAGGATCAGTTCACTGATGCCACGCCCCGTCGCGGGCCCTTGCTGCAGACCGTGGCCGCTGAAGCCATTCGCGAAGATGCAGTTATCGACGTCAGGGTGATAGCCGATAATCGCGTTCTGGTCGAACACGTTGTACTCGTAATAGCCGGACCAGCAGTTCTGCACGCGCAGTGCTTCGAACTGCGGCACGCGATGCGCGAGCGTCGGCCAGATCACGTCATCGAAGAGCGCGTGATCGACCTCATCAAGCGGAAGATCGTCGGGATCATTGTCCGCCGAAGGTGAAGTGCCGCAGATGAACGACTTCCCTTCCGGACGGAAATACACGCCCGTCGGATCGATCAGCAGCGGACAGTGCTCCAGTTGCGCCGGTGAACTCACATTGAAAATGCTGCGACGTCGCGCGAAAACGGGAATATCGATGCCGACCATCGCCGCGACCTTGCGCGACCATGCGCCCGCCGCATTCACGACTACGTCGCAGGCGTACGTTTCGCCGCTCGATGTGACGACTTCCGTCACGCGTTTTCCGTCCCGGCGCATCGCCGTGACTTCCGCCGCGACGTAGCGCGCGCCCAGCGCCTGCGCTTTCTTGCGCAACGCCTGCACGAGGCCGTAGCCGTCGAACCAGCCTTCGCCGGTTTCGCCGTAAGCGCCCGCGGCAAGATCATCCGTATTCAGCCACGGGAAACGCGTCTGTAGCGCGTCGCGATCAAGCAGACTGATGTTCGCGCCGAGACTCTGCTGCAACGCGTGATTCTCACGCAGCGTTCCGACGCCCGCACGCGTCGCGAGAAACAGATAGCCGCCTTCGTGCAGATCGATCGACGGCTTCGCGCCGTCGATGCAGAGCCGCTCGCCGATTGAACGCAGGAACTCGATGCCATAGAGCGACATCTGGATCGAAAGCGGCGTGGAAAACTGCTGACGGATCGAAGCCGCCGACAACGCCGACGACGAGCGCGCATACGTCGGATCGCGCTCGATCACCGTGACGTCGACCGTCGGATCGGATGCACGCAGAAAGTACGCAATCGAACTGCCAATGACGCCACCGCCGACGACCACGACTCTCGAAATCACATCTCACTCCACGATAAGCCTGCGTGCCGGACGCGCGCCAGCGCCCGGGCGTTCACATCATCTGCACAGCCAGCGCGACCTGTCGACGCTCAGCCGATGTTGAAGTCGATACCCTGCGCGAGCGGCAGTGCCGACGAGTAGTTCACCGTGTTCGTCGCGCGACGCATGTACGCCTTCCACGCGTCCGAGCCCGACTCACGGCCGCCGCCGGTTTCCTTTTCGCCGCCGAACGCGCCGCCGATTTCCGCGCCGCTCGGTCCGATGTTGACGTTCGCGATACCGCAGTCGCTGCCGGCATCCGACACGAACCGTTCCGCTTCGCGCAGATCGGTCGTGAACACGCACGACGACAGGCCATGCATCGCCGCGTTGTTCGCTTCGACGGCTTCAGCGAAATCCTTGTAGCGCAGCACGTACAGGATCGGCGCGAAGGTTTCCTTCAGCACGACCGCCGTTTGCGACGGCATTTCGACCAGCGCCGGACGCACGTAATAACCGTTCTCGAAACCCTTCACGTCGACGCGCTCGCCGCCCGTCACCTTGCCGCCTTCGCCTGCCGCCTGCTGCAGCGCTTCCTGCATGCGCGCGAACGACTGTTTGTCGATCAGCGGCCCCATCAGCGTGCCCTTTTCGAGCGGATTGCCGATCGGCACCTTCGCGTAAAGCTGCTTCAGACGTTCGACGGTCTGCTCGTACACGCTCTCATGCACGAAGAGACGCCGCAGCGACGTGCAGCGCTGACCCGCCGTGCCGACCGCCGAGAACAGGATGCCGCGCAGCGCCAGTTCCTGATCGGCCGTCTGCGCGACGATGCCCGCGTTGTTGCCGCCGAGTTCGAGCAGCGAGCGGCCGAAGCGTTTCGCGACTTCGACGCCGACCGTGCGGCCCATTTCCGTGCTGCCTGTCGCGCTGACCACCGACGCGCGCGGATCGGCCACGAGCTTCGCGCCCACTTCGCGTCCACCGTTGATCACGGCGGTGAGCCCGGCGGGCGCGTCGCCGAATTCCTTCAGCGCTTCGGCCAGGATCTGGTTGACAGCGAGCGCTGTCAACGGCGTTTTCTCCGACGGCTTCCAGATCACGGCGTTGCCGCACACGAGCGCGAGCGCCGCGTTCCACGACCACACGGCCGCCGGGAAATTGAAAGCCGAGATCACGACGCAGGTACCCATCGGATGCCACGACTCGGCCATCCGGTGGCCCGGACGCTCCGATGCGATCGTCAGACCATACAGCTGACGCGACAGGCCGACCGCGAAGTCGCAGATGTCGATCATTTCCTGCACTTCGCCGAGGCCTTCCTGGAGGATCTTGCCCGTCTCGAGCGTGATGATGCTGCCGAGCGCCTGCTTCTTCTCACGCAGACGGTTGCCGAGCAGGCGCACCAGTTCGCCGCGACGCGGCGCCGGCACATCGCGCCATGCAGTAAAGGCCTGCTTCGCATTGGCAAGGGCGGCGTCGACTTCGGCGGTGGTGTTGCTGGCCACGCGCCCGATCAGGTCGCCGGTGATCGGCGAATGTACGGCGATGTCACCGGCTTCAGCCAGATGGGCAATGCCGAGGTCGGCGAGGATGGTCGAAGCGTTCATGGCATGAATCCTTTGATTTCCAATACGAAACAAAAGTAAGTTCGGAAACTATACACGCCGGATTTTATGCCGGCAACCCCGGGTACGCCCGAGCCAGCCATAGCCACGAGCACGCGGAGGTTCTCCGTCAGCGCGCCCTTTTCCGGGCGCGATCGCCTGGAGCCACCCGCCCGCCCGGATACCCGGCCTGCCTGTGTGCATTGTGTTTCTTATAGGAAAACACGCATCCAGGTCGCGTGACGCGCAGCAGGTCGCCTTCCAGAACCCACGTCGCGGGCTCGTTCAGCCATTCGCATTGCTTGAACACAGTGTGTCTCCTGTGAGGCCAGGCGCGACTTCATCGAGTCGCGCACGACGCGCTTTATATCACCGCCCTGTGCCTTGCACGACGAAGCCTAATGCGCCGCACGCACCGCCTCATCGGCAACAGCGAGCCGTGAAGCCATCACCTTCACGACGAAACGATGAAACTGCTGCGCCGTGACGGGATCGTTCTGCTCGAGCGTGCGCAGTGCGGCGAGCGAAAGCCGCCGCACACGCGCAGTCCCTTCGGCGAATACATCCGCACTGCGCGCCTTTTGCGTGTACACCGCCATTTCACCGACGATCGTCCCAGGCCCGAACGAGCGCAGACGTATGGAGCGGCCATCCGCGAGCGGCAACGAAACCGTCACCCGTCCGCGTTCGACGAGATACATCGCATCGCCCGCCTCGCCGCGACGGAACAGCGCCTGCCCCGCTTCGAGATCGCGCACTTCGAGACAGGCCATCAGCGTATCGAGTGCCTGCGGCGAAAAGTGCGGCGCGAGCGTCGCTTCGAAATCATCGCCGCCGCTCGTCAGTTCGTGTGCATGCGTGGATAGCAATCGTCCTTCGACCCATTCGAGGCCCGCGTCCAGTGTCGCGAACTGATGAATTCGCAGATTCAGCGTGCCTGTTTTCACGAGCAGATCGTGCGAGCGCGCGGGCAACGCGGTCAGCACGAGATCCGCATTGTTCGATGCGCACATCTGCCTCAACTTCACGAAGCTGATCGATACCGATGCATCCATGCCGTTGGTCGCGGCAAAATCGAGCACGACAAAGCGGACCGATGCTGCGCCGCGCGCCGCGAGCCGCTCACGCATGCGCTGCAAAATCGAGTTCGCCGTACCGAAGAACAGAAACCCTTGCAGACACGCGCCGCACACCTGCGGACCGAGTTCGTGCAGGCGCTGCGTTGCCTCGATGCTGCGCTCGACGTTCGACGTCCGCGTACTCGCGTCAAATTCCATGCGCACGCAACTGACGCGGCCGTACAGCAGCGCAAACATCACGCAGGCCGCGATCACGCCCACCACGACGCCCGCAACCACACCATAAAACGCCACCACGCCGAGAATGACCGGCACGAGCAGATACTCGTGCCAGTTGAGCCGGCCATACGCGATGAAAAGCCACTGTATCAATAGCCGCAGCCCCATGAAAAACTGCAGGCCGACGAGGATGGGCACTGGAAAGAGCGCAACGAGATCCGGCGAAATGGCGAGCACAACAAGACATGCGAGCGAAGCGGATACGCCGGCCATGCGGCTCGTCGCACCGGCGCGCACATTCAGCAGTGAGCGGTTGAACGACTGATAGCCGACCATGCCGCCGAGCATCCCGCTCGCGATATTCGCGATACCCGCTGCGCGCATCTCGCGGTTCAGGTCGACGTCCTCGCCGGTTTCCGCACCGAGCGCAGTCGAATTCATCAGGATCGTGATCGCCGATACCGACGTCACGACCAGCGTCTCGGGCAGATGTGCGCCGATTGCCGACCAGTCGATCGCGCCGTGCGCCAGCGACGCACCCAGATGCAGTTCAGGAAGCTGGATCGCGTGCAGCGGCACATGCGGCAGCAGCAGGCCCGTTTGCCGCGCGTCGTCGATCGATACGCCCGCAACGTGCAGCAGCAGATAGAAAAGCGCGATGCCGAAGGCGAGCGTGAGCGGCAACACAGCCGCGTGATTCCATAGACGCCACAGAATGGTCAAGAGTCCGCCAACAATCACCGCCGGCACCCACGCAAGCCAGTGAAGATGCATGAGCAGCGCGGGTAACGTGTTCCATTGCGGCGCCTCGCCGGTCATCACCCGAAACGCACCGGCAAGCAGCAGGTAGCCTGTGCCGGCAAGAAAGCCACCCATCACCGGATAGGGCAGGAACTGCAGCGAGCGGCTGCGCTTCGACGAACCAATGGCATAGAGAATGATGCCGGTCACAACTGAACACAGCGCGATCGCGATCAGCACCGTCAGCAGGATCGTGCTCGGCGAGCCGCCATTGGCGCGCACGCTGCTCGCCACACCGGCCGCGACGCCGACGAGAAACGCCGTCGCGTTGCTATCGGGGCCGCCGATGTTCGCCCGCATCGAACTGGTGAGCGCGATCACGAGTGCCGTGACCACGCAGCTGACGAGCGCAGTGGGCACGCCCAGTTCGGCGTAACGCGCGAGATCGGCGCTGAAGATCATCGTGCCGAGGCTCATCGCGTAGCAGAGCATGACCAGTGTCGACACGGCGCCGGCCGTCAGATCACCGATCAGTCCCGCGACGCGCGGGCGGCCGCGTGCATCCGTGGCGGAAGCGGTTGTGCCTGACTTCACGGGCGCTCTCCCGATGACTGCGGGTCGACTCCTGGCCCGACGAGTATCCGCCGCTGCGCTGGAACGTGTCAATTTGCCGGCGCGCTTCACATACCTGCTTAAAAGTGCCCGACGTAGACTAGACTGTGACAGACCTCCCCGCATCTCCCTGCATCTCCCTGCACCGGAAGGCGGGCGCAGGCCGCTTTTAACTCCGCTTTCAACTCCGCTTCAGGCGACGGCGATGGATATCGGTCAGTGGCTCGATGCATTAGGGCTTGGGCAATACGCAAGCGCGTTTGCCGGGAACGATATCGATCTGTCGATGCTGCCGCAACTTACCGACGCGGACCTGAAGGAGCTTGGCGTGCTCTCGTTAGGGCATCGCAAGCGCATGCTGGCGGCGATTGCCGGAAACGGCGCCGCGACCGCCGCGGCACCTGTTGCACAGTCTGCACCGTCTGCACCACCCGCATCGGTCGCGCCTTCGGGCGAACGCCGTCAGGTGACGATTCTTTTCGCAGACCTGTGCGGCTTTACCGCCCTCTCGCAAACACTCGACCCCGAAGAACTCCGCGAACTGACCGGGCGTTATACGGCGCTCGTCGACGGTATCGTGCTCGGCTATGGCGGCACGATCGACAAGCACATCGGCGATGCCGTGATGGCCATCTTCGGCGCGCCGCGCGCGCACGATACCGATCCGTTACGCGCTGCCCGGGCCGCACTCGACATCCATGAAGCGCTTGCGGGGTTCAGTGAAAAAGCGCCGCGTCCATTGCAGGCGCATGTTGGCATCGCCAGCGGCGAGGTGGTCGCGGGCACGCTCGAACGCGCGGACGCACAGGACTACACCGTGCTTGGTGATTCGGTGAATCTCGCCGCGCGCCTCGTCGCTGCCGCCGGCCCCGGCGAAACCCTGCTCTCCGACAGTGTGCAGCGCACCCTCGGCGGCTGCGTGTCGACCGACGCCGTCGGCGAGCGGCACTTCAAGGGCATCGATGCGCCGGTGCGCGTATGGCGCCTGCTCGGCATCGCGGCTGACGCAACAGCGGCAAGCCGCACTCAATTCGTCGGGCGTAAGGCGGAGCTGGAGCAGTTCCGCAGCATCACTCACGCGTGCGTCGATCAGCGCGCGGGACAGATCATCTACGTGCGCGGCGATGCGGGCATCGGCAAAACGCGTCTCGTCGACGAGATGCGCCGGTTCGCGGCGGCACAGGGCTTCGGTATCCACCGCGGCCTCGTGCTCGACTTCGGCATGGGCAAGGAGCAAGGGCCGGTGCGTGCGATCGTGGGCAGCCTGCTTGGACTCGTGCCCGCATCGAGCCTGAATGACCGCACTGAAGTGATCGCGCATGCCGTTTCCTCCGGCGTCATCGAACCCGCGCAACGGGTGTTTCTTCACGACATGCTCGATGTCCCTCAAGCGGGTGAATGGCGCACGCTGTATGACGCGATGGACAACGCCGCGCGCACCCGGGGCCAGCGCGCGGTCGTGACGACGCTGACTGCGCATGCGTGCCAGCGCGAGCCGACGATGATCGTCGTCGAGGATATACATTGGGCCGATCCGCAGATGCCCAGCTATCTGTCCGCGTTCGCGACAGCCATCGCGAACGGACCGGGCCTGCTCGTGATGACATCGCGCGCCGAAGGCGATCCGCTCGATGCCGCGTGGCGGGCGAGTTGTCGCGGCACGCCGCTCGTCACGATCGATCTCGGTCCGCTGCGCGGCGATGAAGCGTTAAGTCTCGCCGGTAGTTTCATCGATGCGACACAGCGGATCGCGCTCGCCTGCATCGACCGCGCAGGCGGCAATCCGCTCTTTCTCGAACAGCTGCTGCGCAATGCAGAGGAAGGCAGCGGCGAAGCGGTGCCCGCGACGATCCAGAGTCTTGTGCTCGCGCGCATGGACCGGCTCGCGCCACTCGACAGGCAGGCTTTTCAGGCGGCCGCCGTGATCGGCCAGCGCTTCGATCTCGCGCTGCTGCGCAGGCTCATCGATGCGCCCGACTATGTCTGCGACGGCCTCGTCGCCAATGCGCTCGTGCTACCCGAGGGCGACGATTACCTCTTCGCCCATGCGCTCATTCAGGAAGGCGCGTATTCGACGTCGTTGCGCGCACGCCGCCGCGAGCTGCATCAGCGCGCCGCCGAATGGTTCGCGACGAGCGATCCGGTCTTGCATGCGCAGCATCTCGACCGCGCCGGCGACGATCGTGCGCCGCGCGCGCTGCTCGAAGCCGCGATTGCGCAACGCGCCGCGTATCTCACCGATTCGGCGCTACGTCTCGTCGAGCGCGGCCTCGTCATCGCGCAGAGAGAGACCGACAGGCATGCGCTCATTTGTTTGAAAGGGGAATTGCAGCGCGACCTTGGCGACATCGGCGGATCGATCGCGACGTATCGCGCGGCCGTGGCTGCCGCGCCGGACGAAGCGAGCCTGTGCGAATCGCAGCTTGGACTCGCGGAAGGACTGCGGGTCAACGAAGGCCTCACCGAAGCCCTCGCCCTGACCGACGCCGCCGGGCAGATTGCCGGGCGGCTCGATCTGGTGCCCGAACTGGCGCGCCTCTATCACCTGCGCGGCAACATTTTCTTTCCGCTCGGCCGGATCGACGAATGCCGCGCCGGACACGAACAGGGGCTGGCGTATGCACGTCGCTCGGGCTCGCCGGAAGCGGAGGCGCGCGCGCTCGGCGGCCTGGCCGATGCAGCGTATGCGCAGGGCCACATGCGCACGGCGTTCGATCACTTCAGCCGCTGCGTGGCGCTGGCCCGCGAACACGGTTATGGACGCATCGAAGTCGCGCATCGCTCGATGGTGGGATTCAGCCGCGTCTACCTGAACGAAGCGCGGCTTGCGCTCGAAGACGGCGCCGCTGCGGCGCGCGTTGCGGCGCTCGTCGGGCAGCCAAGAGCGGAGATGCTCGGCGAGACCATGGGTGTGTTTGCGAGCTACGAACTGGGCGACATCCCGACGATGCAGATCCATCTCGCACGTGGCATGCAACTCGCACATCAACTGGGCGCGCGCCGCTTCGAGGCGCAGTCGCTGGAGATGCAGGCACGCGGGCTGCTCGATGAAGGAAAGCGCCACGAAGCCATTGAAATGCTACGCGAAGCGCTGGCGATCTCGCGCGAGGTCGGCACGCAGTTCACCGGCCCGAAGATTCTCGGCGCACTGAGCCGCGCAGTCGAGGACGATGCAGAGCGCGCGCAATGGCTTGCCGAAGGCATGGACCTGCTTAAGCGCGGCGCGGTGGGCCACAATCATCTGTGGTTCTATCGCGACGCGATCGAAGCCACGTTGTGCGCAGGTGACGCAGCAGGCACGTTGCGCTACGTCGCAGCCATCGAGCACTACACGCGCGCCGAACCGCTGCCATGGGCCGATCTGTTCGCCGCGCGCGGGCGCGTGCTTGCCGGCGTGCTGCAAGGGCACAAGGATGACGCCACACGTCGCGAACTCGCCCGGGTTCGCTACGCGCTGATTGAAGCGGGCTACGACCGTTACCTGAAAGCTGTGGACGTCGCCCTCACCGCCTTCGATACCTTCGACACCTTCGACCCTTAAGCGCGCTTTAACGCTCGCCATCCGGGAGGAGCCATGCGAAAGCAGTTTGTCAGCGGCCTTTGTGCAGGCGTGGCCAGTCTGCTGATGTTGCCGGGTGTTTCGTCTGCGCAGCCGGTTGAGGCGTATACGAATAGTCCGGTGTATCTGTTTGCGGGTCCGGGGCAGGACTATCCGGTCGTCGCCCAGCTGGAGGACAGCGTGCCCGTGCAGGTGATGGGCTGCGTCAGCGGCTATTCGTGGTGCGACGTCGCGGTGTCGGACCTGCGCGGCTGGGTCTACGGCGCGAGTCTCAGCTATCCGTATCAGGGCAGCGACGTGCCCGTGATGACGTATGGCCCCTCGATCGGCGTGCCGATCGTCACGTTCGGGATTGGCACGTACTGGGGCCGCTACTACCGCGATCGTCCGTGGTATCACGACGAGCCGCGATGGGAGCGCCGGCCGCCTTCGCAGTATGGCAGGCCACCCGGCTATGGCGGTCACCCGCCGGGGCCACCGTCCGGACACGGCGGGCCACCGCAGGAGCAAGGCGGACCACCACCGGGGCACGGAGGACCGCCGCCCGGGCAAGGGGGCCCGCCACCGGGGCACGGAGGACCGCCACCGGGGCACGGAGGACCGCCGCCAGGGCACGAAGGCCCGCCGCCCGGTCAAGGCGGCGGAGGCCACCCTCCGGGACCGCCGCCAGGGGCCCCGCAAGGTGGCGCGCGCCCGCCCCCAGGACCACCACCGGGGCAAGGTGGTGGCGGCGCTCATCCGTCCGGACCGCCGCCTTCGCATGGCGGCGGATCCAGCAACAGCACCCAGCCCACGCCCCACTAAGGAAACGATGCAACCCGACGCTCCCGCATCGCGCGGGAGCGCCCACTGGCCGCGCCGTTCAACCGGAATCAGATAAACCGGGAAAGAGACCGGACCCGTCTTTCTCTTCCACGTCCGAGAGGTTGTATTCAGCGCGAACTGCTTTGAGCACCGAATCGATATCGCGTTCGTAACCGATCGCGCCACCGAAGTGTTTCATGGTCCAGTTGCAGCCGGACGCGTCGGGTTCGGTCTTCTGCGGACGCGGCACGCGAATCTTCACGCCGTCCTCGACAATTTCATGAATGCGATGAATGCGCCGGCTGACCTCAGTCTGCAACCGGGACGCATTGAGCGTCTTGCGTATCACGACCCCCTCCTTCCTTAAATCTCACTGAACCTGAACTGCGCAAACGCGCCTGGCAGAAACACAACAGGCCATCGACGCCAGCAGCACATTGCAGACGTTCTACGACGCGGGCCTCGATGCGTATCGCGGCGATCGTGACGCCTCGCAAACCGACATCGGCAGAGTCATGCACGCCGACCCTGAGAACCCTTACTATCGCTGGTTCGTCGGCGGCCCGGGCTGACCTGGTATAAAGGACCGCCGCACGGGTGCCAATACCGCTACGATACGGTACGCACCGCACGGCTCGCGCAAACAGGCGCGGCGCAACTAACCTGTTCAGGAGGGTAACTTGAACCAACGCGATCCGATAGACATTGCCCGAACCCTGCTTGTAATCGTCGTCCTGATTGCACTGACGGTCGGCAGTCTTTATGTTCTGAGCCCGTTCATTCCGGGCCTTATCTGGGCGACCACGATCGTGGTCGCCACCTGGCCGCTGATGCTTGCTGTGCAGCGACGCTGCGGCAACCGCCGGTGGATTGCGACCACGTTCATGCTGCTCTGCCTGCTGATCGTGATCGTGGTGCCGTTGTATGAGGCGATCTCGACGCTCGCGTTGCATGGCAGCGAGATCATGGCCGCCATCAAGAGCCTGCCCAGTTACGCGTTGCCCCCGCCGCCCGGCTGGGTCGAAAGCCTTCCGGTGATTGGCGCGCGCATTGGGAGTGAATGGCAGACCCTGTCGGATGCGGGCCCGGGCGGCCTGCTCGCGAAAGTCGAGCCTTATGTCAGCATCGGCGCGCGCTGGTTGCTCGGTCATGCGGCCGTCGTCGGCGTGTTCGTGATTCACATGTTCATCACGATCATCATCGCCGGCATTCTCTACACGAACGGTGAGAAGGCAGCCGCGTTCATGACGCGCTTTGCCAGCCGCATCGCTGCACAGCGCGGCGAAGGCGCGATCAAGCTCGCCGCCCTCGCCGTGCGCGCCGTGGCGCTCGGCATTGTGGTGACGGCGGTCACGCAGTCCGCGCTCGGCGGCATTGGCTTATGGGTGGCGGGTGTGCCCGGTGCGGGCATCCTGACGGCCGTGATGCTGATGCTGTGTCTCGCGCAGATCGGGCCGCTGCTGCCGCTGCTCGGCTCTGTCGCGTGGCTCTTTTTCCACTCGTCGCATCTGGTCGCGATCCTGCTGCTCATCTGGTCGATCATGATCGCGATGCTCGACAACGTGCTGCGCCCGATGCTCATCAAGCGCGGCGTGAACCTGTCGATGCTGCTGATCCTGTCGGGCGTGCTGGGTGGGATGTTCGCGTTCGGCATCGTCGGGCTCTTTATGGGGCCGGTGATACTGGCCGTCACGTCGACGCTGCTGAACGCGTGGATCAACGAAAAGGCGGTGCCGCCTGGCATTCAGGGCGCCGACGATCCGGCACACGTCAAAGGGGAAATTTAACGGGAAATCCGGCGTGTGACAGGCGCGAGCCTGTCACCGCCGATGTGCCGACGAGCCTTACGCGTAGCGAAGGTTTTCGTCCTTGACCTCAGGCGAAGCGGCGATCGCCGCTTCGAGCTTCCTGCGCAGTTCGTCGGCGTGGCGGATGCCCGGCAGGCGCCGCATCGGACGCCGTCCATCGCCCGTATCGAGCACGATCGAACCGGTGCCGAACGCACGCTGCCACCGCGGATATACCACCGTCACGCTGCGAATGCGCGACAGTTCGAGACTCGACACACGACGTTCGAAAATGCCCTGCGTCCACGTAATCCGCTCGGTATCGATGACGATCTCTGTGGATGCGGTCTTGAGAAACGGCAACGCGACACCGATCATGATCGCCGCCGCCTGCATCAGCACCAGCGACCACTGGAATGGAAAATCACCCGACACAAAAAGATCAATCGCGCCCACCAGCGCCATGACAACACCGCCCTTCAGAAAGGCCGGGATATTAATGACCTGTGAAGGCGTGCCGTGGTAAATCACCTGCCTCGCCATCGCCTCTTCCTCTTAAATCTCTTGATAACTGCTTTGAAAATCATCTGCCGTAGTTCTCTGTCGAGAAAGGCAACTCGCCTTGAACCGGCAACGGAGCGACGGGTTCACTGCCTGCCGGCGACAACGCAGAGACGCGCACGCCGAGCAGACGTAACCTTCTGTCGAGCGGCACACGCTTCAGACATTCTGTTGCAGCGCGGCGAATTTCCGTTGCATCCGCCGTCGGCACAGGAATCGTCAGATCGCGCGTTACCGTCTTGAAGTCGTCGTACCGCAACTTGATTCCCACGGTTCGTCCAGTATAGCCCTTGCGCCGCAGGTCGTCCGCGACCCGCATGCACAGGCCGGTAAACGCCTCGGAAAGCGTCGACCGGTCGCGGCGCGGATGCAGATCGCGCTCGAACGTGGTTTCGCGGCTCATCGAGCGCGGCTCGGAACTCACGACAACCTGACGCTCATCGATGCCCTGCGCGACATCGGCAAGCCACGCGGAATAGCTTCGGCCGAAGTGCGTCTGCAGCAATTCGGGCGCGGCGGCCGCCAGATCGCCGACCGTCACGATGCCGATGCCCGCCAGTTTTTCGCTCGCTTTCGGGCCAATGCCGTTCACTTTTCGCGCAGGCAATGGCCAGATCCGTTTCGGTACGTCGTCGATGGTCAGGAGCGTGAGACCGTCCGGTTTGTCGAGATCCGAGCCGATCTTGGCAAGCAGCTTGTTCGGCGCAATACAGATCGAACACGTCAGGCCGGTGGCGTCGCGCACCGCCTGCTTGATGCGCGTGCCGATGTCGACGGGTTCGCCGGGTACGTCGGTGAGATCGATATAGATTTCATCGATGCCGCGATCTTCGATCTGCGATGCAAACGTTGCCACCGCGTTCTTGAAGAGACGCGAGTAGTGCCGGTAAGAATCGAAATCGGTGGGAAGCAGAATCGCATCGGGCGCGAGCTGCGCGGCCTTCATCATGCCCATCGCCGAGAACACGCCGAGCGCACGCGCCTCGTAGGTCGATGTCGTGACGACGCCGCGCCCCGCGTAATCACGCAGCTTGCGAAAACGCCGGCTGCCGTCTTCGAGCGTCTCGGGCACCGCGTTGCGTCCGCCGCCGATCACAACCGGCTGCCCGCGCAGTTCGGGATAGCGCAACAGTTCGACGGACGCGTAGAACGCGTCCATATCCAGGTGTGCAATGCGGCGCCTGCCGGGACCGGAAGCGGGAACAGAAGCGGGATTCATCGTCTGGATATCGTACCCGATACGGCTGGCGCAGGCGTCCCGTGGCGTCGGCGATTCTGTCGAGCGGCGCGAGGCGTGCGGCGGACGTTTCGCGCGTCACGAGCGGGTTGTGGTCGACATCATTCGCCAGAGCTCGCACCAGCAGGTGATTTCGTCTGATCGCCCGGCGTTGCGCCCGGTGTCGTGCTCATGTCGGGAGACGGCACATCCGGTGTGGGCGTCGGCGTCGAAGCGGGCTCTCCGGTGCCGAATGCGCCGGTTTCCTGAGGTGCGCTGGTGACGACCGGCGGCAAAAGCGGAGGTAGCGCCCGCGTTGCAGAGGCCGCCGATACCGCGCTGGCAGCAGCGGGCGACGAAACCCCGGCGGCCGGCGACGGCGGCGTCGCCGCCGCACGCGGACGCGGCGTGTGGCGCGCGCCGCTCGCCGTTTCAGGCTTCGGCGCGGGCGAGAAAAGCTGCTGAACCCATCCGCGAGCCTTCCCGAGCCACACAGACAGCGTGCCAGGCTCCTCTTTCCGGAAACGCGCCTGCGGGTCGATCACACGCGAGCGCAATGCGCGCTGGTAAAAATCGCCGACGATCGGCAACGCGCTATGTGCGCCCTGCCCCCAGTAATCGCTACGTAGCGTGACGCGGCTGTCGTTAAAGCCGACCCAGGCGCCCGCGACCAGTTGCGGATGCATCAGGATGAACCAGCCATCGGCGTTGTCCTGCGTCGTGCCCGTCTTGCCCGCGACATCGCCACGAATGCCGAAACGCGTGCGAATGGTCGAACCGGTGCCGCGATTCACCACGTCACGCATGACGTCGAGCAGCGTCTGATCCGCATCGACAGGCAGCTCCTGATGGGCGGATGCCGGCGCGAAGTCGGCCAGTACTTCGCCATTGCGGTCCTCGATGCGCGTCACCATCACGGGCTCGATATAGCCGCCGCGATTGGCGATCGTCGCGTAAGCCGACACCATTTCCTTCAGCGTCACCGGGCTCGTGCCCAGCCCGAGCGAAGGCACGACATCGAGCTTGCTGTCGCGTACGCCCATTGCGCGCGCGAGACGTGCAACTTTCGCCGGTCCTACCTCCTGCACGAGTTGCGCAGTGATCCGGTTGCGCGAATACGTCAGGCCGTCACGCAAACTCGTCGGCCGACCGGTGGGCGGTTCGTCGTCGGACGGTTTCCAGATTTCGCCACCTGCGAGCGGGATTTCAACCGGCTGGTCGATGAACGTGTCATCGGGGCTCGCGCCATTTTCGAAGGCCGCGCCGTACACGAACGGCTTGAACGTCGAGCCGGGCTGCCGGCGCGCCTGCTGCACGTGATCGAACGGATCCTGGCCGAAATCGCGGCTGCCGACCCATGCCCGGATCTGCCCGTTACGCGGATCGATCGCGAGAAAATCGGCCTGCACGCGTGTCTTGCTATCGCACAGCGCCTGCACGAAATGCCGGTCGGACGCGAGGCGCTTAAGCGCATCCGCATCGGTGAGCCCTGAATCTTTTGCCGCGCGATAGTCAGGCGTCTCGCGCACGAAGGTCTGCATCAGATCGCGGCCATTCGCGCAGCCCGCACGCGCGCCCCACGCCGAATTCGCGATGCCCTGCAGTGAGTTGCCCTGCAGCACGACGGCCTGGGTCGCCATCGTCTGGAGACGCGAGTCGATCGTGGTGCGCACCACCAGACCGTCGGAATAGACGTTGTAATCGTTACGATCGGCCCACGAGATCAGCCATTTGCGAAGCTGCTGCGCGAAGTGCGGCGCGGGACCGGGCGGCTCGATCTGCCGTTCGAAATCAATGCGCAACGGACGCTTCGCAAGCGACGTATACGAAGATTGCGACAGGCGTCCGTACTTCACCATCTGCGCGAGCACGATATTGCGGCGCTGGAGCGCGCGGTCGGGATTGATGACCGGGTTGTAGTAGCTGTTGCCCTTCAGCATGCCGGCGAGCGTCGCGCTTTCCAGCACGTCGAGATCGTCGGCGGATTTGTCGAAGTAGGTGCGCGCCGCCATCTCGATGCCGTACGCGTTGTAGAGAAACGGCACCGTGTTGAGATACGTCTCCAGGATCTCAGGCTTTGTGTAGACCGCTTCGATCTTGAACGCGGTGATCGCTTCCTTGAGTTTTCGCGTAAGCGTGGGCGCGCGGCCCACTTCGTCGGGATACAGGTTGCGCGCAAGCTGTTGCGTGATGGTCGAGCCGCCCTGACGCTCGCCCGAAAACGTATGCAGCGCCGCCGACGCGGTGCGCCGCCAGTCCAGACCGTGATGTTCGTAGAAGCGATGGTCTTCGGTCGCGATCAGTGCATCGATCACATGCGGCGAGATATCGGCGAGCTTGACCCATTCGCGGTTGCTCGGCTTGAACTCGGCAAGCAGCTTGCCGTCGGCGGAAAACACGCGCGCGGGTTGCTCGACTTTCGCCTTGCGGATATCGCCGATGCCCGGTGTGAACGGGATCAACACCAGCACATAAAGCAGGATGAGCGCGGGAAACGCAGCGAGCGTAAGCGCGACGCCGCGACGCGTCGGGTGACGCAGGCGTTGAAGCCGGTCAGCGACGACCGGCTTGATCCGGGCGAATTGCGTTAAACAATAGTCGCGAATAAATGCCGTGTTTCTGCGGTCCACGCGGGCCTGCCATCAGCTTGAAAAGGCTGCATCGTACCAAAAGCGGCGTGGCACGAAGGGGTTGTGGCAGGAATGCGGGCCCGGTGCGCTTCCCAAGGCGTCAGAAAATGAAACCCGTGTTCACGAACTTCGACTGATGATCGTTCACGATGGCGTCGAGCAGCGCCTTGCTGTCGTCGGTCTGTTTAGCGGCCACCATCGAGCGGATCGAGAATGCGCGTAACGCGTCAGTCACCGACAACGTTCCTTCCGCCGAATCCTTTCGGCCCGCAAACGGAAACACGTCAGGGCCGCGCTGGCACTGGCAGTTCAGATTCACGCGACAGACCTGATTGACGAGCGGATCGACAAGCTCGCCGATCCGCGCCGGGTCCGATCCAAAGATACTGACCTGCTGGCCATGATCGGAGGTAATGACGTATTCCAGAGCGGTTTCGATGTCGCTAAAGGTTGTCACCGGAATGAGCGGCCCGAACTGCTCCTCGCGGTAAAGCTTCATGCCTTCCTTGACGGGATAAACGACCGCCGGATAGAACAGCGTCTGGCAAAACGTGCCGCCGCCATCGTTCACCACGTGCGCGCCTTTGGCCTTTGCGTCGTCGATGGCATCCGTCATGTAGGCGGTTCTGTGCAAACCCGGCAGCGGCGTGATGTTGACACCCGGCTCCCACGGCATACCGATCTTGAGCTTGCCAAGCGCTTCAGAAAAGCGCGCAAGAAACGCTTCGACGATCGACTCATGCACGATCAGCATCTTGAGCGCCGTGCAGCGCTGACCGTTAAATGACAGCGCACCCAGCAGACACTCCTTCACGGTCAGCTCAAGGTCGGCGTCGGGCAGGACAATCGCCGCGTTCTTTGCATCGAGGCCGAGAATCGCGCGCAGCCGGTGCGACTTCGGATGCTGCTTCTTCAGATGATCAGCCACCTTGCTCGAACCGATCAGCGCCAGCACGTTGATCTTGCCGGTCGCAAGCATGTGCGGCACGACAACCGCACCAGGCGCATAGATCGTGTTGATCACGCCTTTTGGAAACGCATCGCGAAACGCTTCGAGCAACGGATAGAACAGCAGCGTCCCGTATTGAGGCGGCTTGAATACGACCGTATTGCCCATCAGGAGCGCCGGGATCAGCGTCGCAAAGGTCTCGTTCAACGGGTAGTTGTAGGGGCCCATGCATAAAACGACGCCAAGCGGCGTACGCCGGATCTGGCCAATCGTGCCTTCCGCGATAATGAAGCGCGAATTGCTGTTGTCCTGTTCCTTGAGCGCCTCGATCGTCGCTGTCATGTATTCGACCGTGCGATCGAATTCCTTTCGCGAATCGGCGAGACTTTTGCCGATTTCCCACATGATGAGGTTAACAATCAGCTGACGCTGCGCCACCATGCGTTTGATGAAATCCTGCATGCAGGCGATGCGCTGCGCGACCGCCATCGTGGGCCATTCTCCGCGGCCGGAATCCCAGGCTTTCACGGCGGCATCCAGCGCAGCTTCGCTTTCTGTGTCGCCCATCACCGGATAGCTGCCGATCTCGACCTGTTGTACCGAGCCGTCTGGCTGCGTCACGCAAATGGGCGACAGTACCGTTTTGCAGGCACCGTCCCACTTGATGAACTCACCGTCTACGAGCGAAATGCGCTGATGGATCGGCGACGAGAGGCGGAATTCTTCCGGGATGTCGCCAGACGCCGGGAAGCGTTGCTTCAGCGTTTCATAATCGATCGTAGACATGGTGTTCCCCCTCAGGCCGTTCGACGTGAATGATCATTATCATGTCAAAGTCTGAAGTCTTGCAGTTTCGACGGATAAGCAGGCGGATCGCGCCCCGTGAATCACGATAAGCGGTCGACAGTTCCCCCGACGCGCAGACGTCCTGCAGGTTGCGCGACGCGAGGTCCAGAACAGGCACCGGAGCCCCTCATGGGGCCGCAGCGGTGCCAGCAGAATCAAGGGAGCAGAATCGTGTTGATCTTCCGGCAATTGTTCGACCAGCAGTCGTCCACCTACACCTATCTGTTTGCCGATAGCGCGACGAGAGAGGCTGTGCTCGTTGATCCGGTCTTTGAACAGGTCCGCCGCGACACCGCTTTGATCGACGAGCTTGGACTGCGTCTGCTGTATACGATCGACACACACGTTCACGCCGATCATGTGACCGGCGCGTGGATGCTCAAGCAGCGCACGGGAAGCCAGATCGCGATATCGGCGGCAAGCGGCGCCGAAGGTGCGGACCGGTATCTGCATGACGGCGACCGATGTGAGTTCGGCACGCGATACCTGGAAGTACGTGCGACACCTGGTCATACAAATGGATGCATCAGCCTCGTGCTCGACGATGAGACCATGGCATTGACCGGCGATTGCCTGTTGATCAGGGGCACGGGCCGGACGGACTTCCAGAAGGGCGACGCGCACGCCATGTTCCGGGCAATACACGACCAGATTTTCACGCTGCCCGAGACATGTCTGCTTTACCCGGCTCACGACTATCGCGGCCTGACCGTCACGAGTGTCGGCGAGGAGCGACGCTTCAATCCGCGCCTCGGCGGTGAACTGTGCGAGGACGATTTCACCGGCTACATGACGAATCTGCGCCTGCCGCATCCGAGGCAGATCGATATCGCGGTGCCGGCCAACCTGAAATGCGGCGTCGCAGCGAGCGCCCCCACGCAACAAGCCGAACCCGGCTGGGCGCCGCTGACGTACACCTTTGCCGGCATCTGGGAAATCAATCCGCAATGGCTCGAGGAGAATCTTGGTGCGGTCCAGATCGTCGATGTGCGCGAGCCCGCCGAGTTCACCGGGCCACTCGGGCGCATTGCCGAAGCCAGACTGATTCCGCTCGGCGACCTGGCAGGCCGCACCGGGGAACTTGCGCAGGACCGCCCGATCGTAACGGTCTGCCGGGCGGGCGGACGTTCAGCGCAAGCCACGGTCATTCTGCGGCAGGCAGGATTCGACGCTGTCGCCAACCTCGCTGGGGGGATGCTCCGCTGGCGTGCAGAAGGCCGTGTCGTTGAAAACGCAGACATGTAGCGGCTCGCCCTGGAGAAATCAGATCGAAGCTGGCGCGTCCTTAAGTAGACCGGCCGGGTTGGGCGTTCGCCCCGACGCCGGGTCCGCCCCGCCAGCCCAATGTTATGATCGGGTACGTTGTGGATAAATTCATTTTTTTATTTGTTTTCAATAGGTTGAGACATATTTCGTTGTTGTCCGCGGCGTGTAAATCCGGACGGCGTTGTCCTGCTACAAAAGCGGCGCGACAAAGCCGCGGCCAAATGTTTTTTCAAGCGCGTGCTGCGCTCCAGCCCCGTGCGGCGCAAGATCGTCACCGATCAACTGGGTAGTTATCCGGCCGCAAAGGCCGAAATTCCGGAGTTGGTGGGCGTGAAGCACATGTTTGTAAAAGCGGCTGCCCAGCTGAACAACCGGGCGGAGAACAGCCGCCAACCGACGCGCGAACGCAAGCGTCGCATCCCCCAAGGGGACTTCCTTCGGGGCGGCAAGTTGACAATGCCCTCGAAGCCGATATGCCGCGTCTGCGAACCATCGTCATCTCTGACGACGTCATCCAGCTATACGTCCCGGTAACTCTCCTGACCAGCCATACGCTCGTTCACGACGCGACCGGCTGGCATAGGGCCACTATCCTGCCGGTCGCCAACACACAATTGAAGTAAAGCTCGGTGTACTCGACCGACGATCCGCGCGTCGATCACAGCGGCCGAAACCGCCTTGTGATCAGACGCGGATGCCTTCATCTTCGATGTAGTGGCGAATCACGTCAGCGAAGGTCCGATCGCCCTTGAGTCCCAACTGTGTCGCACGAGACGTATCCCACTGCCCCGGCCAACTGCCGACGATCTTCTCGACGCGTGGATCCGCCTTCCACTCGATGCGCTTGACCACCTCATCGCCAGCCACTTCGCGCAACGCCGCAACCATATCGTCGACGCTTACGGAGATACCAGGCAGGTTCAGTGTGCGATGAATGCCGAGCGCTTCCGATTCGATTTCCCAACCGGCAATGAGCGACAGGATCGCCTGGCGCGGCGACAGCAGCCACAACCGCGTGCTCCCCGACACCGGGCACACCGATGTCTCACCGTTCAACGGCTCGCGAATAATGCCGCTCGCAAATGACGATGCGGCCGCATTCGGCTTGCCGGGTCTCACGCTGATGGTCGGCAGCCGCAGTACTCGGCCATCGACGAAGCCACGGCGAGCGAAATCGTTCAGCAGCAGTTCCGCAATGGCCTTCTGCGTGCCATATGAAGACTGCGGATTCAACACCGTATCGTTCTGCACGACGTCCGGCAGATCGCCGCCATACACGGCGACCGAACTCGTGAACACGACGCGCGGCCGATGACCGCGCGCGCGGCAAACATCGAGCAGCAAGCGGGAAGCGTCGAGATTGATCCGCATGCCGAGATCGAAATCCGCTTCGGCCTGACCGCTGACGATGGCCGCGAGATGAAAGATCGCAGCCGTCTCCGTATCGATTACGCGCTCCAGTACGCTACGTTCCGCGATATCGCCCACTTCAGCGCGCACGCGCGCGTCACCGAAATCGCTCGGGCGCACGACGTCGAGTAACACCAGTTCCGTCACTGGGTGTCGCTGCCCGTTTGCGCCCTTCAGTTCGCCGCGCGACAGCAACTCGCGCGCAAGCCGTTGACCGAGAAATCCAGCGCCACCTGTAATCAGTATCTTCATGCTGTACGTGTCCTCGCAATGCGTATTAGAGCCAGGGCTTGAGCCAGCCGAGACCGTCCGACGTGCCTGCGCGCGGCCGGTATTCACAACCGATCCAGCCTTCGTAGCCGAGCGAATCGATCAGCTCGAACAGGTACGGATAATTCAACTCGCCGATGTCCGGTTCGTGCCGCTCAGGAACGCCAGCAATCTGGATATGGCCGATACGCGGCATGTCGCGTTTTAACTTCACGGCGAGATCGCCTTCGACGATCTGGCAGTGGTAGCAGTCGAACTGCACCTGCAGGTTCGGCGCACCGACCTCCGCACAGATCGCCTGAGCATCGTCCTGGCGATTCAGAAAAAAACCGGGAATATCGCGCGTATTGATCGGTTCAATGACGATCGTGATGCCGTCTGCCTGCGCGGCGTTCGTGGCATAAGCAAGGTTCTTTAGATAAACCTCGCGATGACGTTCACGTGGCTGGCCGGGCGCGATCAGCCCGGCCATCACATGCAGCTTGCGATTGCCAAGCACGCGTGCGTAGCCGAGCGCGGTATCGACGCTGCGGCGGAATTCGTCTTCACGGCCCGGCAGCGATGCGATGCCGCGCTCGCCTTTGGCCCAGTCGCCAGGCGGCGCATTGAACAGCGCCTGCGTGAGCCGATATTCGTCGAGCTGCGTCTTCAGTTCGGCGGCGGAAAACTCGTAGGGAAACAGGAACTCGACGGCCTGGAATCCGTCTCGCGCGGCGGCCGCGAAGCGATCGGGGAACGCGTGTTCGTTATACATCATGGTCAGGTTGGCGGCGAAGCGAGGCATCGACGTAACTCCTTTATCTGTTGCAATGCCGGACGCCCTGCGCGGCCGGCATGAAACGACAGGTCTAGCGGTTGACGAGCTTTGCCGGCGTCAGCCACACCGCGACGGCGCCGATCGCCAGCATCCCGGCCAGCACATACATACCGGACTGCGTGCTGTGCGTGAGGTCCTTCAGATAACCGATCATATAGGGGCTCGCGAAACCCGCAAGATTGCCGATCGAATTGATGATCGCGATACCGGCTGCGGCGGTGGCGCCCGACATGAATGCCGTCGGCAGCGACCAGAAGAGCGGCGCGCAGGTCAGCACGCCTGCCGCTGCGAGCGACAGGAACACGATCGACACCACCGTGTTGTTCGCGAACGATGCGGCGATCGTGAAGCCGATTGCGCCGAACAGCGCCGGCACGATCAGATGCCAGCGACGCTCGCGCCGTTTGTCCGCGCTATGTCCCATCAGGTTCATCACGACGATCGCCGCGAGGAATGGAATCGCACTTAGCAGACCGATGTTGAACGCGCCCGTGACGCCCGTCGATTTGACCAGCGTCGGCATCCAGAACGTCAGCCCATACTGGCCCGTCACGAACGCGAAATAGATCAGCGACATCCACCACGTGCGCGGGTCGCGGAAGACAGCGCCGAGCGAATGCGACTTCACCTGTTCCTGCGGCTGCGCGGCGATTTCGTCGGACAGCAGTTTCTTTTCGCGCTCGCTCAACCACTTCGCGCGGGCGATGCCGTTGTCCAGATACAGGATCGTCGCGATGCCGATCGCGATTGCCGGGACCGCCTCGATCACGAACATCCACTGCCAGCCGGCAAACCCATGGTCCCCATGAAAGGACTGCATGATCAAGCCCGACAGCGGATTGCCGAAGATGCCCGAGACCGGAATCGCAGACATGAACACCGCGATGATCTTCGCGCGGCGGTGCGACGGAAACCAGTACGTCAGGTAAAGGATCACGCCAGGATAGAAGCCCGCTTCGGCGAGGCCAAGCAGGAAACGCAGCACGTAGAACTGCATGGGCGTCTTCACGAAGACGAAGAGCGCCGACATGATGCCCCACGTGATCATGATCCGCGCAATCCAGATTCGCGCGCCGAGCTTGTGCATCAGAATGTTGCTCGGCAATTCGAACAGGAAGTAACCGATGAAGAACACGCCTGCGCCGAGACCGAACACCGTTTCACTGAACGCCAGGTCCTGCGACATCTGCAGCTTCGCGAAGCCGACATTGACGCGGTCGAGGTAAGCCACGACATAGCACAGCATCAGGAACGGCACGATGCGCCAGAACACCTTGCGATAAGTGCGTTCGACTTCTGCGGTCTCGGGCTTGCCTTCCGTCTGCGCGATGGGGGTGGCCGGGGCCGCCTGATAGGACGTCATGAATCGTCTCCTTTGAGGATGGTGCCGTCGACGATCCGCCCACTGGCGGTCGTCCGGCTTTATAGGCGTGGGGTGTTGCATGAAACTGCGCGACCGGCGTTGCGGCCGCGCAGGGGACTACCAGCGCGCGCCGAACACGGTGCGCAGTTCTTCGAGCGAAGCTTCGTCAAGCGGTGCGGGACGCGGGTTCGACATCAGCCACAGGCGCGCGGTCTCTTCGAGTTCCTCCAGCGCGTACGACGCCTGAGATACCGACCGTTCCCATACCACTGGCCCGAGCCGTTCGATCAGCACGCCACGAACCTTGTCCGCGAGCGCCGCAATCTGTTCCGCGACCTGAGGATCGCCGGGACGCCGGTAGCGAATCAGCGGCACATGGCCGACCTTCATCACGTAGTACGGCGTAATGGGCGGCAGCACGTCGGCTTCGCTCCAGACGCCGGCGAGCGTCAGCGCGACCAGATGCGTCGAATGCGTATGCACGATGCCGCGCGTGTCGGCGTTGCGGGCGTAGATGCCGCGATGCAGTGCCAGCGTTTTCGACGGCCGGCCGCCGGAGATCGCATTGCCGTCCAGATCGACCTTCGCGATGTCGGCGGGGTCGAGGCGGCCGAGACAGGCGTCCGTGGGCGTGATCAGCCAGCCGTCATCGAGGCGCGCGCTGATGTTGCCCGCGCTGCCCACGGTATAGCCGCGCGCATAGAGACTCGCGCCGACATCGCAGATTTCTTCGCGGAGCTTCGCGTCGTTGCTCGAGTGAACCGCCATTACTCGGCTCCTTCGAGATGACGCAGCGCTTTCGCAAAGAAGTCGGACGCGCCGAAGTTGCCCGATTTGAGCGCCAGCGCGAGCGGCGCCGAATCGATGGTCGCCGTGGACGGCACGCCCGGATCGATCTGTGCGCCGATGCGCAGCGTCCGCACGCCGAGCGCCTGAACGACCGCGCCCGAGGTCTCGCCGCCCGCCACGACGAACTTGCGCACGCCGAGTTCGCGCAGGCCGCGGGCAATCGCCGCGAGCGTGTTTTCGACGAGATGCCCCGCTTGTGCAACGCCGAGTTCGTGCTGCACCGCCTTGACCTCATCGGGTGTCGCGGTGGCGTAGATCAGCACGGGCTGCGATTGGGCCGCTTCGAAATGTTCGCGCGCGAAGGCCAGTGCCTGCTCCGTCACGGGCTCGCCGCGCGCGGCGGCGAGCGGGTCGATACGAAATGCCGGACGCGATTCGCGCCAGGCCGCCACCTGCGCATTCGTTGCCTTCGACGCGCTGCCTGCGAGCACGGCCGAGCGGCCTCCGATGCGCGGCAACTGGCCTGCGTCCGTCGTATCGGCAAGGAGCCCAGCGCGGCGGAAGTTCGCGGGCAAGCCGAGCGCGACGCCCGAGCCGCCTGTCACCAGCGGCAGGTCGCTGCAGGCTTCGCCCAACGTGTACAGGTCCGCGTCCGACAACGCATCGGCAATGGCCATGCGCACGCCGTCAGAGCGCAACGCGGCAAACGATTCGCGTACAGAAGATGCGCCCTTCGCCACCACGTCGTAACGCGCGAGCCCGACTTTCGATTCTGTCTGCCGCTGCAATACCCGGACGAGATTCGCGTCCGTCATCGGCGTGAGCGGATGATTCTCCATGCCAGACTCGTTCAGCAACGCGTCGCCGACGAATAGATGACCGCGATAGATCGTGCGACCGTTCTCCGGAAAAGCGGGACAGGCGATCGTGAAGCCGTTGTCTGGAGTTGTGCCGCTGCCCTGCAGCGCATCGAGCAACGCATCGGTGACCGGGCCGATATTGCCGGCGTCGGTTGAATCGAACGTCGAGCAATACTTGAAGAAGAACTGGCGGCAACCTTGCGCACGCAGCCATTCGAGTGCGGCAAGCGACTGGGCGACTGCGTCGGCGGCAGGAATCGTCCGTGACTTCAGCGCGACCACTAGCGCGTCGGCCTCGACATGCTCCCCGGATTCGGGCACGCCAATCGTCTGCACGGTGCGCATGCCTCCGCGCACGAGCATGTTCGCCAGATCGGTGGCACCTGTGAAGTCGTCGGCGATGCAGCCCAGCAAGGGCCCGCTTTTAGAGTCCGTCATCTCAGTCTCCGCCCGTTACTTCGCCGCCGGCACGTCGATGCCTGGGAAAATCTTGATGACTGCGGAATCGTCTTCACCGCCATGCCCTGCCGTCGATGCCATCATGAACATCTGATGCGCAGCCGCCGACAGCGGCAACGGGAATTTGGAACGCCGCGCCGTATCGAGCACGAGGCCGAGATCCTTGACGAAGATGTCGACTGCAGAAAGCGGCGTGTAGTCGCCCTTCAGGATGTGCGGAACCCGATTCTCGAACATCCACGAATTGCCCGCGCTGTGCGTGATCACGTCGTACAGTGCGTCCGGATCAACGCCTTCGCGCAAACCCAGTGCCATCGCTTCGGCCGCGGCGGCGATATGCACGCCCGCGAGCAACTGATTGATGATCTTCACTTTCGATCCAGCGCCGTGCGTCGAACCCAGCCGGTACACCTTGCCTGCGATCACGGCCAGCACGTCTTCGCAGGCGGCGTAGGCGGCTGCGGGGCCGGAGGTCATCATCGTCATCTCGCCCGACGCGGCGCGCGCCGCACCACCCGAAACGGGCGCATCCAGCATCTGCAGGCCAGCCGCCTCGACACGCCGGCCGAGCCCGGTCGCGAAATCGGGCGACACCGTGGCACTCGAGATCACCACGCCACCCGGCTTCATCGCAGCGAGCGCGCCGTCCGGACCGAACAGCACGGCCTCGGTCTGTGCGGCATTGACGACCAGCGTGACGACCACGTCGCATTGCGCGCCAAGTTCAGCCGGGTTCGCACACGCGATCCCGCCTTCGGCTGCAAAACCCTGCAGCACTTCGATGCGCAGGTCGCATGCATGGACGCGAAAACCGGCCCGCAACAATGAGCGCGCGACGCCCAGCCCCATCGCGCCCAGACCGATCACTCCGATATTTCTCGACATGCTTTACCTCTGGAAAAGTGCGCTGCTCACGAACCGGACGGAAGTCCCGACTCAACAGATGCCGGCTTCCGCGAGACGGCGGGCGGCGTTGTACATGTGGGTTTGCGCGGCGTTGCGCGCCGCCATTGGATCGCCCGCCCGGATCGCGGCTGTGATCGCCGCGTGCTCTTCGCGCACCTGCCGCGAAAAGTCCTCGCGCAGCGACTCGTTGCGGCGCGTGACGACCGTACCGGCTTCGAGGTATTGGTTCAGGAACGTGAGCGTCTTGAGGAAATAGGGATTGCCGGTGGCCACCGCGATCGCGCGATGAAAGGCCACGTCTTCGGCGACGCCGTCGTGCCCTTCCACGACGGCTTCGTCGATCTTCGCGAGTGCGGCGTCGATGGCCGCCATGTCGCTTGCCGTGCGCCGCATCGCAGCCTCCGATGCGACTTCCGCTTCGATCGCGCGGCGCAACGCGAGAATCTGCAACACCGAGCCGGCTTCGACTGCTTCCGCATAGTCGATGCGCAGCGGACGGATTGCGCCGTGCGCGCTGACGTAGACACCGCTGCCCTGACGCGGCGCGACCACGCCCTCGTTCTTCAGGCGCGAGATCGCTTCACGGATGACGGTCCGGCTGACGCCGAACTGCTCGGCCAGCACGGCTTCCGTCGGCAGCTTGCCGCCACGGGCGAACGTGCCCTTGTCGATCTGCTTCAGCAACTGCTGGGCGACCGTATCGCTGAGCGCCCGCGCAGGGATCTTGTCGAACATTACCGCTCCGATTGATCAGGTTATGTGGTCATCATACAAATTTTCCAGTAGAGCATCCTATTGGAAGTAACCCTGGGGGAAGATGAGAAACGCGGCCAGAAGTCGGGCAGCCGATCGTCAACCAGTCTGCCCTCACACACCAGCCGCAGTCTCGACCACCTTCATCTCGCTCGCTTCATTGTCCGGTAGCCCGCGCTCGCTTGAGTCAGAAGACTGCTAGCGGCCGATCTTCTGATCGCGCGTCGGAGCGCCTTCGCAGGAATCGACCTGGCCTGGGCTTCCTGGCCGCGGCCTGGATTCCAGGGGGACGAAATGTTCGGGATCGATGTGGACCACTGTCTGTTCCGGACTGCTCCCTGTGTCGACTTGCGTTGCAGTGCACACGCCCGATTGCATCCGTATGCTGCCATCGCATCGTATAAATAAAGCAGGTGGACGAGCCACCGTCAGGAGACACAAACATGAGATTCATGATGACCTTTCACTGGACACCCGATACCCAACAGCGTGCCGAAGCCATCGCGCGCTTTCAGCGAACCGGCGGGCTCCCGCCTGACGGCGTCCGGTTGGTGGGCCGGTGGACGCGAGCCGATCTGGGCGGAGGGTTCGATCTGCTCGAAACAGATGATATGAAGAAACTCACCGAGTTCGCCTGGCAGTGGAGTGATCTGATGGCGCTGGAAATCACCCCAGTGCTTGAAGACGCCGAACTGGGCGAGGTGCTGGGGCGCGTAGCGACGTAAATTGTTCAACGCACGTTCGACATCGACACTATTCGACATGAACACAACCGGTCGCGCCCGCAGCCACGGCCTGCGGCACCGCGTGATCCTTGCAGCCGGACCAGGACGCTGGCGACGGACGATCCTGGCCATGCTTGTCGTGCTGATCGGCTATGCCGCCGCAGATCTCTTCTGGCCATGGCACCGTGACCTGAGCCGCTTCGATACCATTGCGACGGGGACACTCGAAACGAAAATGTGGCGCTCTTACTATGACCGCCAGCACGTGGCGCTCTTTCTTGAACTGGCGCAGACCCTGCGCACGCAGTATCGCTTTCCGTGGCTAAGGTCGTACGTCGGCGCTTACTACGGCGCGTCAGCCGCATTCACTTTCAAGGAGGGCAGCGAGCGCAGCGATTACGAAAAAGCGTTGCCGGCGCTGCAAACCTATTTCAGCCTGATCCGCAACACGGGGAACCGCAACTTCGATGTCTCGCGCACTGCCACGCTCGAACTGGAATGGTGGATCGTGCACCGGCAGCGTGAGCGTTACCCGCCTGGCGCGTTGGCCAGCGCGTGTGCTGAAGCTGCCGCTTCGCTGTACATGGTGTCCGCGAACTCGACACTCGAACACGGGCGCTTGCGTGCGCAAGCGATGCTGCTTCGCGACGCCCGTGAAGAAGCCGGCAGCGTCACCGACGCCGATTGGGCAACCATCGAATCGCTATTGCACCTGAGCTACCTGTCGCTTGGCCACGCCGTTTCATCGACAAACGCCGTCGCCGGCGCGCGATGAGCGACGCGCCGTTGTGCAGCCAGGTTCGCCGGGACGCGCAGGCTCAATCCGCGACTGCTATTCCGATCAACGGCGCGTTGAAAATGAACGACAGACCGCCCTGGCTAAGGCAGAGGCGGCCAAAGCCAACGAGGGGGCCGAGCTGGCCAAAGCAGATGCGGCGCAAGCAAACGCCTCGGCAGAGACCACTCGCGAAAGCAACCTCAAGCTTCAAATCGCGCTGAAAAAGAACGTGTTGAACGCCTTCAGCTTGAAGAAAAAGTCGCGCCGAGGATTCTGTCAGACACAGAGCGGGGAGCGATGCAGAATCAGGCGAACAAGGTGTGCTGATGTGCCCCCTCAGACCGACCATCGCCGCCCGTCGGCTCCACCGGAACAGGCCTGGCTCATGGCTTCGTGCTCGCGTGCTGGTTCCGGAACGCCGCCTCTCCGGCGTCAGACACCTCGACCCACTTCTGGTCGGGCGCCGCGTCTGCGACGTAGCTGTCGTGCCAGTTCCACCACTTGTAGGTCGGGGTCTGAGGATAGCCCTCGGGCGAGTCCTCCCAGACCTCCTGCCGGCCCAGCGGCGTGATGTCGAGGTAGTTCCAGGTGCCCCCCATCTGCTCGTCGCCGCGGTTGTTGATGAAGTAGGTGCGGTACACCCGGTCGCCGTCGCGGTAGAACACGTTCGTGCCGTGCCACTCGTCCACGCCGAAGTCGGCGTCGAAACTGTCCGTGAGGGTGCACCACGGCATCTCCCACCCCATCCGCGCCTTCAGCCGCGCGATGTCCGCCTGAGGCGCACGCGAGACGAAGACGAGGGTGGTGTCACGGGCGTTCAGGTGGGCGACGTGGGCGACCTGGTCGGCCACCATGGAGCAGCCCCGGCAGGCGTGGTCGGGCCAGCCGAACACTCCCGGCTCGAAGAATGCGCGGTAGACGATCAGCTGACGCCGACCGTCGAACAGGTCGAGCAGGCTGGCCTTGCCCGCAGGTCCCTCGAACGCATACGCCGTCTCCACGGCCATCCACGGCATTCGCCGGCGCTCGGCGGCCAGGGCGTCACGGGCGCGGGTCTGGGCCTTTTCCTTTACGAGCAGCTGTTCGCGGGCTGCCTCCCACGCCTGCGGCGACACGACCGGTGGTGTGTGCATGGCAGGCTGTCCGCCGTTCCGTCCGTTCTCTGCTGATGTAGTCATGGCTTTTGCAATCTCCTAAGTTGGGCGACTTCCCGCGCCTCCTGGTTGAAGCGCGATTCCATTCGCTGCTCATCGGTCGTCGTAGGCCTTGAGGTAGTTTTGCACCGGAAATGGAACGTTGGGAGTAACAAGTGTGGCGGTATTCCGATGGAGTCGCTGACTACAGCCGCGGCGCGTGGGCTTGAAGCGGGTGATCCCTTCCGCGCCTTGAACCGCGCAGCTTGCGCGACGATGCTCCTGCGCTCGCACTTCAAGGTATCGCGGTGGTAACGGGTCGGCTACGGAAGCTTGAGACTGATGCGTCGTAGCGGCCCGCTCGACCGGCTTCGATTTCCGGGTTCGGACATTTAGAGACCATCGACGTACCTCACACAACGTCAAAAGCTCGTCCGCCAACGGCCACTCCACTTCGGCCACGTTCGCGCCACCAGATAGCTGATGTCCATGGCCCCCGGGCTTCATTGAGCGTTACTCGACGCGTTGTACGACATCGGTTCGGGTCTGCTGACGGCGCGCGTTCGAGCTCGTGGCCTAACGTTTGTCCACGGACATTTGACCGTTGCCCAATGACGACGGGAAAAAACCACGATATCTGAACGTTTTATCTGCTGTGGACTGGTCGGGACAACCGATCGCACCGACAGACGCGAGTGTCTCCATAGTCGTGGGACGATTGGAAACGAACGTCCATTGCGCCGATTCGTCATCCGGCAGCGGTGACGCGCAGCACTGCTCCAGTGCAGCTAGCAGGGGTTCGCGGTCCGGTGTATGAATGACGAATCCCTCGTTCGCCAGCGCGGCATGATCGAGTCCGAGCTCACGGCAAATCCGCATCCGCAACGGCGCTTCCGACTGGTTGGCGAGACGCGACTGCCGGACGAGTTGACAGGTCGTCGCATCGACAAGGACGCCCTGCTGTTGTAATGGCTTCGTTTGCCACGCTTCCGGCGGACAGGCCTTGTTTTTCGGCACCAATGGTACGAAAGGGTTGATTTCCGCCGGATAGATTCTGCAGACCAACGGGCGTTCATCGTAAATACCGCAGAGCATGTCGGCGCGCAGATTGGGACACGCACCAGCGAACGCCGCGGTGAGAATGATCGAGACGCGCACCGGTAACGTTCCACTCATGGCGGCCGACGAACGCGCCCGTTTGTACGCTGCCTGCGCATTGTTGGGTTCAGGCTCGACCGGCCACGGAATAGCTTCGCAGAGGAACTCCAACTGCCCGCCACGTTTCAGCCAATCGATCGCCTCGGCGATTGTCAACGGCAGGCGCAAATCGTGGCAGCACTGGCCACATGTCGTACAGGCGAAATTGATATCGTCCACGCTGTTTGTCCCTTTAGGTTCGGTTACGTCGTGCCTAGTCGGGCCAGCGCCGAAATTCTTACAGGGACACAAGTGGAAAAGTTGAGGTGGTTGCCGTGATTCACTGGGCCGTATGCGCACTGCATCGGTTCTCTGGCTGGTACCCGGCCAGGGATCGAGCCGATATTCACAACCAGGCCGTCACCCTGTTTCCTGAAGGTCGGCAATAGGGCCCTCAGGGTTCGTTGGACGCCGAATACGTTCACGTCGAAGAGCGCGCGTACCTGTTCTGTCGTGAACGCTTCGGAAATGCCCGCTGAGCCGATAAGGAAGGAACCTCGCTATTGCTGGATGGCAAACGCTATCCTGCTTGCGCTCGTCACCGGTCAGAGACGTGAAGACGTCTCGGCTATGACCTTCGATCAGGCAAAGGACGGCTTTCTTTGGATCGAACAGAAGAAGACCGGAGCCAAGCTGCTCATTCCGATGACTTTGCGCCTGGACGCGATTGGCATGAGCGTTGCTGACGTGTTAAAGCAATGCCGGGACAGTGTAATTAGCAAGCGTGTGATCCATTTCGTGCGTGCCAATAGCGGAAGAAAGCCCGGGGATTCCCCCCCTCTCTAAATACGCTCAGCGCCGCATTCGCAGAATTTCGAGATCTCGTAAAAATTCAAGTTTCCGATGGGAAAACCCCGTCATCTTTTCACGAGATCAGATCTTTGCCGGTTCGCCTGTACACAGATCAATATGGACCGGACTTCGCGCAGGCGCTGATGGGACATCGTTCAGCCAGCATGACTGCCCTCTATCGGGACTCGAGGGGACGGGAATGGTCAGAAGTAACGCTCCGAAAGGGCTAGATTTCTGGATGGATTTTGGATGCCCCACGCCAGCAAACGGCGCCCGGCCGCACCAATGTTATGATCGGAAACACATTGCGCTGGAGAGCGCGCTTCCCTGTCACGCATTCCATGGATACCCACACCATCAAGCCGGCCGAATCGCCCCTTCCGGATCTCGGACGACGCGTCCGTGCCGCACGGGTCGCGCACGATCTGACGCTCGAAAACGCGAGCCGCCTGTGCGGCGTGTCGCGCTCGACGCTGTCGAAAGTGGAAAACGGCCTGATGTCGCCGACTTTCGACGTGCTGCAGAAAATCGTGAATGGCCTGAAGATCGATCTGGGCGAACTGTTCGGCTCGACGCCGAAAGTCAGCGCAAGCGGCCGGCGTGCGCTCACGCGCAAGGACGCCGGTCAACGTCACGCATATCGCGGCTATCAGATGGAACTGCTCGCCACCGATCTCGCGCACAAGGCGATGCTGCCGTTTCGCATCCGCATTTCGGCGCACACGCTGGATGCCTTCGACGACTGGGGTCGTCACGAAGGAGAAGAATTCCTGTATGTGATCAGCGGCAGCGTCTGCCTTTATTCCGAGCTGTACGCACCGACTCACCTGAACGCCGGCGACAGCCTCTATTTCGACAGCCGCACGGGTCACGCAGCGGTGTCCACCAGCGATGAAGACGCAGAAGTGCTGTGGATGGCAACGGGTTCGGATGTACCGCAACCGCCATTGGAAGCGGCGCCGAAGAAATAGCCCTCGAAACGCGTGACGAAGACGCGCGGCGCGCTTAACGCGCCTCTGCCAGCGCCTTGAGATTGCCTTCGCCGAAACCGTGATGTCCGCGGCGCTGCACGATCTCGAAGAAAATCTCGCCCGCGTTGCGTTTGATAAACGTCTGGAAGAAAAGCAACGGTACGCCGTCAGGCCCGATTTCGCCGTCGACAAGAATGCGGCCGCGCCGCAGCCGCTCGATATTGAGCCCGTGTCCGGGCAGCCGCGCATCGATCTGCTCGTAGTAGCGCGGCGGTGGCTCGACGAAGGCCAGACCATTCGCGATCATCGCTTCGACACACGCGAAAATATCGTTGGTCGCGAGCGCGATGTGCTGGACACCTTCGCCCGGATGATCGGGCAGATAGTCGTGCATCAGGTTCGTACGCGGCGTGCCTTCCTCGTAGAGCGGAATACGGATCGCGCCGCACGGCGACACCATCACGCGCGAATCCGCCGAAACGTGCCAGTTCGCGTGCAACTCGTGAATCTCGCGAAAATTGAGCAGGCCGCGATAGAAGTCGAGCCACTCCTGCATGCGGCCCGCGCCGACGGTTTGCGTCAGATGATCGACCGCGACGAGACCCGTGCCCGCGTGACTCAGATCGGCGTGCGCCGTGTCGATGTCGATCGGACGGAAGTCGATGTCGAAGATCGAGATATCGCCGAGGCCGCCCTGTTGCCCACCGCGTCCGCGCCAGCGGTCGACGAAGTAGATATGTGAATCACCGATGCCCTGAATCGCGGGAATCCACAGTTCGTTTCTGCCGACATTCTCGCCCTCGAATTCCCAGGCACCGAATTCAATCGCGCGATCGAACGCCTGCTGCGCATTGGCCACACGAATACCGATCGCGCACACGCCCGTGCCGTATTCCTCCGCATAGCGCGACGCGAACGAATCCGGCTCGGCATTCAGCAGGAAATTCATTTCGCCCTGACGGAACAGCGTGACGTCCTTGCTGACGTGACGGGCGATCGCCTTGAAGCCGAGCTGCGTGAACGTGCGGCCGAGTGCCTGCGGATCGCGCGCGGCGAACTCCACGAACTCGAGACCGGCCGTGCCGAGCGGATTGTGCTCGACATCGGCAATGGCGCTGGCGGCAGCGGTCGGACTGGGCAGATCGCTGGGCATGACTTTCTCCTTTGACTGATGCGGTAACGCGTGACTGACCGTACGCGGCGACGACCGGCAACCGCCTCGCCGCCATTCGAACCGTGTTTGTACACCGTCCGCATGACCTCCCGCAAGCCGCATTCTGTACCAGAGACGGTTCACGCGCGCAGGGTTTCGCTGCTCGCGTGCCGCCTCGCAATCAACGGGCCGGACTGCGGCGTTTCTGTGTGCGCGGTTTCGCGGCGGCTGGCGCGATGCGCTGCCGGGTCACGGCGCGCACGGCGTCGATCAGCGCGCGCGCAACCGGCGAAGGCTGCGTATCCGTGCGCAGAATCAGCCCGACGGGTTCTTCCGTGCCCGCGGACGGCAACGCGAGGCGTACCAGTTCACCGCGCGACAGATCGTATTCGACGGCACTCACGGGCACGAACCAGACGGCGTCGTTCTCGAGAGCCAACGCGCGTCCGACCGATACTGACAGCATCTCCACAAACGATTTTAACGGTGGCGCGCCCCACGCTGCGAGCAGGCTTTCGGCCGACTGCCGGATCAGCGTGCCGTACTGCGGCAGCACGACCGGGAAACCTTCGAGCAGCGCAGCCGGCGGTGCGGTGCGCGTAGCGAGCGGATGCCCGGCGCGCACGACGGCGATCAGCGGCTCGCGATACAACTGCTCGAAGCTGAGGCCAACCATCCGCTCCGGATCGGCGAGACGCCCGATCGCGCATTCGATCGCGCCCGCCTTGAGCCGCGCGAGCAGCTCCGTATTCGACGCCGTCATGAGCCGCACGACGACCTGTGGCCACTGCGTCGCGAAACGTTTCAGCACGGGCGGGACGAGCGCGTTCGCGACCGTCGGCAGAATGCCGACGTCGAGCGTGGCGGCCGCGGCGCCCTCTTCGCGCGCCAGCAGATCGACGCCCTGCCGCAGCGCGCTGACGCAGGCGCTCGCGTGCGGCATGAACAGTTGCCCTTCACGCGTGGGCACCGCGCCATGCCGGCCGCGCTCGAACAGCCGCACGCCGAGAATCGACTCGAGCTCGGCGACCGTCTTCGAGACGGCCGGCTGCGTGATCGACAGGCTTTCCGCGGCCTTCTGCACGCCGCCGAACTGCGCGACGGCAAGGAAGCACTGGAGATGACGGAATTTGACGCGGCTATCCGCGAGACTGCGTTGCATAACGACAGGTTATACGAAAGACAAGAAAACGTCATTTTGCATAACCTCTCAGGTTAGATAAAGTCGCAACACACCCAGCAATCAAATCAACATCAGGAGACAGCCGATGGACGATTCTCTTCTTCTCGCGCCGCGCGACTTCGCGTCTCATCCGGCGTATGTCTACCCCGGATATGGTTCTTCCGTGAAACGCGGGCCGACCCGCCCGCTGATTCCGCTGAAGGAGCGGCTGCGCGACCAGTACGTACCGGTGTATGGCGCCGAAGACCTTGGCGCGCTCGACAACGACCTCACGCGCAACGCCGCACGAAATGGCGCGCCGCTTGGCGAGCGCATCATCGTGACGGGCCGCGTGCTCGATGAAGGTGGCCGGCCGGTGCGCAATACGCTGGTCGAAGTGTGGCAGGCGAACGCCGCGGGGCGCTACGTCCACAAGACGGACCAGCATGACGCGCCGCTCGACCCGAACTTCCTGGGCGCGGGCCGTTGCCTGACGGACGACGATGGCCGCTACCGTTTCATGACGATCAAGCCTGGTGCTTATCCGTGGGGCAACCATCCGAACGCGTGGCGCCCCAATCACATTCACTTTTCTCTCTTCGGCGACCACTTCGGCTCGCGCCTTGTGACGCAGATGTATTTTCCTGGCGACCCGTTGCTTGCTTTCGATCCAATCTTCCAGGGCACACCCGAGCAGGCTCGCGAGCGGCTGATTTCGCGCTTCTCGCTGGACACGACTGAAGAGGGCTTTGCGCTTGGCTACGAGTTCGACATCGTGCTGCGCGGCCGCGACGAAACCCCGATGGAGCGTTGATCATGACCCTCAAACAAACGCCTTCGCAGACGGTCGGCCCGTACTTCGCCTACGGACTGTGTCCTGAGCAATACAACTTCGATCTGAAGAGCCTCTTCACGACGACCCTTGTGGACCACGAGACACCGGGCGAGCACATCACGATCGTGGGCCAGGTCTTTGACGGCGACGGCAAGGTGATTGGCGACGCGATGATCGAGATGTCGCAGGTGGACGCTGACGGAAACTACCCGAAATCGCACGCGGACATCAAAAGCTCGGGCTTCCGCGGCTTTGCGCGGGTCGGCACGGGAACGGACCCGGAAAAGCGGTTCATCGTGCAGACGGTCAAGCCAGGAACGCCCGACGGGAGCGACGCACCGCACGTGAACGTGATTGTGCTGATGCGCGGGATGCTGCTACACACATTCACGCGTCTCTATTTCGAGGACGAAGCGGAAGCAAACAAAAAGGATCCGGTGCTGTCATCGGTCCCGGCGGACCGCCGCCACACGTTGATTGCACGCCGGGAAACGGCGGTGGGCAACCCGGTATATCGCTTTGACATTCATATGCAGGGCGAGAACGAGACAGTGTTCTTCGATCTGTGAGGAATGAGGCGTGGGGCGCGACGCGCAACAGCGAGCGCTTCACGAGGGGTTTTCACGAAAGTTTCACATGACCGCATCAAGATGCCCCTGCGAAAGATTTCGCATAACTCCAACGTAACCTTTAGCCCGCCGCGAGCGGGCTTTTTTTTTGCAAGAACGGACGCACGGCGACGCACGCAGTGCGAAGTCGGGTGAATGACTGCCTTGTCACGGGCGTGGAGAGTGCGAGGGACGGAATCGCGCGGGGACCAAAGGAGGGGATGCCGTGAGGGCGACACCTACAGGTGGCCATTCCCCGCAACTCAGACGCGTTTGAAAATCGGGCGTATCGAAGCGCCTTTCTTTTGCCTACTTTTCTTTGGAAGACAAAGAAAAGTAGGTGCCGCCCCGCACAGGGGCGACGCTAATAAACCAAAAACACAACAAGGAAAGTCCAAAAAAACCCGACCTAACTCCGATAATCAACCAAACCCCCAGCAACAAGCCTCAAAGCCGCCTGCCAGGCAAGCTCCGCGATCCCATCAGAATCATCTCGCTGAAACTGCCCAGCAGTCAGCCTGCAAACAGATTCAGAAGGAACCAGCAACTCAGCGCCCCCAGCGAGCGCCTGAACCTGAATCTGACAAGCCCGCTCAAGAAAGTGAATCTCCTGAAAAGCCAGAGCAGCAGACCGACCACCCACAAGCAACCCATGGTTCCTCAAAACCATGGCATTAAAAGAACCCAGATCAGCAACAAGCCGCTCGCGCTCAGCGAGATCCAGCGCGATCCCTTCATAATCGTGATACGCGAGGCACCCATAAAACTTGAGCGCATGCTGACTGATGGGCAGCAACCCCTGCTTCTGCGCAGCCACAGCCGACCCAGCCGCAGTATGCGTATGAATAACAAAATGCAGATCGGGCCGCGCAGCATGCACCGCCGAATGAATCGTAAACCCCGCCGCATTCACACGATACAAAGCCGGATCACGCGCGGCGCTAACCGCGTCCACCACCCGCCCGTCGCCATCGATCTTCACCAGATCGGAAGCGCGCATTTCATCGAACAGCACGCCGTAGCGATTAATCAGAAAATGATGTTCAGGACCGGGCACGCGCGCAGTGATATGCGTATCGATGAGGTCCGTCATGCGGAAATGGGCAATCAAACGATAGAGTGCTGCAAGATCACAGCGTGTAGCCCATTCTTCTGCACTGAAAGTGGGCGAAGGCGCGACCGTGGCCATCATGTCTCTCCGTAAAACGAGTGCCCGCAGCGCTTTAATTCAGCACCTGAAATGATCGATATTCTGCCCGGCGTGAATGGCGCGCGTCAGCCACTCCGGCCTGTCGCCCTCACCGTCCCAGGTATTCCCATACGCATCGCGATACATCGGCGCCTTTATTGCGGCTGCGTCGGCTTCAATGGCTGCCGCCAGATCCGCCATTGTGATGCCGTACTCATCCATGCGGCGGCGTATCCACACGATCAATCGATCGCGCGCTTCTCCGTCGGCGTCGAACATCCGCTGTTCCTCCCGCTCCATCATGATGCACCGCCCTCCTTGCGGAAAATGCGTGCGCTGAAAAGACAAAGGCCTCGCAATTGCCAGCGAAGCCTTTTATTGGTGTTGACGCGGCCCCGGTGAATTCGCTTCACGCGTCACTCCCGGCAAAAACCGGTTCCGAAACGATGTCGGGCCAGTCAACATGTCAGAAAAATCCGGTCGGCAATGGCGATCCGGATGACCCCGGTGTCGCAATTGTAAATCAAGGCGCGGCGCGGCGTTCAGAAGATGCGCCACTATCGCCCCGGCGCGCGCCGTCCGGCGAGTTTTTGCTCGATATATCGCCGGATCGCGCGCGCCATCAACGGATATCGCCACCCCGGAACAGCAAACAGCACCAGCGCGCCTAGCGCCAGCAGGCCGCAAAACACGAACGTGCCGCGATAACCGAACGCTTCGACGAGCAACCCGGACAGCACGCCCGACAGAATCGACCCGAGCCTCGCCGCATTAAAGAACAGCGCGGTCGCCCTGCCCGGCGACGCCGGCATCAGATCCTGCACATAAGTCATGCCAAGGCACGACGTAACCGCGACGACGAACGCGTTGAGCAGCTACATCGGAATCAGCACGCTCACGTTGCCGGCAAGCGACATCCCGACGAAATACACCGCATGCACCGCCGCACATGCGGCCAGCCAGTTCGGTTTGTGCAATGTGGACGACCGTGCGCCAAGCGCGAGCATCATCGGAATTTCGCTCAATGCGCCGAGCCCGAGCATGATCGATACGTCGATGCGCGAGCCGTTCAATCCGTGCACGATGTACAGCGGCAGCACGATCATGGTTGCATTCGCGGCGAGACCGATCAGCGTCAGCGCCACGACTGCGCGCCAGATGTCGTTTGGCGAGGCCGCCGCGATGCCCTCCTCGTGGGCGTCTTCGGAAGGCGATTTCAGCGGCGGCACCGTGATCGACGATGACGGCTCAGACGCGGTGTCCTCCACCGTGTGGTCGCCCAGATGACCGGTGGGCTCCTGCGTGCGTGAGACGATCGCCGCGCACGCCGCGAAGCTGGCGGCGGCGAACAGAAAAAGCCCGTAAAAACCGGTGCCCGCCAGCACGAGCGCGCCCACGGCCGGCCCGAAAACCCATGCGCCCGACAGAATCGTGCGCAGTGAGGCGCTGGCGAACGCACGTTCTGCTTCGTTGGGCACGGGCAACGCGGCGCGGCTGAACGAGAACACCAGCGAAATCGCCGAACTGCCCGCGCCGATGAACACGATACCCACAACCAGCAGCAGCCGGTAATCGCGGACCACGCACAGACACAGGTAGCCGAGCGTCGCCGCCGCAAGCGAGGCCAGCAGGAGCGGCCGGTGGCGCCCGCTTGCGTCGCTCCAGCGTCCGGCGAGCGTGCTTGCCAGTACGCCGCTTGCCGCGATCAGCGTCATGAAAAGCCCGAGGCGGAACGGCGTCATGCCTGCACGTTCGACACCGAACAGCGACAGATACGGGGCAGTAAACGACATCGCTACGCCGAGCATCAGGGTTGCGCCCGCAAGCGGCTTGAAGCCGGGTATGCGCAACAGATCGAAAAAACGCGAGGTCTTCAGCACGGCGCAGAGGTAGTTGAATGCACAACAAAGGGCGCAACACAGGGCACAGCGCGAGGTACGACCATCAGGGAAGGCAGGCCGGCATCATCCGTGGAGCAACCGGTCGTGCTGGATGACGGAGCATTATCGGGTGTACCGGTCCCATCGGTAAACCCGTAGACCGGGTTCCCAACATGCGTGTTCCCTCTATGGGCGAATGTCGGACCTTCGTATCGATAGCGCTGCGCTGTAGCACGCAGGCAACGGGCGGGTGGTTCATAATCCGGTGGATCGTTGCAGCCACCCCGGATTGCGGCCGACTGGCACAGATTCTGCGGCGCGGGCTGAATCACCGAACTTCAACCGGACTCACCATCATGCCAACATCATCTGTCAGCCGCCGCGCTGCATTCCGACGCAGTGTGAATGAACGCCGGGGCCTGCTCGTGCCGGGCGCGTTCAATGCGATGAGCGCGCGCATCATCGAGGACGCCGGCTTCGAGGCGCTTTACCTCACCGGCGCGGGCGTCACGAACATGTCGCTCGGGTTGCCCGACCTGGGCTTCATCGGCCTGAACGAAATCGCCGAACACACCGCGCGGGTGCGCGACGCGGTCGAGCTGCCGCTGATCGTCGATGCCGATACCGGTTTCGGCAATGCGCTGAACGTCCGCCACACAGTGCGCGTGCTGGAGCGCAGCGGCGCGGACGCGATCCAGTTCGAAGACCAGGTGATGCCGAAGAAATGCGGTCACTTCGCAGGCAAGGAAGTCGTCTCCACGGGCGAGATGGTCGGCAAGATCCACGCAGCAGTCGACGCGCGCGAAGACGGCAACCTGCAGATCATCGCGCGCACCGATGCAGCCGCCGTGGAAGGCATCGAAGCGGCGATCGAGCGCGGCCATCGTTTTGTCGAAGCCGGCGCGGACATCCTCTTTATCGAAGCCACCGAGTCGCTCGCCGATATCGAACGTCTGCCGGGTCTCTTTGCAACGACGCCGCAGCTCGTCAACATCGTGATCGGCGGCAAGACGCCCGTGCAGTCACGCGATGTGCTCGGCAAGCTCGGCTACGGTATCGTCCTGTACGCAAACGCGGCGCTCCAGGGCGCGGTGCTCGGCATGCAGCGTGCGCTCGGTTCACTGAAACAGAACGGACGCCTCGATGAAGATCCTTCGCTCGTGGTCCCGTTCAACGAACGTCAGCGACTCGTCAACAAACCGCTCTATGACCAGCTCGACAAGCAATACGCTGCGGTCGAAAAAGACAGATAACGCTCGCTCGGAATCATCGGCATTGGATTGCTCACACCCGCGTCACCTCTTGCGCTGGTGCTGATCGTCATCTTTATCTATGGCGTCGGGCGCTCGATGCCGTTTTCGCTGCTCGCGACGCTGGCCTATGCCGATGTGCCGCCACCGCAGATGAACGCAGCCAGCACGCTGTGGAGCGCTGCTGCCCAGATGAGCATCGGTCTTGGCATCGCGTTCGGCGCGGTGTCGCGCGTTCTCAGACGGCGACTGTTACAACCCCTGCACCTGAACCGGCGCGCCAGGTTTGCCGGCCATCGAAGGCGCGATCACCAGATAGCGACGCCTGTCAGTCGTCGTTGAGCCATTCGTCGTGACCACCTGACGGATCTGTCCAATCGCGTTGACGATCGCCGAGCCCGCAGGGTTCGTCATGAACGATGCTAGCGCATCGATATTGCCGCTGCCGTCCGGTGCGTCGGCAAGGCCGAGCACATACGGCTGCTTCGGCTGCAGACCCGTAACCGACGCCTGCAATACCTGCAGCAGACCCTGATCGAAGAGCGCCACGCTTGTGGGCGCCATCGTGTCATTGCCGGACTTGTTCGCGCCTGCCGGTACGAGCGTCAAATGTGCGGCCTGCCCCGCTACGCCGAGTGGCTGCGTATTTTGCGTACCGTCACCCTCGGGCACCGCATTCGGCACATAAGCGATCGCCTGCGGCGCCTGTCCGATCGGCACCGTCGCGACGACCTTGTTGGTCCGCGTATCGATCGCGGTCAACGCATCGGCGTTTTCGAGGCCGACGTAGATCCGGGTGCCATCGCCCGAAGGCCAGATACCGTGCGGCAGATTGCCGACCGGGATCGTCGCTACCTGCGTGTAATCGTCAGTGCGGAACACCTTCACCACGTTCTGGCCACCTACAGTGATATAGGCGAACGTCCCTTTAGCGTTGTGCGCGAAGTTCACGTGATTCGTGATCGGACCGGTATCGATGGTCTTCAGCAACGCGAACGGCGGACGCGCGTCGAATACCTGCGTCTTGCCGACGTCCTTGAGTGTGAACCACACCTGCTTGCCGTCCGGCGTCGCGGCGATGTTCGGACAGAACGGACTCGCCTGCTGCACCTTGCCGACGATCTGATGGTCCGCCACCGAGATCACATCGAGCTCAGGATTGAACGACGAACACACATAGCCGTATTTGCCATCCGGCGAGAAGATCTGCATGCCAGGACCGGCGGGCACCGTGATGCGCGTCTTCTCTTCATACGTTCTGGCGTCAAGTACCGAGACGTAATTTTCACCGCGCACGGTCACCCACACTTCACGGCCATCAGGCGTGAAGAACGCTTCGTGCGGTGAGCGACCGACATACGTTGTGTGCTTCACGGCATTCGTCTGCGTGTCGATGAACGTCACCGAATTCGAACCGATCGACACGACTGCAAGCGTGCGATGGTCCGGCGAAAAACCCATGCCGTGCACAAGCACCTGCCCGTGATACAACGGGCTGAAGTTACCCGGCGACGGATCACCCAGACGAATCACGCCGACCAGTGTGTTGTCGACAGGATCGGTGATGGAAACCGTATTGGAGAACTGCTCGGCCGCGTAGACGCGATCGTGGTGGCTCACCGGCACATCGGCATCGGCGAGTGCGCCAGGCGCCTGGCCGGCCCATGCAAACTGCGCGGCAGCCATCGCCGCGGCCGTGAGCATCGTCGCGAATAAGGAGGTGTGTTTCATCAGGGTTCCGTAGACATGTTCATGGATGGGCTCATCCGCGTATCGCCGTGCATGTGACTCATCGCGCCCATGCTGTGGCCGGACATCGAATGCGCGGGTGTGGATGCGGCATGCGGCGCCTGCTGCTGATCGGGTACAGGCGCCGAAGGCGGCAACGGCTGGTTGAGCGCGACACGCATCGCGACAATCTCCTGCTGCTGCTCGACGACGATCTCCTGCGCAATGCGGCGCAACTGCTCGTTGTGCCCGTGACGCAATTCCGCCTGCGCCATATCGATCGCGCCCTGATGGTGGGGAATCATCATCGCGACAAAATCCTCGTCGACATTGCCGGTCGGTTTGATCGACATGTCGTTCATCATCTTCGTCATCGCTTCATCGTTCTCCGACATGAACGATGATTCCTCAGTGACGCCAGCCTTGGGTCCGGCAGCGAACGCCGGCGATATCAGCACGCTGGATAACGCCAGCGCGAACGCGGACGCGAGCGCGGTGCCCGATATCGAATGCGCGCGACGATGTAATGGGGAATGCATGAACGGTATCTCCTCTGCCCGGAACTTTGGGGTGTGTTACTGACGCAAACACCACACTGACGCCGCTATTCCTCGCTCGACGCACTTTATCTGTCCATGCGCCGGCCATCGCGTTTCGCGATAGCATGGCGACCAGCGCAGCGACAACGGGAAACGGCGAATGGCTTTCGACGAGCGGGTGTTGAACGGAATGGGCGTGTTGACAGCGATCGTCGACAGCGGCAGTTTTGCGGCGGCGGCCGAGGCGCTCGATATGTCGCAATCTGGCGTGAGCCGCTCGGTTGCCCGGCTCGAAGCGCGGCTGGGTATCCGTCTCTTCGATCGTACGACGCGCTCGGTCACGCTCACCGACGAAGGACGGCGTTTCTACGAGCAGATCCAGCCGTTGCTGTCGGGTCTTGAAGAAGCAGCGGCTTCGGCTGCACTCGGTGCAACGGCCGTACGTGGACGTTTGCGCATCAACGTCGATCCGTTTTTTTCGCGGCTCTTTCTTGGGCCACGTCTCGGGACTTTCATGGAGCGTTATCCGGATCTGCACATCGACCTCGTGACGCGCGATCAGCTGGGCGACATGGTTGCGGATGGCTTCGATCTCGCGGTGCGTTTCGGCGAACCCCGTGCGTCGACGCTGATTGCCCGCAAGCTGCTGGACACGCGTGTGGTCACAGTCGCATCGCCGACGTATATCAAGCGGCACGGCCGTCCGCTCGCGCCCACGGATCTTGAACGCGAGCCGCACGTCTGCATCAAGTTTCGAGAGCCCGAAACCGGGCGGCCTTTTCCGTGGGAATTTCATCGCGGCAAGAAGAAGGTCGTCATCGAAGCGCGAGGACGTCTCACGATGAACGATGGCGGCACGTTGCATAGTGTGTGCCTTGCGGGATACGGCATCGCGCAGATTTTTGCGCTCGGCGCGGAGCAGCTGATCGCAAGCGGCAAGCTCGTCGACCTGTTTCCCGACTGGGCCGACGAGGTGTACCCGTTGTATGCGATCTATCCGTCGCGTCAGTATGCGCCCGCAAAAGTGCGGGCGTTTTTCGACTTCATCGCTTCGCTAACAGCTACCGCGTCCGAAGTTTCGACGTCTTCTTAAAGCGCACGCGGTTCACATAAGGCGTCGCGCGGATCAGTCCGTGCTCTTCAGCGCCGAAGCACTGGAAGGCGCCGTCCCATTCGCAGTCAATTGCGCATACACATCGTGCGACAGTTCGAGCAGCGCCTTGCGATCGATCCCGCCCGACACTGCATAGCCGAAGTCGCCGTCGACCCAGTAAAACACGTTCACGGGTCCGTCCTGGTAGAGCTTGAACGCCGTTGTATCCGCACTCACCTTGCGGTGCGAAATACACAACGTGATGCGCTCGCCCTTTGCGTCGTGATACATGAACTGCGCGACCGGCCCGTCGCTGCCCGGAAGCAGCCGTCCGCCCATCAACTCAAAACCGGTGCGCGTGAGAATCGGCGGACGCACGTTCGTGCCCATCCGGTTCGATACCCATGTCACCAGTTCCTGTTCACGATCGACGCCCACTTCCACCGGCCGCATCACTTCCGGTGCGTACATCACGTGCGCGATTGCGGACTGCCGCGCGAACAATTCCGCACCGTCCGCGCTGACCCGGTGTTCAAGCGCATCGCCCGCGCCGCCGGACGCCACTGTGGCGGCCTGCCGGCCCATATTGGTGCCCACGCCAATGCCCACACCCAGTACCAGCGTTGCGGCCATGGCGGCGAACTGCGGCCAGTTCAGTGCGTCGTGCCAGCTGCGCTTCACTGAAGGACGCAATCTCGCCGGCACCGGCTCGTTAAGCACGCGGTCGTAGCGTTCATGGAACATGTTATTCAGCGAAAAATAGTCGCTGACGCGCGCCGCCAGTTCGTCGTTCGTTTCCAGCAGCCGGTCGATTTCCTCGCGTCGATGCGCGGCCAGCGATCCGTCGACGTAGCTGTGCAGTTCTTCCTCGCTGATCTGCGGTTGTTCGTTCATCGCACCACCTTCAATTTCGCGCCCGGCTGCTTGCCCGACATCAGCGCACGCAGCCGCTCGCGTCCCCGAGACAGTCGTGACATCACGGTGCCGATCGGCACGCCGAGGGCCAACGCGACATCGGCATAGCTCATTTCTTCGAGCCCGACGAGCAGCACGACTTCGCGCTGCTCGTCGGGTAGACGCTGCAACGCAAAGTCGAGATCGCGCACCTCCAGCGACTGGGACTGATTGCCGGCGACAGCGAATTCGCTTTCCGGCACGGCGTTGTCGTCGACCGGGACGTGGACCGCGCGCGAGCCTGCCTTGCGAATCTGGTTGACGAATACGTTGTGCATGATCGTAAAGAGCCACGCACGCAGATCCGAGTCGGGGCGGAACTGGCCGGCATTACGCAGCGCACGCTCCAGCGTGTCCTGCACCAGATCGTCGGCCAGCTCGCGATTGTTGATCAGCGCACGTGCGTAACGACGCAGCCGCGGCACCTGATCTATCAAACCATCACGGACGCTCATCGCCCTTCCTTTTCCTTTCGGCGCCGGCGCTGCACGCGCAAACGCAACATGCCCAGTCATAGGGTGAACAGCGTGTGCAGCGCTTTATTCCCTCATGCCGCACTTTTTTCTTTCGAGCGGGGTGCGTGCGTCATCGCGCGGCCAGCAGGTCAGCCGCCCGCATCAGGCCACGCGCGTTGGCGCGGCCCGCGAGCACGTACCGCATGTGACCCGTGCTCCACTCCAGCACGCGGCTCTCGCCGACCCGCCGCGCCTGCCATTGCGGCTGCGCGGACGCTGTCAGATCCCGCACCGACAGCAGCACGGCCCGCTCGCCCGCTGCGTTGCAATAGACGAAACCGCGCGCCTGCGCGAACGGCCCGACGGGCAGCGTCGCGACGGCGATGGCGCGGAACCCGACGCGGGAAAGATCCGGCGCAGCGGCAAGTAACAACGCGTCGCGCGGCGCATCTGCCGGCGTATGCGACGCGATCGCCTGTTCGAGCGCCATCACTGCCGTCGCTTCGAGCGCCGCGCGCGGCACGCGCAACGCACAGAGTGCCCCTGCTGCTGCCGCAACCAGAAGCAGCGCGATCACCGCCATTCTGCGCACCCGCTGCCGCCACCAGCCAGCCAGCGACGCCACGTGTAGCGCACGCAACGAAAGCGGCGAACGGCCGGAATCGTCAGCCTCCTGAAAGCTCGAATGCATCCGCCAGTTGAGTGTGCCGTAAAACGCGACGCGGCGCGCTTCGTCGGGCCGTTCGTGCAAATAGCGCTGGATGCGCGCGGCGCGATCGGGCGCGAGCAGGCCGTCGACGAACGCCTGAATTTCGGCTTCGGAAACAACATCGGGAGAGTGTGGAACGGAGTGCATACGAGCTTCTACAGGAGGCGGGAGCCATCAACACGCCAACACACCCTGGTCTCGTTTTATTCCATCGAAAGCCGATTCTTTTCGCAGCGCCGCACTTCAAAAATGCTGTGGCCAGGTGTGTTAACACGAAGTCCGCCGTGTTTATTTCAGATCAGCTCGACCTCCTCTGCAGATTTTTATTTTTTTCATTTCGACCGGATTTTCAGCGTTTTTTCGGGAATTTCCGACGATCGGCGCGTGTTAATCCGGTTGCATCCCGCACAACACACTCAGGAGTTGAACATGAAAAAGCTTGCCATGATGTCCCTCTCGCTCGCACTGCTCGCATCATCGAGCGCATTTGCCGAAGGTAAGACTCGCGCGGAGGTTTATCAGGAGTTGATCGAAGCGCAACAGAATGGTCTGGCGTTCGTGACCGACGCCTCGTATCCCGATGTCAGCCCGGCTTTTGCGTCCACAGTCGAGCATATGAAAGCCGAGCGTCTCGCGAAACAGGGCGCGGCCAGCAATATGGCCAGTAACGCCAGCGCCGTGCCCGGCGTGCAGTGACTGTTGCGTCGCTACGGCGGCCGCATCAGGTGCGTCGACCGCCGTGGCTGCACGCGCCCAGGTCCAGCTGCGGACGGGCGATCTGTTCAGTATGTGGAGAAAACAACCGGATTCCGCCGCGCCAACTGCGTGACAACACCCGATAAAACGTGGCGTTTCGTGGCGATCTGGTGCGGATTATCCCGACTGTCTAGTGCTTTCCGCCAGACGGGTGGCGCAGATTTTCGCGTACACGCCTCGCGACGAGCACCGGCAGGAAATCGTGAATTCGTGCGCCGTCGTTGTATTGCGCCCATGTATCGGCGTACATCTTCGAGACGGTTTCGGCCGGCGTGCTGGTCTCTTCGGCGATTGCGTGTACAACTTCGTCGACGTTGGGTTGGGCCATGATAGTGCGCTCTCCAGAACAGGGACGGAAGATGGAAACGACAGGTAGAGGAGTCATTACAGGACGCAACCGCGAATGATGCAAATTGAATCCCTCTATCGGCCGCCAGATTGGCTTTCTGTGTTTCGCCTGGTGAGATTGTTCCAGTGGCTCGCGCAGGCCGGGAATGGGTCTGCGCGGCGTCTCTCTTAACTTTTTACCAGGCTTTCACTCGCTTGATGCGCATGGGCGCGATCGGCGAGCACCTCTTTCGCTGCCAGCGCGGCATTGATCGCGCGCGGGAATCCGGCGTACACAGCGATCTGCGTGATCACTTCGACGAGCTGCTCGCGCGTCCCGCCGACGTTGAGCAGACCGTGCATGTGAACCTTCAGTTGTGGCGTGGCGGAGCCGATGGCCGCCAGCGCAGCAACTGTCGCGAGTTCGCGCGACAGAAGATCGAGACCTGGCCGCGTATAGATATCGCCGAATCCGAACTCGATGATGAAGCGCGCGAGATCCGGCGCGATATCCCGAAGCGAATCGACGACACGCTCACCCGCAGCGCCGTCGATTGCGCGCAGGCTCGCGAGGCCTTCGTCATAACGCGAACCGCGCGCGTCGACCCGTTCAGCGTTGACGGAAACGCCCTTTTCGTCGAAGACAGCCTTCGCCGCAAACACACCGTTGAGCGCCGCAGGAAAGCCGGCATAGACGACAAGATGCGTCATCAACTCGACGACCTCTTCTGGCGAACCGCCTGCGTTCAGCGCGCCTGCAATGTGGAATTTCAATTGCGGCTCCGCGCCACCCATCGAAGCGAGCGCCGCAATCGTGACGAACTGGCGTTGACGCAGATCGAGACCGGGGCGCGAATAGATCTCGCCGTACGCGAAGCTGATCGTCAGGTTTGCCAGATCGGGCGCGATGTCCTTGAGCGTCTCGACGATCGACGGCTGCGGCGTGTTTTCAATCATCGCGAGATATTCGCGGCCGACGGTCATCGTGGTGGGTGCGTGATTCATGGTGTCCTCTGGGAGCTGGACCGCGTGTCATTACGGGCCCGTTGAAGACAAAGATATCGATCCGGTTTTTTCCGCGCCAATGCATTCGGCGTGATACCTTTTGCGTATCAGAACGACAACCGGATTCCACGAATGCAGACACGCGTTGAACTCTGGCAGTTGCAGTACTTTGTCGCCGTCGCGGAAGAATTGAGCTTTCGCCGTGCAGCGGAGCGTCTTTCGATTACGCAGCCGCCGCTGACACGGCAGATTCAGGCGCTGGAGGAAACGGTCGGCGCGCGGCTCTTCGAGCGCGACCGCAGCGGCGTGGTGTTAACGGCTACCGGCGCGCATCTACTGAAAGAAGCACGCAAGCTGCTGAACGATGCAGAAGCGATGCTCACGCGCGTGCGGCAACGCGCAGCGCAACGGCTCGAACTCAGGCTGGGCATCACTACGGTGCTCGACCCCGCGCTGTTCACCTGGCTCGAAGGCGCGCTAAAGACCCGCGAGCCCGCGCTTCAACTCACGCAGAAGCGTCAGTATTCCCAGCAGTCAGTCGCGGATCTGCGGCGCGGCGCGCTGGACGCGGCGCTGATCGGCCTGCCCTCCGAAGTGGCGGATCTGAACGTGCAACGTCTTTTCGTCGACCCACTCGTGGCTGCGCTACCGCGCGATCATGCGCTTGGCAGGAGGAAACGCATCTCGCTGCTCGAACTCGCCGGCGACACGCTGTTCTGGCCGCAACGTCGCGTGAATCCCGCATGGTTCGATCACTACGAGAAACTGTTCAAGGCGTGGAAATTCAATCCGCCACGCGCGCCTGAGCCGGCCGATCATCACGTGATGCTCAGCCTGATCGCGGCCGGTCAGGGCGTCGCACTGATTCCGGCATCGCTGAAGTCGATGGCGCGTGAGGGCGTCGTGTATTGCGAACTGAAAGAGCAGGCAGATCTTCGGATCGACGTGGCGCTTGCGAGCCTGCCCGATGCGACGAATCCTGCGCTTTCGCTGTTGATGACCGTATTACGTGCACGCTATGCGCAGGACAAGCCTGTATCAGGCCGACGTTGACCTCACAACACCAGTCGTGTCGCGAGAAAGTCGAGAAACGCCCGCGTTCGTCCAGACATCGCGGCGCTCTGATAGAACACCGCACTGACGGGTTGACGTACATCGACGAGCGCATCGTCGAGTATCGTCTGCAGCCTGCCTTCGCGAACATCCGCGCCCGTCATGAATTCGGCCAGGCACGTAATGCCGCCGCCCCCCACGGCCAGTTGCCGGATCGTTTCACCGCTCGACGCTTTGATGGTCGGCACGATCTTGATGAAGCTGCGTCCTTCTTCCCTGAGCGGCCAGTCATTCAGGCTTTCGGGCGCGGTAAAACCGATCAGCCTGTGACCCGTCAGTTCCTGAACCGTGCGAGGTTCGCCGAATTGCGCGAGATAGGCGGGACTTGCCATCACACGCAGACGGCTGCTGCCCAGCGAACGCGCATGCAGCGTCGAATCCTGCAACGCGCCGATGCGGATCGCGATATCGACGCGCTGCTCCAGCAGATCGACGATCCGCTCGTTGCTGCTTAGCTCAAGGGATATCTCCGGGTACTGCGTGGCGAACTCCATCATGTGCGGCACGATGCAATGGAGCATGAACGGCGACGCGGCGTCGACACGCAGCCGGCCGGCAGGCCGCTGACGCTGGCGCGCGATCAGCTCTTCCGCGTCTTCCATCGCGGCAAGAATCGCGCGCGCCCGCAGGAGGAACAGTTCGCCTTCGTCGGTGAGCTGAAGGCGGCGCGTGGTGCGATGAATCAGCGTCGCGTCGAGTTTCTTTTCCAGACGCGTCAGCGCACGGCTGACGCCCGAGACGGTCTGCTGCAATGTCTCCGCAGCTGCGGTGATCGAGCCGGCATCGATCACCGTGACAAACGCCAGCAGTTCTTCGGTGGTTGTTTTCATTTTTGACGCGCGATCGGCGCGACTGTCGTTTCATCGATGCGCCCCGATATCCAGCGTGGTCATGGTGAGCGTTCAACGGATCTCACTGGAAAAGGCGCTGCAATGGCAGACTATAAATGAATACGTAACCGGGACGTCCAGTGGGCTATGTCGATTCCGGATCGCGAACAGTCGTCGCCTGTTGCCGCCTGCGTCCGCGCGACATCCGGCGCGCGCGTCGAATCGCACCGGGCCGTGTCTGCGTCAGCGAAGCAACCGCGTGAAACGCAACGGGCCCGAACACCAGACCGAGCAGGGTGGCCGTCACCACGCCACCGAATACGCCCGTCCCGATCGAGCGCCGGCTTTCCGCGCCACCGCCGCTCGAAACGACGAGCGGCACCACGCCCAGCAGAAATGCTGCGGACGTCATCACGATCGGGCGAAAACGCGCGCCGGCAGCGTCGATGACTGCTCGCGTGAGCGGCACGCCACGCGTGTTGAGATCGCGTGCGAACTGCACGATCAGGATCGCATTCTTCGCCGCCAGGCCGATCACCGTGATCATGCCCACCTTGAAGTAGACGTCGTTCGGCATGCCGCGCATCAGCACGGCTGCGATCGCGCCGATCACGCCGAGCGGCACCACCATCAGCACCGCGAGCGGAATCGTCCAGCTTTCGTACAGCGCGGCGAGCGCCATGAACACCGCGAGCAGCGACAACCCGATCAGCAGTGGCGTCTGACGCGCGGCGTCGGTTTCCTCGCGCGCCGCGTCGACCCAGTCATATGCGACGCCGACCGGCAGCGTCGCCGCGAGCCGCTCCATTGCCGCCATCGCCGCGCCCGAGCTGTAGCCGGGCGCCGCACGGCCGTCGATATCGAGCGACGGATAGCCGTTGTAGCGGTTCAGCGCAACCGGCCCGACCGTCCAGCGACGCGTCGCAAACGACGATAACGGCACCATCGCACCCGAGTCGTTCGGCACGGATAGCTGGAGCAGATCGGCGTCGGTCATCCGGGTCGATGCGTCGGCGGCGACCAGCACGCGATGCATGCGTCCGCCCGCCGGGAAATCGTCCACATAGTACGAGCCGAACGTGCTGCCGAGCACATCCGAAATCCGCGCGAACGGCACGCCGAACGCATAGGCCTTCTCGCGGTCGATATCGAGTTCGACACGCGGCGCGTCCGGCAACTCTTCGAAATGCACGGACGCCAGCGCCGGTTCTGCTTTCGCGCGCGCGGCCAGTTGTTCACGCGCTACCTTTAGCGCGTCGAGGCCGACGCCTCCGCGATCTTCCAGCCGGAACGTGAAACCGTCGGAATGGCCGACGCCGGGCACGGATGGCGGCAGTCGCGCATCGACATCGCCATCGAGAATCCGGCTGAAGGACTGGTTCAGCGTGTCGCGCAGCGTCAGCGCGTCGACCCCGCGCTCGTCCCAGTCCTTTAGCTCGACGAACGCCATCGCGACGTTCTGGCCGCTTCCCGTAAAGCTCCATCCGATCACGCTGGTCACGTTCGCAACCGCCTTTTGCGCGTGCAGAATCCGCTCGGCCTGCTCGACAACGGCGAGTGTGCGCGCCTGCGTCGCGCCGGCCGGCAACTGGATCATCACTTGCAGCTGACCCTGATCCTCGGTCGGCAGGAAGCCGCCTGGCATGCGCCAGTACATCAGGCCGCACACCAGCAGCAGCACGGCATACACAGCAAGCAGCGGGCCGATGCGACGCATCGCGCGCGTAGTCAGCGAACGATAAGCCAGCGATGCACGGTCGAAGCCATGTTCGAAACGTGTCGCGCAACGCGACGCGAAACCGGCTATACCGCGACGCGCATCGCGTTGGCGCACCGATTGCGCCGGCGCGCGCAGCAGATTCGCGCATAACGCAGGCGTCAACGAAAGCGCCATGATCGAGGACACCACCATCGAAGCAATCATCGGAATCGAGAACTGCCGGTAAATTCCGCCTACGCTGCCCGGAAAAAACGCCATCGGCACAAACACAGCGGTGAGCACAGCCGTCACGCCGACGATCGCGCCGCCGATCTGCTGCATCGCTTTCACCGTGGCATCGCGCGGCGACAGTCCTTCCTCGTCCATCAGCCGGTGCACGCTTTCGACGACAACAATGGCATCGTCCACGAGAATACCGATCGCCAGCACGAGCCCGAACAGCGTGAACACATTGATCGACAGACCAAAAGCCCACATCGTGACGAACGCACCCATCAGCGTGACCGGAATCACGACGGTCGGCACCAGCGTATAACGCAGATCGCGCAGGAACAGCCACATCACGAAGAACACCAGCACGATGGCTTCGACGAGCGTGATCAGCACCTCGCGGATCGCGATATGCACGAAATGGGAACCGTCGAACGGGATTTCAATCGCGACGCCCGGCGGCAAACGCTTCGACAGTTCCGCGAGACGCGCACGGATTGCGTTCGACGTTTCGAGTGCATTACCGCGCGGGCCGAGCTGAATCCCGACGGTCGCGGATGGCTTGCCATTGAGCCGCGACCAGAACGAATACGTATCGCGGCCGATCTCGATACGCGCGACATCTGCGAGTCTCACGGCCGAACCATCCGGCTTCGCCTTCAACACGATCTGGCCGAATTCCTGCGGCGACAGCAACTGCCCTTTCACGCTGACCGGCGCAGTCAGCTGCTGACCGTCGACGAGCGGTGCATCGCCCAGTGTGCCCGCGGTCACGCTTGCGTTCTGTGTGGCGATCGCCGCGTTGACTTCGGTCGCGCCCAGTCCGAATTCGCGCAGCTTCACCGGGTCGAGCCAGATGCGCAACGCTTCGTCGGCGTCCCACAGTTGCGCCGAGCCGACGCCCGGTGCGCGCTTCAGTTCGCGCATCACGTAGCGGCTCAGATAGTCGCCCAGTTGCGCGGAATCGCGCGTGCCATCGGTCGACGTGAGCGCGACCAGCATCAGGAACGTGTTTGCAGACTTGAACACGCTGATGCCCTGCTGCACGACCTGCTGCGGCAGACGCGGCTCAACTTGCTTCAGCCGGTTCTGCACGTCCACCATCGCGATGTCGGGATTGGTGCCGGGCGCGAACGTCGCCACGATTTCAAGGTTGCCGAGGCCGTCGCTGGACGTTTCGTAATACATCATGCCGTCCGCGCCATCGAGACTTTCCTCGATCACGCTGCCGACATTGCCATCCACCACTTCGGTCGACGCGCCCGGATAGACCGCATCGATGACGATACGAGGCGGCGCGAGACGCGGATACTGCGCTACCGGAAGTTGTGGAAGCGCAAGTGCGCCCGCCACGATGATGGCGAGCGCGAGGATCCACGCGAAGACCGGCCGGTCGATAAAGAACGCGGGCATGCAGGGCGTCCTTTAGCGCGGCTCAGTTTGCGACGTCGCGGGCGAGGTCACAAACGGTGACGCAAACGATGACGCAAACCGCGGCGCATCCATGAACCGGGCCATGTGAAACGCGTCCACCAGCATGCCATCGCGCATTGCAAACGCGCGCGAGCGGCCTTCCTCGACAAAACCAAACTTGCGATACAGCGCGATAGCCGGCGCGTTATCGACGAACACGGTCAGTTCCAGGCGACGCAGCGCAAGCGAGCCATCCGCGCATTCGACGGCTGCTTTCAGGAGCGCTGTACCGACGCCGCGCCCAACGTCTTTTTCAGTCATAGATTCAGAGAGTGAGTTCGAATGAGCGCGCGAGCAGGCCCGGCAGTTTCATCCCGCCGGTCGCCCGTTCGCCCCACGTCCAGTCGCTCAGCAGCAACTCAGGTTGCGCGCCGAGGCGCTCCAGTTCGCTGCCAAAGAGCCGGTACAGACTGTCGTCGAAGCGCATTGCGTCGACCGGCGCGACGATCTGTCCGCCTTCGACCCAGAACGTGGCGAAGCGGGTCATGCCGGTGAGCCGGCAATTCATGCGGTCCGAGAAATTCACGTACCAGAGATTGCCGACGTACAGGCCCGTGTCGAGTGCAGCGAGGATGTCGGCCGTGTCGAGATCGCCGGCTTCCATTGCGAGCGCGGCCGGCGTTTCCTCCGCAAGCGCGCCGTTCGGTTCCAGGCCATATTCGCGCGCGCTGCGGGCGTTCGTCAGTTGTCCGGCGCTGCGGCCTGCGACGACCAGCGGGACGCTGTCGCGCTGATAACCGTCGTCGTTAAAGCGCGGCGTGATGTTCAGGTCAAGGTCTTCAGTCAGCGTGACGCGCGGATCGAGCGCGACTTCGCCCGTATGCAGACGGTAGAAGCCGCTGCGCGCGGTGGCCTGCGTGCGTGCCGAAAACGACGTATACGACGCGGTGCCGAGCAGTTCCTGAAGCGCCGTCGGCGCAAAGTACGTGCGATAGCGTCCGGGCGACAACACACGCGGCGAGCGCCCGAGCACCGGCATCCGCTCTGCCGCTTCTTCGACTTTCGCGGCGAACACCGCATCGTCCCAGTGATCGCCGGCGTAACTGCTCTTGATCGCGCGACCGCTTGAGTCATACAACGACCAGCTAAAGCTGAAGTTGCTCACCTCGTACCAGCCGCGGCTGCCAGCGGACGAAGCGAATCCGCGCACCATCGTTCCGCCCGCGTAAAAGCCAACGAAATCATGACCGCGTGCGCATTCAGTGACGATGCGCAGCAACGCATCGGGCGCGGGCAGTTTGCCGTTGCGGCGCGTCGACTGCGTCCATTGCGACTGGTCAAACATCAGATGCGGATCATCCGGCGCATCGCACAGACCGTCGCGCAGCGTGCTGAGCACATCGGCGATATCGCGCAGGTCCGCCGCAGGATCACCGCATACGGTGAACGTCGAGTAAGCCTGTCTTGCGCCGTCGATCAGGCGCAGCGTCAGCCTGCCTTGCGACACGTTGCCGATCTGCCGCACTTTTCCACCATTGAAGCGGATAAAGTCGGACCGCTCGGAGGACAGCCACGTCAGCGCGGTTTCGCTGCCCGTCAGCAGGCGTTCGATCGATGCCGAAAGCAGGTCGAAGTGAGCATGCCAGTCCGGCGATTGCGTTTCGTTCACAAATGGGAAGCCTGTCATTGCGCGCCTCCAAACACATCGACGTTGCGAAATACGCAGGGCGGCGATGCGTGGCCGACGCGCACGATCTGCATCGGCTCGCCCTTACCGCACATTGACGTGCCGAACACCTCGCGCGTCGCGGCATTGCCGACCGCGCTCAGGCTGCGCCAGAAACTCGCGGAGACACCGCGATAGTTCGGCTGTTTAACGACCTGCGTGAGCACACCGTTTTCAATCAGCTGACCGAACTCGCAACCGAACTGAAACTTGTTGCGATGATCGTCGATCGACCACGACGTATTGGTGCGCATCAAAATGCCGTGCTCGATGCCGCCGATCATCTCTTCGAGCGAGCTTGTGCCCGGCTCGATGTTCAGGTTCGCCATCCGGTCGATCGGCGCGCGGTTCCAGCTCGACGCCCGCGAATTCGCGACGCCCGGCAACTGCGCGCGCTGTTGCGACAGCGCGCCCCCAAGCGGCCGTTCAAGCATGCCATCGCGAATCAGAAACTGTTTGCGCGCTTCGGTGCCGTCGTCGTCGAACGCGTAGGAAGCCGCCTCTTCCCGCAATTCCGGGTCGAACGTGACGTTTAGCAGGTTGGAGCCATAGCGATACGAACCGAACATATCCGGCTTCACAAAGCTGGAGCCCGCGAAGTTGCGTTCGTCGCCGAGAATGCGGTCGAGTTCGAGCGGATGACCAATCGACTCATGAATCTGCAGCATCATCTGATCCGGCATCAACAGCAGGTCACGCGGCCCCGACGGGCAATTCGGCGCAGCAAGCAGGTGTAATGCTTCATGCGCGAGCCGTGCACCGCCGCCGTTGAAACCATAGCGATCAAGAATCTCGATGCCGCCCTGCGCAAGCGTGCCGTAGTCGCCGCCGAGCGTGCGCACCTGTGTGTCGCCCTTCTCGTGCGCTGCGACGCTCATCTGTGGCATCAGCATGCGAAAGCGCTGGTCGATCTGCGCGCCGTCGCTGGTCAGATACGTCTGCTCGCCATGCACGATCTGAACGGATGCCGTGCGTTCGACGATCCGGTCGTCGACCCGCGCGGCCGCGCATTCGTGCGACAGACGATCGAGCCACTCCCGCCGGGTCGGCAGCGCGTGTTCCGCATTCGGCGACGCGTACTGTCCGCTCAACGGATGCCTCGCCACCGCGCGATGGTCGATCAACGACACATCCGCACTCGCCCGCGCCCGCTGAACCGCGATGTCCAGCGCCGCCTGAAGGCCGGCAAGCGACATGTCCGCGCTCGCCGCATAACCGGCGCCTGCGCCGACCCACGCGACCAGCATCGCGCCGCGTTCCCGTTGCGTGCGCAACGGCTGCACGACGTCGTTGCGCACCGCGTGATCGACGATCTCTTCGTCGACGATGCGCAATGACCAGAAATCCGCGTCTGTTCTCAACGCGCGGGCGGCCTGCGCCCAGCGTGTATCACTCATTGCAGTACCTCCGGGACAGCCTCCTGCGGCGCCAGCATCGAAGCGGCCAGCAGCGACTGGGTATAAGGATGTGACGGCGCGTTCAGCACGTCGAGCGTGTCGCCCGCTTCCACAATCCTACCGGACTTCATCACAATCACACGATGCGCCATTGCGCGCATCACTGCCAGATCGTGCGTAATGAAGAGATAACTTAACTGGTACTTTTTCTGCAGGCTGGTCAGGAGATTCAGGACCTGCTGCTGGATCGACACGTCGAGCGCGCTGGTCGGCTCGTCGAGCACCATCAACTGCGGCTCGACAGCTAGCGCGCGCGCAATCGCTATCCGCTGCCGCTGGCCGCCGGAAAACTCGTGCGGATAGCGCAGCATCGACTCCGGCGGCATGCCGACTTCCTCCAGCAGCGACGCCACGCGTGCACGACGCGCCGCTGGCGTCACGTCCGGGCGATGCACGGCGAGCCATTCACCGACGACCTGCTCGACCGTCATACGCGGCGACAGCGAGCCAAAGGGGTCCTGAAACACCACCTGCATCGTCGAATACAGCCTGCGGCGCGAACTGCTGGTGCGCAGTGTGGAGAGCGGCTGACCATCGATATGCACATGGCCGGCAGTCGGGCGTTGCAGACCGAGTAGCGTCGATGCAAGCGTCGACTTGCCCGAACCCGATTCGCCGACGATGCCAAGCGTTTCCCCGCGACGCAGCGTCAGATCGACATCCTCCAGCGCGCGGAAGAACGTGTTGCCGACGAGCGAACGCCACCCTTTGCCTGGAATCCGGTAATCGACGGCGAGGCCCTGCACTTCGAGCACGCGACGCGCATGGTCGGGCACCGGCGCCACCACGCGACGCGGTTCGCTGTCGAGCAGTCGTTTCGTATAGGGATGCTGCGGCGCGCTGAAGAGTCGCGCGGTAGGCGCGGTTTCGACGAGTACGCCCTTCTCCATCACCGCGACACGCTGCGCGAAACGCCGCACGAGGTTCAGGTCGTGCGTGATCAGCAGCACCGCCATGCCCCGCTCGGCGGCTTCCTGTTCCTGCAGTTCGATCAGCAGATCGATGATCTGCTGGCGCACGGTGACGTCGAGCGCGGTGGTCGGCTCGTCAGCGAGGAGCAGCCGCGGCCGGCACGCGAGCGCCATCGCGATCATCGCGCGCTGGCGCTGGCCGCCGGAAAGCTGGTGCGGATAGCTGTCGATGCGACGCTCCGGCTCGGGAATGCCCGTGCGATGCAGCAGTTCGATGCCGCGCGTACGTGCCGCGTTGGGCCGCAACCCTTCATGAAGCCGCAGGCTTTCAGCGATCTGCTGACCAATCGTGAACAGCGGATTGAGCGCGGTCATCGGCTCCTGAAAGACCATCGCGACATCCGCCCCGCGCACGCCACGCATCTGCTGCTCTGACTTTTTCAGCAGATCATCGCCGTCGAGCAGGATACGGCCACTCACCTGAGCCTGTTCGACGAGACGCAGGATCGAAAGCGCAGTGACGCTCTTGCCCGACCCCGATTCGCCGACCAGCGCGACGCGTTCACCACGCGCGATCGTCAGATCGAGATTGCGTACGACCGACTTTTCGTCGAAACGGATCGACAGGCTGTCGATTTCCAGCAGGGGTCTGTTCGGCGGTGTGCTCATCACTTGCCTCCACCGAATGCCGAATTGCGCGAGCGCGTGTCGAGCGCGTTACGCAACGCATCGCCCATGAACGTCAGGAGCAACAGCGTGATCACCAGCGCAGCAAATGCCGACATCGAAATCCACCATGCATCCAGATTGTTCTTCCCTTCCTGAAGCAGTTCGCCAAGACTCGGCGTGGGCGGCGCAACGCCGAGGCCGAGAAAATCCAGGCTCGTCAGCGAGAGAATAGCCGCGCTCATACGGAACGGCAGAAAGGTAATGACCGGCGTGAGACTGTTCGGCAGCAAGTGACGCCAGATGATCTGCCAGTTACTCAAACCCATCGTGCGCGCTGCACGCACATAGTCGAGAGAACGGTTACGCAGGAATTCAGCGCGCACGTAGTCGGACAGCACGAGCCAGCCGAACATCGACAGCAGAATGAACAGCAGCAACAGGCTCGGCTCGAAGATCGACGCGAAGATGATCAGCAGATACAGGTCCGGCATCGAACTCCATATCTCGATCAACCGTTGCCCGACAAGGTCGGTGCGTCCGCCATAGAACCCCTGAATCGCGCCGGCAAGCACGCCGAAGAACACGCCCGACGCAGTCAGCGCCATCGCCATCAGCACCGACAACCTGAAGCCATACAACAGACGCGCCAGCACATCACGGCCGAACTGGTCGGTGCCGAGCCAGTTCGTGCCCGACGGCGAAGCCGGATAAGGACGCGAAGCGAAATAGTCGATCGTGTCGTAGTGGTAGTGGTTCGGCGGATAGACGGCGAAATTGTTGCCTGCGGCAAGCCGCGACCGGATGAACGGATCGAGGTAATTCGCGCGCGCGGCGAAGTCGCCACCGAAAAGCGTCTCCGGATAGTCCTTCACGATCGGAAAGTAGTAGTGGCCCTCATAACGGACGATGAGCGGCCGGTCATTCGCCAGCACTTCGCCGAGAAGGCTCAGGACGAACAGCGTCACGAACACGATCAGACTCCAGTAGCCGAGCTTCTGGCGCCTGAAGCGTTGCCATACGCGCCGCCCTGGCGACACGGAGACCGGCAGCGTGCCGCTCTTCAGCTTATCGGTCCAGGCTGTTGAACTGGATGCGGGGGTCGACGAGGACATAGCAGACGTCAGCAATAAGTTTCGTCACGAGAGCGATCAGCGTGAACAGGAATAGCGAACCGAGCACGACGGGATAGTCGCGGCGGATCACCGAATCGTAGGAAAGCTGGCCCATGCCATCGAGCGAGAACAGCGTTTCAATCAGCAGGTTGCCATTCAGGAACGCACCGACGAACGCGGCTGGCAAGCCCGTCAAAAGCGGAATCGCCGCATTGCGCAGAACGTGTTTCCACAACACGTCGCGGCGCGGCGCGCCCTTTGCACGCGCGGTCAGCACGTACTGCCGGCCAATCTCTTCGAGGAAGGTGTTTTTCGTCAGGATGGTGACGATCGCAAAGTTGCCGACCACCGAAGCCGTCACCGGCAACACGATATGCCACAGATAATCGAGCAGCTTGCCGATCGCGCTCAGATCGTCGAAGTTGTCGGATGTGAGGCCGCGCATCGGGAATACCTGCCACATCGTGCCACCGCCGAACAGCATCAGCAGCAGCACGCCGAATACGAAGCCCGGGATCGCGTAGCCCGCGAGCACCATCACGCTCGTGACCGTATCGAAGCGCGAGCCGTTGCGCACCGCCTTCGCAATGCCAAGCGGCACGGACACCAGATAGGTGAGCATCACCGTCCATAAACCGAGTGTGATCGAAACGGGCAACTTCGAGCGGATCACGCCCCACACGCTTTGATGGTGGTAATACGACTGCCCGAGATCGAAGCTCGCGTAGTGCTTCAGCATCATCGCGTAGCGTTCGACCGGCGGCTTGTCGAAGCCGAACTGCTTCTTGATCTGCTCGACCTGTTGCGGATCGACGCCCTGACTGCCGTGATAGCCGCCGCCGGATCCCGCTTCGCCGCCCTGCCGCGAACCGTGACGAAGCTGCGTCATGATCTGCTCGACAGGGCCGCCAGGCACAAACTGCGTGACGACGAACGTCAGCGTCACGACGCCGATGAGCGTCGGCACCATCAGCATCAGCCGTTTAAGGATGTAGACAAACATGAACGGGTCTCCTTACTGCACCGATGCGACAGGGCCCGCGCCCGAAGGCGCTTTCCTGTACCAGTAGTCGATCACCCAGTCTTCGGCCTGATACGTGCTCGGCCATACCGCTGGCACGCCGAGCGAGTTTTTGAAGGCGATGCGTGCATTCGGCGCGTAATACTCGGGAATCATGTAGTAGCCGTTGATGAGAACGCGGTCGAGCGCATGCGTCGCGGTTTGCAGTTCGTCGAGCGTATTCGCGCGCAATACCGCGTGAACCAGCGCATCGACTGCCGGCGAACGGACGCCCGGGAAGTTCTCCGCGCCGATCTGCGTTGCCGCCGCGCTACCGAAGCGCCGTTCCAGCTCGACGCCGGGAATCGTCACCGTCGGGTAGATATACGTCGTCATGTCGTATTCGAAGTTATCGATGCGCTTCTGATACAGCGCGCTATCGACTTCACGCATATGCGCGTCGATGCCGAGCAACTGGAGATTGCGGATATACGCAAGCAGCACGCGGTCCATGCCGGGCTGATCGTCGATGATCTCGATCGACATCGGCGTGCCGTGCGCGTCACGCAACTGGCCGTCCTGGACGTGCCAGCCAGCGGAGGCGAGCAGATCGCGCGCCTCGCGCAGGTTGTCGCGCAATGTGTGCGGCGCGATCGTGTCCGGCTGTTTGACCATCGGTCCGAATACGCTTGCCGGCAGGCTCGCGCGGTACGGCGCGAGCAGCGCAAGCTCCGCTTCGCTCGGCTCGCCCTGTGCCGCAAAGGGACTGTCGTCGAAATAGCTGTTCAGACGTTTGTACTGTCCGTAGAACGTCATCCGGTTCAGCCAGTCGTAGTCGAACGCAAACGCCAGCGCGTGGCGCACGCGCGCGTCCTGAAACATCGGCTTGCGCGTATTGAACATCAGGCCCTGCATCTGCGGGCCGTGATTCGGAAACATGCCGCGTTTCAGCATGCCGTTGTCGAAGTTCTTGCCGATGTATTTGCGGGCCCACTGCATCGAGCTGTACTCGATCTCCACATCGGTGTCGCCCGCCTTGAACGATTCGAGCTGCGTGTAGTGGTCGAGATACAGCTTGAACGTGATGCGCGCGAAGTGGAACATGCCGCGCCGCGACGGCAGATCAGCCGCCCAGTAATGCGGATTGCGACGATAGACGATCTGCTTGTCGTTCCTGCGCTGCTCGATCAGATACGCGCCGCTCGAAACCGGCGGTAGGTTCGTCAGCTGGTCGAACGGCGTGTGCTTGCCGTCGGGCTGCATACCCCACTTCGCTGAAAACACCGGCAGGTCGCCTGCAATCAGCGGCGCGTTGCGTTCCGCGCGTTTGAAATCGAACCGCACGCGCGACGCATCGAGCACGGTCGCCCGGCGGATCGCGGCGAATTGCGAGTTATAGAGCGGCGAAGCCTGCGGACTCGTCAGCGTGTCGAACGAGAATTTGACGTCCGTGGCCGTGATCGGGTCGCCGTTCGAAAAGCGCGCATTCGGGTTGATGTGAAAGACCGCCGACAAACCGTCCGACGCGATCTCGACGTCGTCGGCGATCAACGGGTACTCGGAGGCGAGTTCGTCCCAGCTGCGCTGCATCAGCGTGTCGAACATCAGATGCAGGATGTCGGGCGCCGGCGAGCCGCGCACGAGAAACGGATTCAGCGAATCGTAGCTCTGCGCTTCGTCGAAGTTCTGGAAATTGAGCACGCCATCCGACGACGCCGACGGATCGGCGTAGTCGAAATGCGTAAAGCCAGCCGGATATTTCGGCTCGTCGTACTGCGCAATCGCGCTCTTCGCTACGGCGGGCGCGGCGGGCAACATCGCGGCCACGACCGCGCAGGCAAGCATCAGCGCGGCCTCAACGCGTCGATGCGGGTCGAGCAGCGCGCGCGGGCCTCGAATCATGTCGAGTATTTTCATTCTGCTTGCGTGAGGATGCGCGCCGGTTCGTAACCGGCGCGCGGACCTTCGGTTGCGCGCGAGGGCAGCGGATAGCCGCCGCTCGCGCCTTGACAGGGCCTTCCCTGGATTGCCGGATTACTGGTCGTCTTCGGAAGGCGCGGTCTTGAACGAGAACTCCACTTCGCCGACGTACGGCTCCGCGTTCTTCTCGCATTTATAGGCGCGCCCTGCCGTGATCACCGCCTCGTTGAACACCGAGGTGGGTGGCGTCACACGCACGATTTTCACTTCGCCGACGCTACCGTCCGCGTTGATCGCCAGATGCGCGATCACGTTCGCCGAGATGCCCTGCTCCAGCGCGCGCCGCGGAATCTGCGGCTGCACCGAGCTGCAATGTCCGCGGCCGTCCACCACGCCATGAAGCGCGGGTGGCGCGACGGGTGCTGCGCCCGTCGCGGCAGTAGCTGGTCCGGGTGTCGCGTTGGCGGTCGCAAGCGCGGGTGCGTTCGCCGACGGATTGACCGCGGCCGCGATGTTCGCTTCCTTCGGCGCCGGCGATGGCGTCGCAGGCGGCGGCTTCGGCGTGGGCAACGGCTTCGGCTCGACGTGTTTCGGCACCACCTTCTGCGGCTCCGGCGCGGGCGGCGGCTCGAGCTTCTTCACTTCAGGCGGCGGCGGAGGCGGAGGCGGCGCCATCTGCACGCGCATTTCCTTCGGCGGCGGTGGCGGTTCCTGATGGAAACTCACGTGCGACAACCCGAAAATCACCAGCAGTTCGACCAGCAGCGCCGCGCCGATGGCGACCTTCATGGGCATGCGACCGTGATGCGTCGGCGCGTTCGATGCCCATAGCGCGCCTTGCAGGCGGCGTTGCGGATCTTTCATGTCGATGGCCGGTGAGCTCATGTCGTCGGGTTCGTTGCCAGTGCAACCGAACTGATGCCCGCCGCGCGCACCAGGTCCATCACCTTGACGATATTCTTGTAGCTCGTACCTTCATCGCCTGCGATGGCGACGTCAACTTTCTTCGCGTCGTGAACCAGGCCCTGCAGATGCGTGGTCAGCTCTTCCGGCGAAACCTCTTTCGCGTCGAGATAAAGCTGATCGGTTTTTGTGACGCCGATCGACACCTTCACGGTCTGCTGCAACTGTTCGGCGGTACTCGACTGCGGCAGGTCCAGCTTGATGCCAGCGCCCTGGATCATCTTCAGCGTAGCGAGCATGAAGAACACCAGCAGGAACATCATGATGTCGATCATCGGGATGATCTCGATGCGCGCTTTCTCTTCACCGCCGAGGTAATGGCTGCGATGGTTTCGCATGATCTCTCTCCTCGTGCCGGGTCAGGCAGCAAAACGCGAAACGAGCAGCGACTTGATGAGGTCGAACTGGTTGACCGTCATCCGGATGCGCTTGTTGAAGTAATTCAGGAAGATCACGCAGATGATCGCGATCGTCAGGCCGCACGCCGTAGCGGTGAGCGCGTGACCAATACCGCCTGTCACGCCGTTCGGGTTAGCCGTACCGCTATTGCCGAGCACGTTGAACGATTCGACCATGCCGATGATCGTGCCGAGCAGGCCGAGCAGCGGCCCGAGCGTCACCGCCGTATCGAGCACCCACAGGTTACGGTCGAGGCGCGGCATCTGGAACATGATCGTTTCTTCGATCTCGCGTTCGACCACTGCTTCGCTCTTACCCTTCACCTTCATCGCCGACTTCACGAGTTCGCCCTGCACGGTCTGGCTATAGTGCGCGGCAACCTTGGCGGCTGCGTCTGGATTGCTGCCATCCACGAGCTTCAGATCATGTTCGAGCGTGCTGCCGGCGCGCACCGCGCGCGAGAAGAACATGAAGCGCTCGATGATGATGGCGATGCCGATCAGGAAGATAAACGCGAGGAGAGGGATCAGACCCATGGACTGGATCGAGTAGTTGATGAGGGTATTCAGCACTGCGGACTCCGATTAGAACAAGGCTCGAACGGCCGTCGAGTAACGGTGGATTTCTGGGTACCGGCCACCTTGTGGGTCGCCGGCAAAAAAGGCGCCCCACCTATGCAAAGGCCGTACCAGGTTCAACCGTGCCGCTTGCGGTCCGGACGCGTTGTCTGCGTGCTGCCGTACGCTTTGCTGTGCAATTTCAAGCGCTTAGTTGCGGCGCACAGCCGCCGCTGGCCGTTTCGCCGGAGCGGTGCTCGCGCACGCATTTAACAAATCAATTTGCAAAAGGTAATTATCAGTTAACCCGATTAGAGTGTTTTACCTGGATTTAAAACGCGGCAACGATATCCGCTTTGGTGCGGGATAGAGAATTTGTAATTAACTGGTGCAATTTTTATTCTCAATATAGACAACCACATTACCCCGTCATTACTTATAGTTTACTTATTCATTACGCGATATGCCAGAATATTTTGTCCGTGAAAAGTGCCGTGTGGCCTCACATGGAGCCGGTTAGCCAGGATCTTCGGTCGTTTTCTTACATACATTACACTCCGAATAGACCGCTTTTCAATCGCACTTTTTTAGTGAATTTCCATATATCGGATTAAACCTTTCCAATGCACCAAAGCGGAATTTCCGCATTCTTACGGTGCGATTCCCGCACCATTCGGCGTTAGATAAACCACTCTAATTTAATTCAATTTTATTAATCCTTTTTATCCACTGTGTTAAACGCGCGGAAACGGCGACCCCATGTCGCGTCGCCTGTCGCGAAGCAGTCAGGTATCCAGAATTTCCTAATGCAATCAATCGTTTGCACGCGAATCAATTGCTCGCTACCGGCCCGGCGCGAGGTCGCGCGGGTTCGCATGGCACATCTCATGCTTTTGCTGCGCTCGCTTTAAATAACCAAGGCGCGTCCGACACAATCGGCGAAGCGCCCTGGACGGGAAGTGCGAGACGACGTCGGAAGACATCGGCAGCGAAGAACTCGCTGATCACCACGCACGACTACGCACGCGCGACTCGCGCGGTGCGTTCGGATCGTTCAACAGAAGTCGCCTCAACGACAAGAAGGAGCGCAAGTGAAACAGAAGCGATTGGTCTCGGCCATCAGGAGAATCATAGGAGCCGAGCTCGTGTTGACAGCAGCGTTCATCCCGCTGGCACACGCACAGAGCCAACCTGACAGCGCAGCCGCCCCCACAGCGGCAAGCGCAACAGCAGCAACACCACCCGCCACGAAGCTGGAAAAAGTCGAAGTGACAGGATCGCTGATCCGCACGTCAGACAAGACCGGCAACATCGAAGTTCAAACCGTCACCGCAAAGGAAATTCAGCAAAGCGGCTACACCACCGTCGCCGACTTCCTGCGCGGCATGTCCGCAAACTCCGCGAGCAGCTGGTCGCAATCGACCATGAACAGCTCGGCGCCGGGCGGCGCAGGCCTCGCGTTACGCGGTCTCTCCGAGAAGTACACGCTGGTGCTGGTCGACGGACAACGCGTCGCCAACTACGCGATGGCGGTGAACTTCACCGATACGTTCTTCGACGTCAACTTCATCCCGCTCAACGTTGTCGACCACATCGAAGTGGTGAAGACGGGTGCGGTGTCCGAGTACGGCTCCGACGCAATCGCGGGCGTCATCAACATCATCACGAAGAAGAATTTCCAGGGTCTGCAGATCGACGGCCAGGCCGGCAAGGCCCAGCATCCGGGCGACGCTCAAGGTCAGTTCAGCGTGCTCGGCGGCTTCGGCGACCTGAACGCTGACCGCTTCAACGTGACGGCCGCCGCGAGCTGGTATCGCGACAGCGGTTCGTCGCTCGCCGACCGTCCGATGACGAGCCAGCAGAACTTCTCCGGCTACCCCGGCGGTCTCGCCGGCCCGCTCGGCCCGAACCAGCAGTCGTTCTGGAAGCTGCCCGACGGCACGACCACTGCACTGAGCCCCTGCCCGCCGGGAAGCAGCGCCGCAAACACGGGCGGCGCATCGTGTACGTACAACCCCGCCGGCGTGACTTCGCTGATGCCGGAAACGACGCGACTGAACGCGAAGCTGCATGGCACGTTCAAGATCAACGACGACACCCAGGCCTACGCGGACTTGATGTTGAGCCGCAACGAAACCGTGCAGTACCAGGGCCCGGCTTCGATCTCGTCGACGACCAACGTCTTCAATCCCGCGACCGGTTCGGTATCGCCGTTGCCGCGCATCGTCTCGGGTTCGAATCCGTTCAACCCGTTCGGCGTGGATACGCCGATCAACCTGACGTTCCCGAACAATGTTGCTGAAGCCGATACGGTTTCAACGTACTGGAGAGCGTCGACGGGCGTGAAGGGTTCTTACTCGACCTCGAAATTCGGCGACTGGGACTGGGGCGTCGACTATGGCCATTCGCAAAGCACGGTCGACACGACGTTCAAGAATGCGCTGAACGTCAACGGCATTGAAAACATCCTCGCAAACGGCGTCTATAACTTCGCCAATCCCGCGGCAACGCCGAACGGCCTGAATGGCGCGTTCTCGAACGACGACCAGCAGGCCATCTCGAAGCTCGACGCCGTTACGGCGAAGACGTCGACGGGCAACCTGTTCAACCTGCCGGGCGGCCCGGTCGGACTCGGTTTCGGTACGGAATTCCGTCACGAAAGCTCACTGATCAATCCGCGCACGCTGGCCTCGCAGGGCATCACCGCGCCTGCAAACGTTCAGACCGTGGATGGCGAGCGTAACGTCGCGGCGGCGTTCTACCAGGTCGACATTCCGATCATCCACAACCTGACGTTCACGCAGGCAGGTCGTTACGACCACTACAGCGATTTCGGCGGTGCCTTCTCGCCGAGCTTTGCGCTGCGCTTCCAGCCGGTGCAGATGCTGACGACGTACGCGTCGTACAGCCGTGGTTTCCGTGCACCGACGCTGGTGGAAAACGCACAGTCCGTGTATCTCGGCCACCAGAACCTGACCGATCCGAACGACCCGAGCGGCACGCCGACCAAGCACTTCACGACGGAACAGACGGTCGGCAATCCGAACCTGCAGCCTGAGCACACGAAGAACTACAACATCGGCTTCGAACTGTCGCCGGATACGTCGACCGATATCGGCGCAGCGTTCTACAAGATCCACATCGACGGCGTGATCGGCACTGCCGATCCGGTTGCATTGCTGGCAGCGAACAATCCGGGCATCGTGGTCCGCAATCCGGACGGCACGATTCGCTACATCCAGCAACAGTTCGTCAACCTCGGCTCGCTGGACACCGATGGCTTCGACATGAACTTCCGCAAGTCGGTTGGCACGAAGTACGGCACGTTCACGCTGGCAGGCGACTGGGCGTACGTGTGGCACTTCAAGCTGGACAGCCCGGGATCGCCGACGCAGGACTTCGCGGGCAACAACCTCGCGCTGCTGCAGCCGTTCGGCGCATCGAATCCGCGCTGGAAGGGCAACACGACCCTGACCTGGGATTACCGCAAGTTCACGACGTCGCTGACCTGGCAGTACACGGGTCCGTACACGAACGCGGTAGCAGCGGAGTTTGGCGATGGTGGCACGCTGTCGGTGGCGTCGTATAGCCAGTTCAACCTGATGGCCACGTATCGCGGCTTCAAGAACTGGACGATCTACGGTGGCATTAACAACCTGTTCGACCGCAAGCCGCCGTTCGACGTCGAGTGGCAGGCCACGCCGGACATCACCGGTTACGACCAGTCGCTGTATACGGACATGGGCCGCTTCTTCCAGGTGGGCGCAACGTATCGCTTCTGATACGCAGCAGCCGGTTTTATCGATGTGATGCAGGTCTCCTCTTGCCTCTTCGTGTCTGTGAAGGGGATGGGCGGCGGTGCCTCGTGCACCGCCGGCCTTTTTTTGTCCGGATGCCACTTGAACTACGCAATGAAATCGAAGTACGCCCTGTCGGCAGCATTGACTGCACTCGCCTTCTCCACTTCCCAGCTTGCCCTTGCAGTGACCGTCCCGCCCGGTGTGACACTCGCCGCGAGCCAGGAAATCACGCGGCAGATGCCCGTCGAAACCGAATCGCTCGACCCCGCTCATATCGAATCGTGGGCCGGCAATACGATCGGTCTCGATCTCTTCGAAGGTTTGACGCGCATCGATGCAGCAGGTGCAGTCGCGCCCGGCGTTGCTGAATCGTGGACGCGTACCGCGCCCGACACATGGCTCTTCAAGCTGCGCCACGACGCGCGCTGGAGCAACGGTCAGCCGCTGACGGCCGCCGACTTCGTGTACTCATGGCAGCGCGTCGTCGATCCGAAGACGGGTTCGAAATACACCGTGCTCGTCGAGTTCGTGAAGAATGCAAACGCGGTGCTCGCAGGCAAGGCGCCGCTAACCAGCCTCGGCGTGCGCGCAGTCGATCCGTACACGCTCGAAGTCAAGACCGAAGCACCCACTTCCTTCTTTCCGCAGCTGACTGCGATGTCGACGATGGCCCCGGTGAACCGCGCAGCCGTCACGAAGTTCGGCAATGAATGGACGCGGCCAGGCAACATCGTCAGCGACGGCGCCTACAGTCTCGTCGACTGGCAGCCGGGCAACCGCCTCGTGATGACGAAGAGCGACAAGTACTGGGATGCCAGCAAGGTCGTGATCACGAAAGTCACGTACCTGCCGATCGAAAGCGACGAAACGGCGCTGCGCATGTATGAGGCCGGCCAGTTCGACTACACCTATACGATTCCGTCAGGCGTTTACGGCATGCTGAGCCGGCAGTTCACCGGCGAACTGAAAACCGGACTCTTCATCGCCACCTACTACTACTCGCTTAACAACGACGACCCCGCATTCAGGGACAAACGCGTGCGTCAGGCACTGTCGATGGTGATCGACCGCAACCTGCTCACGTCGAAGCTCACCGCGAGCGGCGAGTTGCCGCTGTACGGGCTGATTTCGAAGGGCACGCAGGGCGCAGCCGTCTATCAGCCGGACTGGGCGGGGTGGCCGATGGCAAAGCGTGTCGAGTACGCACGCGATCTGCTGAAGCAGGCGGGCTATTCCGATGCAAAGCCGCTGACGTTCACGCTGACGTACAACACCAACGACCTGCACAAGAAGGTCGCGCTCTTTACCACGTCGGAATGGCGTACCAAGCTCGGCGTCAACGTGAGGCTCGAAAACGTCGAGAACCGTGTGCTGCTGAAGATGCGCCACGACGGCAAGATTCAGGCCTCGCGCGACGGCTGGTTCGTCGACTACAACGACGCAATGTCGTACTTCGACCTGATCCGCTGCAACAGCGTGCAGAACGACCAGCGTTATTGCAATCCGAGGGTCGACACGCTGGTCGATCAGGCAAACCAGCAGATGGATGACGCGCATCGCACAGCCATGCTCACGCAGGCGCACGAAATGGCGATGAACGACTATCCGTTGATTCCGATGTTCCAGTATTCGGCGGTGCGGCTGGTGAAGTCTTACGTGGGCGGCTATACGTCGACCAACTACGTCGACCAGCGCCAGTCGCAGGACATGTACCTCATCAGGCACTAACCGCGAGGAGCATCTGCCATGCTGGCTTACACGTTGCGCCGCACGTTATGGGCGATTCCGACGATTCTCGCGGTGATCACCGCGTGCTATCTGCTGTTGCATCTCACACCTGGCGGCCCGTTTGATTCGGAGAAGCATCTGTCGGCGGCGACGCTCGCCAACCTGAACGCGAAGTACCACCTCGACGAACCGCTGTGGAAGCAGTATCTGCTGTATATCGGCGCGCTGCTGCACGGCGACCTCGGCGCATCGTTTCGCTACGCGGACTGGTCCGTCGGCGACCTGGTGTGGAAGGCGTTTCCGGTGAGCCTTGGCGTCGGCGGCATATCGATTCCGATCGCGCTGGTGCTGGGCGTTGCGCTCGGGACCGTGGCCGCCGTGCGCCGCGACAGCGTGATCGATCACGGCGTGATGCTGCTCGGCAATCTTGGCAACGTGGTGCCGCCGTTCGTGCTCGGCCCCGTGCTGGTGTGGATATTCGCCATCCTGCTCACAAGCAGCGGCCACGGCTGGCTGCCGGCCGGCGGCTGGGGCGACGGCGACTGGCACTATCGCGTGCTGCCGATCGTGCTGCTCGTCATCATCAACGTATCGACGATTGCGCGTGTGATGCGCGGCAGCATGATCGAAGTGCTGTCCGGCAACTTCATTCGCACCGCGCGTGCGAAGGGTCTGCCGGGACGCACGATCGTCTTGCGGCACGCGCTTAAGCCGGCGCTGATGCCGGTTGTGTCGCTGCTCGGTTCGCTGTGCATTTCGTCGATCACCTCAGCGGTGGTCACGGAATCCGTCTTCGCGCTGCCGGGCCTGGGGCAACTCGTCGTGAACGGCGCGATCAACCGCGACTACACGCTCGTGCTTGGCCTCGTCGCACTGATCACGGCCGTCGCCGTCCTGTTCAATCTGCTGGTCGACCTTGCCTACGCATGGCTCGATCCGCGTATCCGGTACTGACATGATGAACCGCCTGTTCAATGGCGCCGCGCGGACATTTGCGGCGCCTCTGGCTAGCGCTGCTGCCAGTGCGGCCAATGCCGCCCCGCATTCGCGCGGTCCGTTTGCCGTCGCGTGGCTCCGCTTTCTGCGCAATCGCGCGGCACTCGCGGGTTTTGTGATCCTGTTTCTGATCGTGATCGCGTGTTTTGTGGGGCCGTTGCTGCTGCCCAACAATCCGGTCGACAGCGACTGGGGATCGATCAGTCTCCCGCCGACATGGCAGGGCCTCCACTGGTTCGGCACCGACGAACTCGGCCGCGATCTGCTCGCGCGCACGCTGGTGGGCGGCCGTGTGTCGCTCGAAGTCGGTCTGCTCGGCACGCTGGTGTCGGGGTTCATCGGCATCGCGTGGGGCGCGACTGCCGGTTATCTGGGCGGACGCGTCGACGCGGTCATGATGCGCATCGTCGACATGATGTACGCGATTCCCTACATGCTGATCGCAATCCTGATGATGACGCTGTTCGGACGTGCGTTCTATCTGGTGGTGCTGACGATCAGCGCGTTTTCGTGGCTCGACATGGCGCGCGTCGTGCGCGGCCAGACGCTGTCGCTGCGTTCGCGCGAATTCATCGATGCAGCGAAGGCGACAGGCGTCAGCTCGCGCGCGATCATCGCGCGTCATATCGTGCCGAACCTGATCGGCGTGGTGGTTGTGTATGCAACCGTCACGGTGCCCACCATTGTGCTGACTGAATCGGTGCTGTCGTTCCTCGGGCTCGGCGTACAGGAGCCGATGACGAGCTGGGGCGTGCTGATCGAAGACGGCGCACAGAAGCTCGACTCGATGCCATGGCTGCTGCTCTGCCCCGCCGTGATGTTGTGCGTGACGCTCTACTGCGTGAATTTTGTCGGCGACGGTTTGCGCGACGCACTCGATCCAAAGGACCGTTGAAATGGCACTACTCGATGTAAAGAACCTGAGCGTGCGCTTCAGCCGCCGCGAAGGCCCACCGGTCGACGCGGTACAACAGGTTTCGTTCTCGCTTGAGGCGGGCAGGACGCTCGGCATCGTCGGCGAATCCGGCTCGGGAAAGAGCCAGACGGTGATGGCGCTGCTCGGCCTTCTCGCGTCCAACGGCAAGGTGTCGGGTGAGGCGCGTTATCGCGGAGACGACCTGCTCGCGATGAACGGCGCAGCATTGAACAGGATTCGCGGCGACCGGATCGGCATGGTGTTTCAGGACCCGATGACCGCGCTCAATCCGTTCCTGACGATCGAACGTCAGATGACGGAATCGCTGCAACTGCATCGCGGAATCACACGCCGCGAAGCGCGCCGCCGTGCCATCGAAGCACTCGATACCGTGCGTATTCCCGACGCAGCGCGCCGCATCGGCATGTATCCGCACGAGTTTTCAGGCGGCATGCGACAGCGCGTGATGATCGCGATGGCGTTGCTATCGGAACCGGAAATTCTGATCGCCGACGAACCCACCACCGCGCTCGACGTCACCGTCCAGGCGCAGATCATTGAACTGCTGCGCGAACTGAACCGTGAGCGTGGCACGGCGATCATCCTGATCACGCACGACATGGGCGTGGTGGCCGGCCTGTGCGACGACGTGATGGTGATGTACGCGGGGCGCACCGTCGAACAGGCCGACGCGCAAACGCTGTTCGCCGCCCCGACGCATCCGTACACGATCGGTCTTCTGAACGCCCTGCCCCGTCTCACTGACGACGACGATCGTCCGCTGCGGACCATTCCGGGCAATCCGCCGTTGCCGGGTCAGCTCGGTGCGGGCTGTGCATTCGCGCAACGCTGCACGTACGCCGTGGACGCATGCCGCGTATCGCCACCTCCACTCGAAGCGCGGGCGGACGTACCCGGCGCGCGGCGGGCATGCCACCGCGCGGTAGAAGCAATCATGGAAGCAGTGTCATGACCCAAAACGTGTCTTACGATGAAAGCACTGAACCGCTACTCTCAGTGAACGACCTGAAGGTGCATTTCAACGTGCCGCGCGGCAAGCTGCCGTGGTCCGGCAAAGCGACGTTGCGCGCGGTGAATGGCGTTTCGTTCGACGTACGGCGCGGCGAGACCGTCGGCCTTGTCGGCGAATCGGGTTGCGGCAAGTCGACGCTCGCGCGCGCGATCGTCGGACTTGCACCGGTGAGCGGCGGCAGCGTGCGCTGGCGCGGCGCGGAAACCGTGCAGGGCGCGCGTCGCGATATCGTCCCGTTGCGACGCGACGTGCAGATGATTTTTCAGGACCCGCTGGCGTCGCTCGATCCGCGCATGACCATCGAACAGATCGTCGCGGAACCGTTGCTGACGCATCAACCTGACGTGTCGCGCGCCGACGTGCGCTCGCGCGTGCTGACGATGCTCGAACGGGTCGGACTCAATGCGCAGCATCTGCGGCGTTATCCGCATGAATTTTCTGGCGGGCAATGTCAGCGTGTCGGGATTGCGCGCGCGTTGATCGGCGAGCCACAACTGGTGATCTGCGATGAGCCGGTATCGGCGCTCGATGTGTCGATTCAGGCGCAGATTGTCAATCTGCTGCGGGATTTGCAGCGGGAGTTGTCGTTGTCATTGCTGTTTGTCGCACACGATCTCGCGGTAGTGAAGGCGATCAGTCATCGCGTGCTGGTGATGTATCTGGGCCGCGTGATGGAGTTTGGCGAGAAACGTGAGGTCTATGCGACGCCGGCGCATCCGTATACGCGGGCTTTGTTGTCGGCAGTGCCGGTGCCCGATCCCGCGGTTGAGCGTGAGCGACGGCACCTGTTGCTGCGGGGGGAGATCCCTTCACCGCTTTCGCCTCCGTCAGGTTGCGCGTTTCGCACGCGTTGCCCGGATGCGATTGACGCGTGCGGTGAAACGCCCCCGGAAGCCGTCGTGCGAGGTGCGGGGATGACGCGTGTCGCGTGTATTCGGGCCGGGGTCTCAGCCACCTGAGGCGCTGCCCGCATTAGATACTTCAGCACGCTTCGCCGGGAATTTCCAGCGCGTTCGAATATTCGCTGCTTTTCTTATGTGTATCGACGGGTTGGATGCGCAGGTCTGCGACTTTAATCCGAAGTGCGATAAGAATCGAAGCAATGCTTCGTTGCCCCACAGCACCCGCCTCGCTTACCGTGGACATTTTTGTGCGCGCTGCCTTCACGCGCATTCCGTTCTGGAGAAACCCATGTCCACGATTGAATCTGTCGCACGTCCCTCCGCTTCAAGGGCCGCGCCCCACGCCCTCACCGATCAACCCGCACCACCCGCAGTCGCCGATGCTGCGCTACGCTTCGGCGACGACGATCTGAACCGACGCTTTGCGCCCGTTTTCGCGCGCATTGCTGAAGGCGCAGTCGAGCGCGAACAACGCCGCGATCTGGCCTGGGCGCCTGTCGAATGGCTGCGCGAGGCCGGCTTCACAAAGCTGCGCGTGCCAGGGCAATACGGCGGGGACGGGATCAGCCTCACGTCGTTCTTTGGCCTGATCACGCGCCTTGGTGAAGCGGATTCGAATCTGCCGCAGATCCTGCGCGTGCACGGCGGCTTTATCGAATTCCAGATTGAAAGTGGCGACGAAGCGTTTCGCGACCACTGGTTCAAACAGATCGTGCGGGGACAGATTATCGGCGGCGCTGTCTCCGAACGTACGGGTGTGACAAATAACAGTGTGCGTGTCAGCCGCACCGATGCTGGCTGGTATCTCGACGGCGAGAAGTACTACACGACGGGCACGCTCTACGCTGACTGGGTCGACGTTGCCGCGCACGACGGACAAAGCGACGTGCGCGTCCTGGTGAAGGCAGATACGCCAGGGCTCGAACGCATCGACGACTGGGATGGTTTCGGACAGCGCCTCACGGGCAGCGGCACGACGCGCTTCAACCACGTGCGTGTTGCGGACGAGAACCTCTATCGCCGCTTCAACGCATCGGAGCCGCGTCGCAACACGCTGCTTACTGCGTACTACCAGACCTTGCACATCGCGAACCTCGCGGGCATTACACGCGCAGCGTTGCGCGACGCAGTCGGGTTTGCGCAGGGACGGACACGCACTTTCGGTATTCCAGGCGAGTCCAGCCCGCGCGACAATCCGCTCGTGCATCGCGTAGTCGGCCGGCTTGCGAGTCTCGCGTATTCGACGCAGAGCATCACGTCCGCGCTCGCCCGCACTTTCGACGACGTGACAACCGCTCGCGCGGAAGGTCGCGCAAACGAAGACACGTACATACAGCTGGAAATCCAGGTATTTCAGGCGCAGCAGATCGTCATCGAGCAAACGTTGCAGGCGACGACGCACCTGTTTGAAGTGGGCGGAGCGTCGGCGACCAGCGAAACCCGCCGCTTCGACCGGCATTGGCGCAATGCGCGCGTGCTCGCATCGCACAATCCGGCGATCATCCGCGAAGCCACCATTGGCAATTTCTATCTGAATGGCACGCCGAACAACGAGCGCTTTGGCGTAGCGAGAAATGCCTGAGTCGAGTCAAGGCTAAAGCGATCTTTGGCCCGCGTTTCGCGGGCCAAAGCGTTTACGTCTACAAACAGGTGAAGACAGATGGCATTCCGCCATCTTGCCGCAATCATTTTGCCGTCGGTGTCCAGATGCGGATATCCGTGGCCTTCAACGCGTTGGGAATCAGGCCCGCCGAGCGATACGTGTCGGCGATGCGCTGCTGCTCGCCAAGCTGGTCGCGTTTGACGGGCACGATGTCATAGCTGCGCCGGCTGTTCGCCAGTTCGACCGTCGGCGCCGGAATGTTGCCCCACAGCGGGCCGAGAATCTGCGCAGCTTCCTGCGGATGCGCCTTGACCCACTTGCCCGTCTCGTTCAATTCGTCGAACACGGCGCGCAACACGTCCGGATGCTTTTCGGCAAACGACGTCGTGGCGGTGTAGAAGCGGTTGTATTGCGCGACACCGCCTGTGCCGTCCGCCACTACACGCGCATGCGTTTCGCGCTGTTGCGCGGCGAGAAACGGGTCCCAGATCACCCATGCGTCGATGTTTCCGCCGCGATATGCGGCCAGCGCATCGGGCGCTTCAAGGTAGCGCACCTGTATATCGTTAATCGTCAATCCGGCTTTAGCGAGTGCCGCCAGCAGCAAAAAATTGCAGCCTGATCCTTTCGCTACGGCAACGCGCTTTCCCTTCAGATCCGCGACCGTGTGAATGGGCGAATCGGACGGCACGATGATCGCCTGCGCCGTTGGCGCAGAGGTTTCTTCAGCGTAATACGTAAGAGGCGCGTTAGCCGCCTGCGTGAAAAGTGCAAACGCGTCTGCTACGTCCGCGTGAAGATCAACGCTACCCGCGTTCAGCGATTGCAGCAGCCCCGCCGAGAATTCATGCCAGCTGACGTCATAACCCAGTGCATTGAGTTTCTTTTCAAGCGCGCCCGTGCGCTTAAGCAGAATGAACAGGGTCGAAGAACGCTGATAGCTGATCGACACCGTTTCATTCGCCTGCGCGACGCTCGCTGAAAGCACGCCGCCGATGACAAGAAGCGTTACGGTTAGCCGTCGCAAACGAGAGAGATCAGCAAAAGAGAAGCGCATAGGAAGGGATCCATGACGAACAAAGGGTCCCCGACTATAGAAACAATTTCGCGCCGTCCAAATACGCATTTCATCGATCGATATGGAGAGAAATTAGATCGCGTTGCGATACTTTGCCGCGATCGCTCAGGCATCATTGAACGTCTATAGAAAGGCTATTTCGCGGAGGTTTCTGCTTCATGTCGACATCCCCTGCCCGCTTCGGCGTCTGGGCGCTCGTTCACGGCAGCCGTGCCGCGCTTCAGGATCCTGACGAACCGTATGATGCGTCGTGGGCGCGTAACAAGGCGCTCGTGCTCGAAGCCGAGCGCCTCGGCTACGACTCGGTGCTCGTCGCGCAGCACACGGTCAATCCGCACAATCCGGACCTCGATCAGCTTGAGGCATGGACGGCTTCAGCAGCACTCGCAGCGTTGACAGCGCGCATCGAGATCATCGCTGCGATCAAGCCTTACCTGTATCACCCCGTTGTGCTCGCGAAGATGGCGCAGCAGATCGAGCACATCAGCAGCGGCCGCTTTGCGATCAATCTCGTCAACGCATGGAATCGCCCGGAACTGGAGCGAGCCGGCATCGGCTTTGCCGAACACGACACGCGCTACGCGTATGGCCGCGAGTGGATTACCGTGGTCGATTCCTTGCTGCGCGGGGAAAGTACGCGCTTTGACGGCGAGCACTTTCATATCGATGACTATCTGCTGCGTCCCGCCGATCCGTTTCGCAACCGGCCGCGCATTTACGTTGGCGGCGAATCGGAGCCTGCGCGCGATCTGGTCGCCGACAAGGGCGACGTGTGGTTCATCAACGGCCAGCCGCTCGAAGACGTCGAAAAGCTGATAGCCGATGTGGCCGCGCGGCCGCGTCCAGTGGGGCATTCGCCTTTGCGCTTCGGTTTGTCTGCGTTTGTCATCGCGCGCGAGTCTGACGCCGAAGCGGAGCAGCATCTTGCGCACCTTTTCTCATTAGCGGCCCAGGACACACCGTTGCGTCAGCAACAGAAAGCGAACATCGATCCCAAAGCAGTCATGTTCCAGACCTTCGCGCAGACGCCGCGCGTCGGTTCGAATGGCGGCACGGCAGCGGGCCTTGTCGGCAGTTACGAAACTGTAGCGCGGCGCATCGCCGCGTTTCATCGCGCGGGCATCGAACTGCTCATGCTGCAATTCCAGCCGTTCGAAACCGACATGCGGATATTCGCCGAAGAGGTCATTCCGCGTGTGCGCGCGCTGACCGGCTGACAGCACACGGGTGTGCGTAGCATGGTCAGGCATCGGCTTACAGGCCCGCGCCATCCACGCCTTACAGGTTAGCCATGCTTTTCAGGCATGCCATCCAGCCTGCAAAGTCCTTTTCCTTGCGGCAATACCCAACTAGATTACGCATCGAGGCAGCGGTTTGACGCGAACGCGTTTCATAACCGGGGACTGCCGGAAATTCTCCGCCGATCATCCTTCACAGCGTGAACCCGCTGACGGTCTACTGCGACCGTCAGCGCAAATCCGAAGGCAGGGTTATGCTCACGGAAAGCGCGCAACCGACATACGCAGCCATATCGGCCTCCCGGCTTCTGAAGCTCAGTAGTCTCCAATCGCAGTTCCTGATTGACCCACCTTACGAGGTTGTCATGTCCAACACTGTCTCGCAGCCGACCCGATCCGTGAAGATTCCGGGCCCCGATCATCCCATCACCATCGAGCGCAATCCGGCGCGTGTGGTGGTCTCGCTCGCCGGCCGCACGCTGGCCGACACACGCAATGCGTTAACGCTTCGCGAAGCCCGCTATCCGGCGGTGCTATATATCCCTCGAGAAGACGTGGACATGACGCTGCTCGAACGCACCGACCACGCCACCTACTGCCCATACAAGGGCGAATGCGCGTACTACTCGATTCCGCTGGGCGGCGAACGGTCGGTCAATGCGGTGTGGACGTATGAGACGCCCTACGACGCAGTCGCATCGATCAAGGGCCACGTCGCGTTCTATCCGGACCGCGTGGACGCGATCGAGGAACTGGACGTTCCGGCTTAAGTGGAATCGCGCGAGGCGCGAAGCGATTCGCGCAAGACGTGCCGCAATCGCTTTCCGCGCTCCGCGTAGTAGCCGCGGCTCGCCCATTCGATATGCTGATACGCCAGCGCGATGTTGAAGCGCTGGCTCACAGCATCGAGCGCGCGCAGGGCTTCGGGCATCACTTCCTTGCCGATCCCATCTCCGGGGATCACAGCGATCCGGTATCCAGTGCGGGTCATGCGAGTCTCCCGTTCGAGGCGAATCCGAGTGTGTGAGCGGATTGTGCGTGACACCTGTTCTATTGCTACTCGCGTCAGGCTCCGGATGAGTGTGGCATTAGCGATGACGCGGAACAGATATGCCACCGCCCAGTTGCGGGCCATGGCATCGACTTTCATTACGGCACCTGCGAGAATCTATTCAATAGACATCTCCCATTGATTTTTTAAGCTGGCGCTGGCTTTATTGGCAGCGTGAACTCGATCAGTTCGATCTCCAGCCCTCTTCATGCAGGATGCAACCGCGCCCCTCCGATGACAGAACCACACCGCCTGATCCTCGTTACGCCCGAAAGCCACGGTGTCGACATCGACCTCGTCTATGCAACCGATCGCAACCTGACCGGCAAGCCGATTTACAAGGCCGCGCATTGCCTGCTGCTCACCCCTGCCGAAGCGGGCTTGCGCAAGGCCGTCGAGATCGCGCGGACCATCGGCACGACGCTGCGGATTTTCGACGCATACCGTCCGCCAGAAGCGCAACAGGTGCTGTGGGATTTCCTGCCCGATCCGACTTATGTCGCTGATCTCGGCCTCGGTTCGAACCACAGCCGGGGCACCGCGATCGATCTGACGCTACTCGACGCGAGCGGCAACGAACTCGACATGGGCACCGGCTTCGACGCCATGACGATCGAATCCGAGCACTTCCATCCTGGCCTGCCCGAACACGTGCAGCGCAACCGCTTGCTGCTGCTGGGCGTGATGCATGCCGCTGGTTTCACGCACATCAAGAGCGAATGGTGGCACTACGAGCTGCCCGGCTCACGCGTCCTGCCGATGATCGACAACAGCGAGAGCGGTCCGCTCCGTCTCATGTAGCGGCTGTCGATCCTTTAACACTTGTTGTTCACTTGAAGGCTCTACACCATTCCTTACGGAGCGAATATGAAACTGGTATTGCGCAATGCGCTGGCAGCGGCAGCGGTCGCCTCTGTCCTGACCCTGTCGTTCGCGGCAGCTGGCAGCGCCCAGGCGGCCACACCGAAAGACATGTTCGTCATGGCGACGTTCCTCGACGAATTCACAACGCTCGATCCCGGCGAAGTCTACGAACTGGTGCCGGAAGAATATGTGGCGAACACCTACGACCGGCTGGTGCGCGTCGACCTGAAAGATCCGTCGAAATTCAACGGCGATGTCGCGCAATCGTGGACCGTGAGCTCCGACGGTTTGACGTTCACGTTCAAGATTCGCCCAGGTCTGAAATTCCACTCAGGCAACGCGTTGACCGCGGACGACGTTGCATGGTCGATCCAGCGCACTGTCCTGCTCGACAAGGGCGCGGCGGCGGTGCTGCAAGGCATTGGTCTCACCAAAGACAACGCGCTCTCCAACGTGAAGAAAGTTGACGACGCAACCATCAGCGTGACGACCGACCAGAAATACGCGCCGACGTTCGTGCTGAACGTGCTCGGCGCGTGGCCCGCTTCCGTGCTCGACAAACAGGTGCTGATGTCGCACCAGAAGGGTAACGACCTCGGTAACGACTGGCTGCGCACGAACGAGGCCGGTTCCGGCGCCTATAAGCTCGTGAAGTGGACGGCCAACGACAGCATGGTGTTGCAGCGCTTCGACGGCTATCGTATGCCGCTCGCGATGAAACGCGTCGTGCTGCGTCATGTGCCGGAAGCGTCGAGCCAGCGCCTGCTGCTGGAAAACGGCGATGTCGATGTTGCGCGCAACCTGAGTCCGGACGATCTGGCGGCACTGACGAAGTCCGGCAAGGCGCATACAAGCGCGGTGCCGCAGGCCACGCTGCTGTATCTCGGCCTGAACATGAAGAATCCGAATCTCGCGAAGCCAGAAGTGCAGGAAGCCATGAAGTGGCTGATCGACTATAACGGCATTCAGAACAACGTCGCAAAGACCACCTACAAGGTGCACGAAACGTTTCTTCCTGAAGGGTTTCTCGGCACGCTGAACACGAATCCCTATCAGCAGAACGTCGCAAAGGCGAAGGCACTGCTCGCGAAAGCCGGTCTTCCAGACGGCTTCTCCGTGACGATGGATGTGCGTAACGGCTACCCGTACAGTGAAATCGCGGAAGCCGTGCAGGCCAATCTCGCGCAGGGTGGCATCAAGGTTCAGATCATCCCCGGCGACAACAAGCAGACGCTTGCGAAATACCGCTCGCGCTCGCACGATATCTATATCGGCGAATGGGCCGCAGATTACATCGACCCTCACAGCAACGCGCAGGGCTTCGCGTGGAATCCGGATAACTCCGACAAATCGAGCTACAAGATGCTTGCGTGGCGCAATTCGTGGGACATTCCAGATCTGACCAAAGAGACGAACGCGGCGCTTGCGGAGTCTTCGACGGCCAGGCGCGCAGAGATGTATCAGACGATGCAAAAGCAGATGCTGGCGCGCTCGCCGTTCGTGATCATGTTCCAGCAGGTCTCGCAGGTGGCCGCGCGCCCAGGTGTCACGGGTCTTGAAGTGGGTCCGATCAACGACCTCGTGTCGTATCGACATCTGAACAAGCAGTAACACATCAGGCGAAGGCGAAAGAAGGCGAAGATGCCATCGTTTTGCCTTCGCCCGGGGAACCCATATGTCGACGCCCCTCACCACTCTCGACCGCATGCGCGCGCTTTCAGGTCAAAGCGCCAGCGTGCGCTGGACATTGCGCCTGATTCGCTGGATCGTCACGCTCATTGTCACGTTTACGGGTCTGCTGGCGGTCACGTTCGTGATCGGCCGCAAGGTACCGATCGACCCGGTGCTGGCGATTCTCGGCGATCGGGCGTCGGCGACTGCGTATGCGGCCGCGCGCATCCAGCTCGGTCTGGACAAGCCGCTCGCGGTGCAGTTTCTGATCTACGCGCACGATGTGCTGCGCGGCAATTTCGGCATGTCGCTGCTGACGGCGCATCCCGTCATCGAAGACATCCAGCGCGTATTCCCCGCGACGCTCGAACTGGCGACACTGTCGACGATCCTCGGCGTGCTGATCGGCGTGCCGCTCGGCGTGATGGCCGCCGTGCGTCATAACCGCTGGATCGATCACGTCGCGCGCTTCATCGGGCTGATCGGCAGTTCGGTGCCTGTTTTCTGGCTCGGCCTGATGGGCCTGCTGCTGTTCTACGCAAAACTGCACTGGGTTTCGGGTCCGGGGCGCGTCGATCCCGTGTTCGACGGTCTGGTCGATACGCACACCGGCAGCCTGCTTGTGGATTCGATGATCGCCGGCGAATGGGACGTGTTCTTCAATGCGTTCTCGCATATCGCGCTACCCGCCGCGATTCTCGGCTACTACTCGGTCGCCTACCTGAGCCGGATGACGCGCTCGTTCATGCTCGAGCAACTAGGCCAGGAATACATCACGACTGCGCGTGCGAAAGGTTTGCCCGAGCGGCGTGTGATCTGGCGCCACGCGTTCGGCAACATCGCCGTGCCGTTACTGACTGTGATCGCGCTCACCTACAGCTATCTGCTGGAAGGCTCGGTGCTAACGGAGATTGTCTTCGCATGGCCGGGCATCGGTTCGTATCTGACGGGCGCACTGCTGAACGCCGACATGAATGCCGTGCTCGGCAGCACGCTTGTGATTGGCGTCACGTTCATCGCGCTCAATCTGCTCACTGACGCGCTATATCGCGTATTCGATCCACGCGCCCGCTGATGTCCCGGAGGTTTTTTTGCGCCCCCCTCTTGATCACGCTGCACAAACGCAGGACTGGCCGATGAATGCCGCGCCCCGACACTGGAAAGACTGGCTGCTGAGCGACACGCCCGCATCCCGCAAACAGGCGGCGCTCGGGCTGGCTTATCGCCGCTGGCGGCGCTTCACGGGCAATCCGCTGTCGGTCTTCGGCTTTGTGATTCTTGCGTTGCTGCTCATCGTCGCCGCGATCGGACCGCTGATCGCGCCGCACGATCCGTTGCAACAGGTACTGGGCGACCGGCTTCTGCCGCCGGGGTCGGCGTCTCACTGGCTGGGCACCGACCAGCTTGGACGCGACATCCTCTCGCGCCTGATATACGGCTCGCGGCTGACGCTTTCGATCGCGATTCTCGTGGTGGTGATCGTCGTTCCCGTGGGCCTCCTGATCGGCACCACGGCCGGCTTCTTCGGGGGATGGGTCAGCAACGTACTGATGCGACTCACCGACGTCGCGCTCGCCTTCCCGAAGATCGTGCTCGCGCTGGCTTTCGCCGCCGCGCTTGGACCGGGCGTCATCAACGCGGTAGTCGCGATTTCGATTACCGCGTGGCCGGCGTATGCACGTCTTTCGCGCGCCGAGACATTGCGGCTCGTGCAGGCCGATTTCGTCCATGTCGCGCGTCTGCAGGGCGCATCGCGGCTGCGCATCCTGCTGCGCTATATCGTGCCGCTGTGCTCGTCGTCGGTCATCGTGCGCGCGACGCTCGATATGGCCGGCATCATTCTCACCGTCGCGGGTCTTGGGTTCCTTGGGCTCGGCGCGCAGCCGCCCAGTCCGGAGTGGGGTTTCATGGTCGCATCCGGCCGTAACGTGCTGCTCGATTCATGGTGGGTTGCCACCATTCCCGGTTTCGCGATCCTGCTGGTGAGCCTCGCGTTCAATCTGCTCGGCGATGGTCTGCGCGACGTCTTCGATCCGCGTCATGGAGGCTGACATGCAACCGGATACCGGCGATACCACGCCAACGCTGTGCGAAATTGACGATCTGCGCATCGGCTTTCGCGGGCACGACGGCAAACTGATCGACGCCGTGCGCGGCCTGTCGCTGACGCTCAGGCGCGGTGAACGGCTCGGCATCGTCGGCGAATCGGGTTCCGGCAAATCGCTGACCGGGCGCGCGCTGCTCGGCCTGCTGCCGCCCGCGGCGCAATACTCCGCGAAGACCATGAAGTTCGACGGCCAGGATCTGCTGACGATGCCCGCCTCCAGACGCCGGAAGCTGTGTGGCCGGCAAATGGGCATGATCCTGCAGGACCCGAAATACTCGCTGAATCCGGTGATGACCGTCGCGCAGCAGATGCGCGAAGCGTTCGCGTTGCACGGTCAGAAACTCAATCGCCGCGAGATGCGGGAGAAGATCGTCGCTGCGCTGGCCGCCGTGCATATCCGCAATCCGGAGCGTGTCGCCGATGCGTATCCGCACGAGTTGTCCGGTGGGATGGGCCAGCGCGTGATGATCGCGATGATGGTGTCGTCCGGCCCGCGTCTTCTGGTCGCCGATGAACCCACAAGCGCGCTCGACGTGCTTGTTTCGATGCAGGTGCTCGGCATTCTCGACGAGATGATCGAAAAGCACGACACAGGACTGATCTTCATCAGCCATGACCTGCCGCTGGTGATGTCGTTCTGCGACCGCGTTGTGGTCATGTACGCGGGGCGCGTGGTGGAAACCTGCGCAGCGCGCGATCTCGTGCATGCGCAGCATCCCTATACGCGCGGGCTGCTTGCGGCGAATCCCCCGCTTGTGAACCCGCCTGATGAACTGCCTGTGTTGAAGCGCGACCCGGCGTGGCTCACACAATCGACGGGAGTCGTCGCATGATCGATGTTAAAGGCCTGACGGTCCGCTTCAAAACGAAGAGCGGTTACTTCGATGCGGTGCGCGATGCGAGCTTTCACGTGGACGAAGGCGAAGTGTTCGGGCTTGTCGGCGAATCGGGTTCAGGCAAATCGACGATCCTGCGGGCGCTGACCGGCCTCGCGCCCGCTGCGGCTGGCGAGATGAAGATTGGTTCGCACGTGCCGGGAGAAAAGATCGACCGCCTGTTTCGCCGCGACGTGCAGATGGTGTTTCAGGACCCGTACGGCTCGCTGCATCCGCGCTTCACCGTCGACCAGACGTTGCGTGAACCCCTGACGATCAACGGGATCGACCGGCAGGATGAACGGATCGTCGATGCGTTGCACGAAGTCGGGCTGGGTCCGGCATTCCGGTTCCGCTATCCGCATCAGTTGTCGGGCGGTCAGCGGCAGCGTGTTGCGATTGCGCGGGCGCTGATCGTCGAGCCACGCGTGCTGCTGCTCGACGAGCCGACGTCGGCGCTCGACGTGTCCGTTCAGGCCGAAATCCTCAATCTGCTGCGACGGCTGCATCGCGAGCACACTCTGACGATGATCCTGGTGAGTCACAACATCGCGGTGATCGGCTTTCTCTGTTCGCGTGTGGCGGTGATGCGCAACGGCGAGATCGTCGAAGAAGCTGGCATCGATGCAATCCGCGCGCAGCAGGTTAAGGACGATTACACGCGCAGCCTGCTGCTCGCTACGGGCGGTTATGAGCGCAAGGCCGTTGAGGTGATCGGCGTGGACGCGGCGCTTTAGCGCCTTCCGCAAAAAAACGGGCACCGCAGTGCCCGTTTTCGTTTGGCCCGGATCAGGCCGGCAGCAAACCGCGCTTGCGCAACATCGGCGTGGCTTGCGGATCGCGCCCACGAAAAGCGCGGAATGCGGCGCGCTGTTCGCGGCTGTCGCCCGCGCTGTAGACATAGCGTTGCAGTTTTTCAGCTAGCGCCGGATCGAATGCGTTGCCGGATTCCTCGAACGCATCGAACGCCTCGGCTTCCAGCACTTCCGCCCACATGTAGACGTAATAGCCGGCCGCGTAATACGCGCCGCCGAAGATATGGCCGAAGTGCGGCAAGCGGTGGCGCATACCCACTTCGCGCGGCACGCCGAGACGCTCGCGCTCCTGCGTCTCAAAGCGGGCGATGTCGAGTCCGCCCGGATCTTCATGCAGGTGCAACGCCAGATCGATCAGTGTGGACGACGTATACGCCACCGTCGTGAATCCCTGATTGAAGGTTTGCGAAGCACGGATGCGCTCGATCAGCGCTGCCGGGATCGGCTCACCTGTCGTGACGTGACGCGCATGCTTTGCCAGCACTTCAGGTACCGTGGCCCAGTTTTCCATCAACTGTGACGGCAGTTCCACGTAGTCTTGCGGGACGTTGGTACCCGAAAGGCGCCCATAATTTACGTTGGACAACAGGCCGTGCAGCCCATGGCCGAATTCGTGGAATAACGTGCGAACGTCATCGAAACTGAGCAGCGTGGGACCCTCGCCGCCACGGGCGAAATTGTTGTTATTGATCACCACGGGGATCACATCGCCACCGTTGCGCGTCTGCTTGCGATACACGTGCATCCACGCGCCGCCCTGCTTGTTGGGACGCGCATAGTTGTCGCCGAGGAACACACCGGCCAGGGTGTCGCCGCGGCGCACTTCCCACAGACGGACATCCGGGTGGTACAACGACACGCCCGTCTGCTCGACGAACTGAACCCCGAACAGGCGGCCTGCGCAATCGAACATGGCACCCAGCATGGCGTCCAGGCTGAAGTACGGTTTCACCTCGGCATCGTCCAGCGCAAAGCGCGCAGCGCGCACTTTTTCGGCCAGGTAATACCAGTCCCACGGTTCGATGTCAGTGGATTCGCCCAGCGCGATGGCTTGCGCCATTAGCGCCTGCCGCTCCAGTTCGGCGCTCGCCTTCGCCGGCTCCCATACCTGGTTGAGCAGGTCGTAGACTGCGGAGGGTTTGCCGGCCATGCGGTCAGCCAGCGCGTAATCGGCAAAGCTGTTGTAGCCGAGCAGACGCGCCTGCTCCTGACGCAGCGTCAGTATTTCGCGTGCTATCGGACGGTTGTCGCGACCCGGCGTCTCGCCACGACTGGTCCAGGCCCGCCATGCAGTTTCGCGAAGATCGCGACGCGCGGACCACGTAAGGAATGGCTCGACCAGCGAACGCGACAGGGTAATGACGTAACCGTCGACGCCGCGTTCCTGTGCCGCGCTGCGCGCCGCGTGACGCAGAAAATCGGGCAATCCGGCCAGATCGGCTTCGCTCGTGAGCGGCAGCTGATAGCTGGATTCATCAGCCAGGATGTTTTGCGCGAACTGTGTGTGCAGATTCGCCAGCCGTTCGGCGATCGCGGCAAAGCGCGCGCGGGCGTCCCCTTCCAGCATTGCGCCTGTGCGCACGAAATCGGTGTGCAAGCGTTGCAGCAAGCGGCGCTGTTCCTCGGTCAACTCCAGCGCGGCCGCCTGCCGGTGAACCGCATCCAGCCTGACAAAAAAGCCTGCGTGCATCGACACCTTGCTGTCGTGTGCGGCCAGAAGCGGCGCCATCTCGCGCTCGACTGCCTGCAATTCGGGCGGCGACGCGGATGCACACAGGTTTTCGAAGGTCAGGCGTACACGATCCAGCCGGACGCCGGCGGCATCGAACGCGGCTACGGTGTTATCGAATGTCGGCGCGGCTGGATTTGCGACCAGCGCATCGATTTCCGCCAGATGCTCCGCAAACAGCGTTGCGAAGGCAGGCGCGAAGTGTTCGGGTTTGATCTGCGCGAAGGGCGGCAACTGCCACGGCGTTTGCCAGTCCTGCAACAGCGGATTGCTGTGTACGGTCATGTCGATCTGCCTTGTGGGCGTCATCGTGGAGGAGCCGACATGATAAGACAGGACATAAAAAAGGAGGAGCCGCAGCTCCTCCTCTCTCATGGCGCCTTAAACGACGTCCATCAATCATAGAGCACAGCGGCGATCTTGGGATCTTTCATATTGCTCTTGTCGTACCAGTAGAAGCCCGTGTCAACTTTCGTGGGGAGTTTCTGGCCCTTCATCGCCTTCACCGCCGAGTCGACAACGCATTTGCCGATGCCGACGGGGTTCTGCGTAATGGCGCCGGCCATCAGGCCCGAGTTGATGTCCTCTTTTTGCTCCTTGCCGGAGTCGTAGCCGATCAGGACGAGTTTCTTGCCCGATTCCTTGACGCCGATCGCCGCGCCTTCAGCCGAGCCTTCGTTAGCGCCGAAAATGCCCTTGATGTTGGGATTGGCCTGGATCATCGTCTTGGCGATCTCAGCCGACTTCAGATGGTCTCCGCCGCCGTACTGGACCGAGACGATCTTGACGTTCGGATGCTTCGACTTCATCTCATTCAGAAAGCCGTCGCGGCGATCGATGCCGGTGCGGCTGGTCTGGTCGTGCACGATCACGCCGACTTCACCGGAATTGCCGATCGCCTCGGCCATCTTGTCGGCGGCCAGTGCGGCGGCGGCGAGATTGTCCGTTGCACAGGTTGTCAGCGGAATGTCGCTGTCGACACCCGAGTCGAAAGCGATAACGGGTATCTTGCCGGCCTGCGCCTTCTTCAGGAGCGGAATGGCCGCCTTGCTGTCGAGCGCGGCGATGCCGAGCGCCTGAGGCTTCTTGGCAAGCGCGGCCGAGAGCATGTCGATCTGCTTATCGACCATAGCCTCGGTTTCCGGGCCCTCGAAGGTGATCCTGACGTTGTGCTCCTTCGCCGATTGTTCAGCGCCGGCTTTGACGGCTTGCCAGAACTGGTGCTGAAAACCTTTCGAGATCAGCGGAATATAGGCTTCATCCGCGTACGTAACACCCGTTCCGCCGACGAGCGCGCCGACGCCGATCGCGACACCGATAAGTCTTCTTTTCAACATGGTGTTCTCCTCCTAAGTTGGGCTATCACCTTCAGCCGTTGCGGGAGCCTTTGGGCGCTCCGTTTTTGATCTTGTCCTGTGCAGGGTCAGCTCTTCTTGCGTCGCAGGATATCGGCATAGACCGCAAGAATGATGATGAGGCCCGTCACCACGATCTGCCATTCCTGAGCGACGGACATGATGCGCAGGCCGTTGGTCAACACGCTCATGATAAAAGCGCCGATGATCGTGCCCAGAATCGTGCCCGAACCACCGCTAAGTGAGGTGCCGCCGATGACGACGGCGGCGATCGCCTCAAGCTCATAGCCCTGGCCTAGCGCCGGCTGGGCCGAATTCAGGCGCGAGGCGATCAGCAGCCCGGCAACGCCGCAAATGGCCCCGCCCAGGCCGTAAATGGCGATCTTCCACCGATCGACATTCACGCCGGAAAGGCGTACGGCTTCTTCGTTGCTGCCGAGCGCAAATGTGTAGCGGCCGAGCGCCGTGCGATTAAGCGTGATCGAACTCACGACCGCAAGGAAAAACAGGATCAGGACGGCGTTCGGAATGGGCAGGCTCGGCAGTACATGGCCGATCAGCGAATCCTGCGAGATCATGTAAAAGTTCTCAGTGTCATTGAAATAGATCGGCTTGTCGGCCGAGACGACGAGCGAAAGCCCTTTCAGTAGCAGCATCATGCCTAAGGTGGCAATGAACGGCGGTATTTTCATTTTCGCCGTGAGGGTTCCCGAAACGGTTCCGCAGAACGCGCCCGTCCCAATCGCAGCAACGACACCGGTCCACATCGGCAGGTGCCAGTTGGTCAGAAACACACCGCAAATGACCGCCGTGAAGGTCATCAACGTGCCGACGGACAGATCGATGCCTCCGGTAATGATGATGAACGTGCAGGCGATCGCCAGAACGCCGTTGACCGCCGTCGCCTGCAGAATGCCGAGGATATTGTCCATCTGCATGAAGGCGGGCGAGGCGAAACTGAAAAAGCCCAGCAGCAGGATCAGGCTCGCGAAGGCGAGCAGCTTTTGCAGGGCGGTCGGCGCAAAGATGCGGGCCCTCAAGCCGGAGGCCCGTCGCTCATCGGCCAGCGCCGCAGTATCAGATGGCAGTGTCATGTACTTGACCTCTTGAGGCTTACGCCGCTTTCAGGGTTTCGCGCTGCGTCGCCAGTTGCATGATGCGTTCCTGCGTCGCCTCGCGAGCGGAGAGTTCGCCGGTGATACGGCCCTCGCACATCACAACGATGCGGTCGCTCATGCGCAGGATTTCCGGCAGTTCCGACGAGATCATTATGATCGCCTTGCCTTGCCCGGCGAGCGAGCGCAAGAGCTTATAGATTTCGCTCTTGGCGCCGACGTCGATGCCGCGCGTAGGCTCGTCGAAGAAGAGCACATCACAGTCGCGCTCAAGCCATTTTGCAATGACGAGTTTCTGCTGATTGCCGCCTGAGAGAAGCCGTACCTGCTGCGTCGTAGAGGGCGTACGAATGTCGAGCAGCTCAATGAAATGAGAAGCCGTCTTGCGTATCTGCGCGCGGCGCAGGAAAAAGTTCAGCGACAGGAATTTGCGCAAGTTGGACATCACAATATTCGATTCGACGTCCATGCCCGTCGCGAGGCCGAATCGCTTGCGATCTTCGGAGAGATAGCCGATGCCACGCGCTACGGCGTCGCTCGGCTTCCTGATCGCTGCTTTCACGCCTTTCACCAGAATCTCGCCGGATTCGATCGGGTCGGCGCCGAACACCGCGCGGGCGACCTCGGTGCGGCCCGCGCCCATCAAGCCGGCAAAGCCCAATATCTCCCCTTTGCGCAGCGTGAAGCTCACGTCCCTGACCAGCGGTCCAGCGGTGAGATGTTTCACCTCGAGCGCGACCTCGCCCTTGTCTGTGGTGCTCTGAAATGGTGCGACGTCGGTCAACGTTCTTCCGACCATCATGCCGATGATCGCTTCGACGCTCGTGTCCCTGGCCGCGACGGTGGCCACATATTCGCCGTCACGAAGCACGGTGACCCGGTCGGAAATCTGCTCCAGCTCATCCATCTTGTGTGAAATGTAGATGATTCCGACGCCCCGCTCCTTCAGCTGGCGGATGATGCGAAAGAGCTCGGCGATTTCGGCGTCGTTCAGCGCGGAGGTCGGCTCATCCATGATCAGGACGCGCGAATCGAAAGATAGGGCCTTGGCGATCTCGACCATCTGCTGGCTGGCGACGGTGAGCGCGCCGACCATGGCGCGTGGGTCGAGACGCACATGCATGCGGGCGAGAATGTCGCGCGCCTGTGCGTTGAGCCTGTCTTCGTCGAGGAAGAGGCCGAGGCGTCCGCGCGGCTCGCGGCCGATGAAAATATTCTGCGCGACGCTCAAATGATTCATCAGCTGCAGTTCCTGATGAATGATGCCGACACCCATGGCCTGCGCCTCACGCGGGCTCAGGAACTCAACTGGCTGGCCGTCGTAGAGAATTTCGCCTGAATCCCGGGTGTATACGCCTGCGAGGATTTTCATCAGCGTCGATTTGCCGGCGCCGTTCTCGCCCATCAACGCGTGGACTTCGCCAGCCATGAGCTCGAACTGGACCTCGTGAAGTGCCCTCACACCGGGAAAGCTCTTGCTGAGCTTATTGACGGAGACGAGCGGGATCATGGTGCGGATACGACGATTGCGCGATGCGCGCTGGCCGCATCGAAGAAGCGAGCCGGAAAGGCGCAGCGCGTACGCCGCCATTCAGAACTGAAGACGCAACGAGAAGCCAGACACATTGCCAAAGCCCCTTTAATCCCATGTGCAGCGATCCTGTGATGCTGCACAACAGTGGTTCTGTTCACGCATTCCTCTGCATTACACACGGTTAAGTGTTACCCGCCACCGATCGCAGCCGGCGTGGGTCACTATGGTTCGAAAAGATCCGACCTTTCGCTCGCAGACCGGCGCAACTCGGCGACGACCTGATCGAGATGGTCGTGCATCGCTTTCGCAGCCGTGTCGGCCTTGCAGCTGCGAATGGCCTTGAAAATACACTCGTGCTCCTCGAGCGTGTGCACGAGCCGCTCAGGACTCGCCAGCAATTGCCTCGCGCGATCCAGCGCATTGCGCGACACCGCAACGATTTCCTTCACCCGCGGCAGGTTGACTGAGTCAAAGAGGATTCCGTGAAAGGCCAGATCCAGTACATGAAATCTCAGGCGTTGGCCACTCGTGACCGCTTCGCGCTGCTGATCGAGATTGAGAGCCAATGCCTCTAGCGTCGCACTATCACGCATGAGCGCGACCGTGCGCACCGTTTCGACCTCGAGTGCCCTGCGTATGAATAGATGCTGACGGATGTCCTCAAGGGAGATCGGTTTGACGCGCGTGCCGCGCTGCGGCAACACTTCGACAAGGCCCGCGTGCGCAAGCCTTGCCAACGCGGCGGAAACCGGAAAGCGCGATACACCCATCCGTTCACAGACCGCCAGCTTGTCGATCATCATTCCGGGTTCCAGCACCAACGTCACGATCGCTTCTCTCAGCGCCTGTTCGACCGCGTCGGTCAGACTGCCTCGTTCGCCGCCCTTGATCTTGTGCAATGCGTCATACGGGTTGCTGGCGGCACTCGCTACCACGGATGAAGAGCTCACGGCGCGCTTGATTTGCATTGAAGATGCTAGCATGCTAGGAGGTGGATTCGGCGTTGTCAACGCGGGCAAATGCCTGGAGAGCGGCCGGTATGTGAGCGCATGTCGCGATCGCATGCACGATGCCGCGCCGTCTTCGTTCGCCAGGCGGAAATCGATAATCATCGCCCCCGGAGGGTGCAAAGATGACCACGATCACAAAGCTGTTCGTTCAGGACATCCGGTTTCCCACCTCGCGTTTACTCGACGGCTCTGATGCGATGAATGCCGCGCCGGATTACTCCGCCACCTACGTGACGCTCGAAACCGATTCGCCGGAGGCGCTCACAGGCCATGGCCTTACCTTCACGATCGGGCGTGGCAACGAGATCTGCGTGACTGCAGTACAGGCGCTCGCCCCGTTGATCGTTGGCAGAACGCTCGAGGATATCGCAGCGAACATGGGCGCTTTCTGGCGCGCGTTGACGTCAGACAGCCAGTTGCGCTGGATCGGCCCGGACAAGGGCGCCATTCATCTGGCGACGGCGGCCGTCGTGAATGCCACCTGGGACCTGTGGGCAAAAGCGGAAGGCAAGCCGGTGTGGAAGCTGCTCGTCGACATGAGTCCGGAAGAACTCGTGCGTTGTCTCGACTTCCGCTATGTGACCGATGCAATCACACCCCATGAAGCCCTCGCGATGTTGCACCGCCACGCGCAGACGCGACGCGAGCGCGAAGAGGACATGCTCGCTCACGGCTATCCGGCCTATACGACCTCGGCCGGCTGGCTCGGCTACGATGACGACAAGATTCGCCGGCTCGCACGTGAAGGCGTCGCGCAGGGCTGGACGCACTTCAAACAGAAGGTAGGTGGCAATCTCGAAGACGATGCGCGCCGGGCCCGCATCCTGCGTGAAGAACTCGGCGGCAACCTGAAGCTGATGATGGATGCGAACCAGGTGTGGGATGTCGATGAAGCGGTTGCGAACATGCGGCGCCTGGCGGAATTCGATCCGTGGTGGATCGAGGAACCCACCAGCCCCGACGACATTCTCGGCCACGCGGCCATCCGGCAGCGGCTTCGGCCCATTGGCGTCGCGACGGGCGAGCATTGCCATAACCGCGTGATGTTCAAACAGTTGCTGCAGGCACACGCAATCGACTTTTGTCAGGTGGATAGCTGCCGCCTGGGCGGTTTGAACGAGGTGATAGTTGTCCTGCTGATGGCGGCGAAATACGGCGTGCCGGTGTGTCCGCACGCGGGCGGCGTCGGCTTGTGCGAGTATGTCCAGCACATTTCGCTGTTCGACTACATCTGCGTGTCGGCTTCGCTAGAAAACCGGGTGCTCGAATATGTGGATCATCTGCATGAGCATTTCGTCGATCCTGTTGTGATCCGCAATGGCCGTTACATGCCGCCGCAACGTCCCGGCTATAGCATCGAAATGCATGCGGCATCGCTCGATCAGTATCGCTTTCCTGAGGGTCCGGTCTGGCAAATCTAAAACAGCGCCCCAGCGGGAGTGCGGCCGCCGCCGGCCTGCGGCGGCGAAGACGCGCAGACGCGTCAACGGCCGACCGTCATCCCGGACCAGCCGGGCAGATACCGGGCCTCAGGCGTGTGCGCAAGGGCCTTCGCCTGATCGAGCGCCTTCGCAAAGCTTTTGCTGATCTTGCTAACCGGTACCCGTGAGCGCAGAAAATCGGCCCACAGGAATTCGCTAAATGGCGTCGCATCCTTCGCATAGCCGCCCACCCGGCGCAGTTCGCCGGCGAGACTTCTGTAGGGGTCATCCGTGAGCCCGGTCACCATCTTGGGCAGGTGCTCGTAGTCGTATCGCGAGCCATCGGCACCGAACGGATGGACCCACTGGTTGTGCTCCATCATGCGCCAGAAGATCGTGTTATCCAGCCACGACAGGTCCCTTAGCAACATCACCTTCACTTCCTTGACACCTTCCTCGAGTAGCGCAATCCCAAGGTGATGATGGTCGACGATGTAATAGCGCTGCTCCGGGCCCAGCACAGCGGGAAACCAGTGCGCTGCAATGGCCTCGCCGCGCGCCTTCTTGCCGAGTGTCTTCCAGTGGTCGCGCTTCTCGGTGACCTCGCGGTAACCCACTGTCATCTGAGTGGGGCGCAATGCGGTGAGTTTCGCCGGGACCAGATGAATGTCAGAACTCGGGACCATGATTCACCTCGTGAGAATGGTTTGCGGCACCAATAGCGCGGATCATGAGCGCTCGACCTCATGATGACCGGCTGCGCCCTTTGTGACACGTTGTTCGACTCGCGGTTTTGGGGAGTCTCTGAGATTCCATATCCCCCACATCGCAATGAGCAGACCCAGTCCGAAGCCGATGCCCAACAGGGTGTATGTATCCATTTCAGATCCTCGATATATCGTTGCTGCGCTGGCCAGTGCATCAGCGGTGTCGGCTACATACCGCCACTGCGCGAACGTGTAGCGTTACTGCTTCGATGTTGCATGCCTGTCGACAGCACCTTGCGCGCTACAATCCGTCACCGGATACTACCTTCACTTCCTTTCAGAACGCATGGCTGGTTCCTCGCTGCTGAAACCGAAGGTCTCGCCCAGTCTGCGCTGGGTTGCTTTATGGGGACCTGGACTGATCGTCATGCTAGCCGACTGCGATGCCGGGAACGTCGTAACGGCGGCGCAGGCCGGCGCGCAATGGGGTCTTCAACTTCTGGTGGTGCTGCCTCTACTCATTCCTCTGCTTTACATGGTCCAGGAGCTCACTGTCCGGCTTGGCATTTTCACCGGGCGAGGCCACGGTGAACTCATCCGCTCGAACTTCGGCCCAGTGTGGGCCTGGGTATCGGCGATCGGACTGGTCATTGCCGTGCTTGGCTCGCTTGTGACGGAGTTCACGGGGGTCGCTGGCGTAGGCGAGATGTATGGTGTCTCGCGGTCCGTCACATTGCCGCTTGCCGTCGTTGCCCTGATAGCCGTCGTGCTCACCGGCTCGCATAACCGCGTAGACAAGGCCGCAATTGTCATTGGGGCCTTCGAATTGACGTTTTTCGTTGTGGCGTGGAAGGCGCACCCGGACATCCACGACCTGTTCCGGCAAATGACCCACCTCCCGCTCGACAATCGTCAGTTTGGATACCTTGCGGCCGCGCTGATTGGCGCGACGTTCAATCCATGGATGGTTTTCTATCAGCAGGCGGCGGTAGCGGATAAAAAACTCACTCCGCGAGACTACACCGCGGCTCGGGTCGAAACGGCCGTTGGTGCGGTCCTCACGCAGCTACTGACGGCAGCGGTTCTTGTCGCCGCGGCAGCAACGCTATCGGGACATGGTCAACAACGCGCCTTACAAAGTGTGGGCGAGATTAGTCTCGCCCTTGCGACAGTAGTGGGCCCCCACGCTGGACGCGTCCTCTTCAGTGCTGGCGTTCTTGGCGCGTCGATGGTCGCAGCCATTGTCTGCTCACTGTCTCTGGCGTGGGGGCTGGGTGAAGTGGCGGGATACAGGCGATCGCTTGAAGACCGGCCTGCGAGTGCGCCGTGGTTCTACGGGGTGTATGTAGCCTCCGTCGCCGGCAGCGCTTATGTCGTCTGGCTGGTGCCGAACCTCGTTTCGTTGAACGTCGCTGCGCAGGTGGTCAACGCGTTGATGCTGCCACTTGTGGTTGGGTTACTCATCGCGCTTAGCGTCACCGCACTACCTCATCAGCATCGGCCTCGTGGAGCTTACTTGTGGCTTGTCTGTGGTATTGCAGCGGTGGTGTGTGCAGCCGGCGTCCTTGGTGCAGGCCTCAGCTTTTTTTCGTGAGAAGCTCCGTGTACTGTCACTGAGACAACACTGTATGGCCGCTTCGCCGTTCTGAAAAACCGCAGGATTTCACACCAATGCCCGCATCCATCCGCAACTCGCTCGCCTGGATCTTCGAAGCGTTCGAGCGCGATTCCACCTACATTCACAAGCGGATGTTCGGCTGCGATGCCGCCTATATCGATGGTCTGTTGTGCCTGGTTGCCGCCGATCGAGACAAGCCGTGGAACGGCTTGCTGGTGTGCACATCGCAAGAACGCCACGCCGCTCTCATTGATGAAATGCCCGCCTTGCGGCCGCATCCAGTGCTTGGAAAATGGCTTTATGTGCCGCAAGACGATCCGGCGTTTGAGGCCATCGCAGAAAGGATGACGGCGCTCGTGCTCGCGCGCGATCGGCGTGTGGGTGTTGAACCGAAACCACGCGGACGAGGCGGAAAATCTGTGTTGCCAAAGAGGTAACGCATCGCAGCCAGCATGCTGGCACTTGCTTCTCTACCTGATACTTCCGTTCCACCAAGCTCAGTGTTGCGCTTCACCTTTGAACCCGCCCAGGTTTTGTTGCGGTAAGGCGTTGGGATAAGATCGGCTCTGAACCGATCATTCGAGCGTGCATCGCTGGTGATCAAGCTCGTGCCGCTGTTTGAAAAGGCGCTTGGCAAGAACAAACGCCCGGCGTGCAAGCGTGGCGGATGGGCGAGACCTGTATCAAGGTCAAGGGCCAGTGGACATTCCTGTACCGCGCCGTCGACAATGAGGGCGATACGGTCAGCCGACGGTATGACTTGAGGAGCCGGGCCAATGGGAAGCACCAACGCAGTTGCGGCGGCGGCAGTCGCCTTCGTGGGCAGCCACTTTCTCTTGTCCCATCCGCTGCGCGGGCGCTTGGTCCGTGCAATTGGCGAAGCGGCGTTCCAGGGTGTCTATTCGCTGGTTGCGGTCTTGACGCTCGGCTGGCTGATCCTGGCTTACCGAAAGGCGCCCCTTTCGGCACCACTATGGCCGGTAGGAAACGGCGTCTGGGCGGTTGTGACTGCGGTCATGCTGATCGCGTCGATCCTCCTGATGGGTTCCTTGATCCGCAACCCGGCGCTTCCCACCGGCGGTCGGCCCAGCTCGTTCCCTGAGGCGGCGCGCGGCGTGTACGCGGTGACGCGCCACCCGATGATGTGGTCGTTCGCACTTTGGGGGCTGTGCCACGTCGCCGTGTTCCCGGTGGCCAGGAACATCATCGTCGCAGCGGCTATCGTCGTCCTCGCGCTCGTCGGCGCCGCATTGCAGGACCGGAAGAAGGAGCGGCTCCAGCCCGATCTCTGGCCCGTATGGGAGTCGAAGACGAGCTACCTGCCGTTCGCGGCGATCACAACTGGCCGTGCGCGGCTGGGCGGGTTCGGCTTGCACGCGCTTTTGGGCGGCCTTATCGTCTGGCTCGCCGCAACCTGGGCCCATCTCCCACTCACCGGTTGGGCCGCGGGCATCTGGCGCTGGCTGTAGCAGCAGCCCGGGCTGTCACGCCATGGAGCGGTAGCGGGCCGCCGGCCAGTTGACTTACGGACAACGTCAGCTTCTGCTACGCGCCGTGCCGGCCTCACTGAGGTGCGATTCGCCGTCCGTCAGCATGGCGCGTAGCCGGCCCGCATCCGCGAAATCGGAATGCCGGCCGACGGAATCCAGCAGCACCATGACGACGGGACGTCCCCGGATCGTCGTCTGCATCACCAGACAGATTCCCGATTCGTTGATGAATCCCGTCTTCTGCAAGCCGATGTCCCAACCGCGGTCGTGGATCAGCATATTGGTGTTGTGGTAACTGAGAACGCCTTTGCCGGTATTCACCTGATAACCAGGATCCGTCGAAAATTCGCGGATCAACCGGTATTGATAAGCAGCCTCGACCATCTTCACCAGATCGCGTGCGCTCGATACGTTGAGCTTCGACAGGCCGGCCGGGTTTTCGAAATGCGTGTCCATCATGCCGAGCGACCTGGCTTTCTGGTTCATCGCTGCGATAAAGGCCGGTCGCCCCCCCGGATAGTAGCGGGACAGCGCCGCTGCGGCGCGGTTCTCCGACGCCATTAACGCGATGTGCAACATGTCTTCACGCGACTGCATCGAGCCAATCGACAGACGCGAGCCGGAGTGCTTCTCGAAGTCGCGATCCTCGTCGGAAACCTCGAGCGGCTCGGACAGCGGCGCCTTCGAATCGAGCACAACCATCGCCGTCATCAGCTTCGTGATCGACGCGATCGGTACGACGGCCTGGGAGTTCTTGTCGACTAACGGCTCCCCGGTAGTCTGGTCAACCACGTAGGCGATGGTCGAGCGCAGCGCAGGCGCCTGCTGCCCCTCCCGCACGGTGAACGGACGGCTGCTCAGCGATGTGCGCGGTTCAAAGGCGACATTGTCGATCGATTCCGAATGCGCACGTCGACCGTTCTTCGACGCGCGCACGTCCCCGAGTCTTACGCCGGGCTCGCTCGCGGTAGCCACTGAGGTTGCGGCTCCGTATGTGCGGATCGCAATTGTGTCCTTGACTGTGTTCGCCGTGCCGGACACTTTCTGAGCCTCCGCCAATCTAGCGTGCATCGCGGCAACGTCAGGATTCCTGTCGGCGACTGGCTCTGCACTGGAGCCAACCGGTACGGTTGCAAGTGCAACTGCGATGACCATCGACAGCAAGACGCACGGCGTGACGCAAAGTGCGATTGCGCGCATTGCCTCTGGCGGGGAAAACGGATCGTTCTTCATCGTTCTTCGATCAGTGAGACTCATTGATTTGTGGCACGTGATCCGGGGCGGAATCCGCGTACGCGACTTCCGGCATCCGGGAAATCTCATTGACCGGGACGCAAAACGGAGGCGGGATACAAATGGCTGATGGTCGCCTCAAACGTCGCTTGCGAAAACCGGCCGAGATGACGCTCTAACAGTCGCCCCGACGCATCGTAAAAGAGCGTGGTGGGGTATGCGGTCGTATCCGTAGCCTTGGCAACGCTGAGTTCGGGGTCGAACAGCGAATTGGCGATGTGCAGATTCAGCGCTTCCATGAATGCATCCACGGTATCGCGCCGCTCCCCCTGATTGACAAAGACAAGATTCAATCCCGGGTATCTTGCCTGGGCGCTCGCAAGGACCGGCATCTCGGCCTGGCAAGGAGCGCACCACGTTGCCCAGAGATTGATGACGAGCGGTTTTCCGTCACGCGGAGCAAGCGCCTGCGTGGTTCCCGCTTCGTTGACAAGTGACGCAGTGGGCACCGCGGCGGAATGGCTTAAACGAGTGGTCGCCGTGCTCGTCGCCCCCCACGTCGCCAGTCCCACGACAGTGGCGACAAGCAACGGCCGTCGAATACTCCTGCGCCGCATGAAGATGAACGCGATGACCGCGATGCCTGCCGCGACCCCGGAGAATGTATCGAAACCGGCGTCGCGAAAATCGACCATCTTCAGGAAACTACCGTTGTAGCTGGGCAGATAGTGCAGAACAAACGATATGCGTGCAGCGATCAATCCGATGATCGTGCTGGTAAAAATAGCCGGCTCGATATCCTTGCAACGCCTGTCGACAAGCCAGCCTGCAAAAACGGCGGCCGCAATACTTAAAAAGAAAATAACTAGGCCAATTGGGAAAGAAGCAGGTCCGATGTTCATGCAGTGGAATCCTTCGGCTGGGTCGGGAGCTTTCACTTTAAGCCGCTCGTGTGAGCTTGATTAGTCCTTCCCGACTCAATAAAATGCTCATTCGTCTCATCTCAAGGAACGCCATGCCTCGTCTGGATTGGCTTAGCCGCCTGCTTGTCATGATGCCCGTCAGAGGCCAGCTTGAAATCCGCTGCTCCTACGGCGCGCCGTGGCGTATTGCTTACGAGCGCGCCAATCCCGGCGAGATGCCCTATCACGTCGTGCTTGGCGGGTCAGCCGTACTGGAGATTCCAGGTGGCAGTGCGCCACTACGCCTGGTGGCGGGAGACATCGTGCTGCTGTCTCACGGCTCGGAGCACGTGCTTCACGACGGTAGCGGCGCAGCGCCTTCGCCGGCCAGCACGCGCGAAAGCCTGAACGTGGAAGTCAGTGAAAACGCTGGAACCGGCGAACACCTCGATATGCTCTGCGGACGCTTCGTCCTCACGCCCCCGCACGATCGCTTGATGCGCGACTATTTTCCCGCCACGCTCGTGGTGCGAACATCTGCGCAAGACGATACAGCAAAGCAGAACGCGACTGCTGTCCAGTTGGCTACCCTGGTCGGTTTGATTCGCGCAGAATCGACTACGTTTAACCTGGGCGGCCATGCGATGCTCAACGCCCTTTCAGCGGCGCTTTTCGCGCTGACATTGCGCACGGCCAGCGAGTCGAATGCAGTGCCTTTCGGCCTGTTGGCCCTCGCCGCCAATCCACGCCTTGCGCCCGCGCTGACGGCCATGTTCAATGAGCCTGCGCATCCGTGGACCCTCCCCGACCTGGCGCAGCTTTGCAATATGTCGCGTGCAACCCTGGTTCGTCAGTTTCAGGACAAGGTGGGGCGTTCTGCCAATGATTTGCTGACCGATATCCGCATGACCCTGGCGGCCAACGAATTGAAGAAGCCATCGACTTCCACCGAAACCGTGGCCGAAGTCGTGGGCTATCAATCCCTGGCAGCCTTCAGGCGTGCCTTCACGCAACGCATGGGCATGACACCGGGGGATTGGCGCCGCTCGGCGCGTGTACCGGAATGAGCAGAACCTTCGGCATTGTCCGATGCGCGGGACGAGGCCGGTCCCCTCGCTCTGAGGCAGCGGGTTGCGAGCCCCTCACGAAGCCGTGGTACGCGGCGACAACGAGGCAAGAAGCAGCGTCAGGCATGCGGCCAGCAGGGCGATGTCCTTCAACAGGAACTGCTCCAGCAGCGTCGAGATGATCGGGAAACCGGTCGGGCTTATTTGAGTAATACCCGGCGTGCTGAGAACAAAGGACGTCGTCAGGAGGAAGGTGGCGCTCGCCATCGCAGCGCCTAAAGCGGACACCGCCGGAATCACCGATCCGACGATTAGAGCCGCCGCTGTCGTCAGTTCGATCGTCCCCACAACCCGGGCTTCACCTCTCACGCCGAACACGCCCAACCAGCTCATAAACGGGCTGTGCGAGATCAGCGGCGCGATGGCGTCGGCCGCATAGGGCGTGAATTTCTGTATCCCGAACCAGATGAAGATGGCCACCATGGACCACCTCAAAAATGCCAGATGCAGATAGGGCCCGCTGCTCTTTTCAGCCACCCGGAAACGAATGTTCATGATCTTTCAGCCTGTGTCTGTAGAAATTGCGATGTATTCGTCGAGGCGGCGCGTGACACATCCCGCTCTTCGGTTAGAGAGGAGCAGGCGCAACAAAGGAACGCCTGCTCCATTGCGCCTTACTTGACCGGCGGGAAGTCCACGTCGGTGTCGTTGATGCGGTTGAAGGTGTTTGTGAATACGGTCAACGCGATAGCCAACGTGATCTCCACGAGTTGTGCGTCGGTGAAGCCGGCCGCCTTGATCGCCGCGAACTCGTCTGCGCGGATCGTGCCGCTGGTTTGCTGCAGGTTCTGCACAAAGCGCACCAGCGCGTCGCGCCTCGCGTCCCCGGTAGGCTGGCCCGCACGGATCAGCTTGAGCGTCTCCAGCGACAGGCCCGTCATCTTGCCCAGCATCGTATGTGCTGCCACGCAGTAGTCGCATCCGGTAAGTTCACTGACAAGCACTTTGATCGTTTCCACTTCCTGCTTGCTCAGCGTGCCGGCAGCCAGCACGCCTTCGGCATTCAGCACCGCCTTGAGCGCTTCGGGTGTCAACGCCCCCAGCGCAACGAACAGGTTCGGGATGCTGCCTGCGGCCTTCTTGACCTGGGCATAGACTTCGGCGGTCGCGCCAGTGGCGGACTCAACTGCAGGTACAGTGATGCGGCTCATGGTGTTGCTCCTTCATCAGGTGGGTAGGAGTCTTCACTTTAAGCCGAAGGAGTGATTCTTATAAGTCTTTAAATGCTCGATAAAATGCTCATTCGTATCATTTCGGGGCCGCGATGCTTTCCCAGCCACCCGCGCAACCGCCGCGGACAAGGTGATGTCGAGAACCACAGGTCTCAGCCCGGCACGCCTCAACCGAGCCCGGCTGCACGCGCGATCAGCAACAACCCTGCCGCGACGATCACGGCTCCGGTGGCTCGCGCGACGCGCTCACCGGCCGGTGCGAGACGTTCGACGGTGATGGCTGTCGTCACGACAGCCATCGCGCGCAGGTCCATGATCCCGGTGACGAGGAGGATCGCGGTCAGTCCGGCACAGCAGTAGCTGCAGTGGAGGCCGAGGCGCAGGCCGTGTCGCCAGGCCGTGCCGGCGTCCGCCGGCAATGTCCGGCCGCGCCCCGGCGCCACCCGGCAGCAGGCAAGGTGATGTGCCTTCCACGCGGTGAACTGGAGTGCGCCTGCGACCAGGACGACCACACCGACCGCGAACGGAACGGCACGCGCCAGCGCCGGCAGTTGCATCTCGACCGTCGTCAGCCCGACACCCAGCGGAAAGGCGGCCATTCCGAACGCGGTCCACACGAAGAAGTACCCCACGCCCACCAGCGCGGTCAGCCGGGCGAGGCGCGTCTCGCCTGTCCTGCCGACGGCCTGGCGGTAGCGCCTCAACATGGGCACGAGAGATGGCAGCATCATCGCTACCATCATCACGACCCACATGCCGAGGAACGATGCCGCGACGCCGGGCCACGTCTGTCCGCACATCCGCATCCACGCCATCGACATCGTCCAGCCGCCGGGCATCGGCATCTCGCCCATCGCCGATATGGACGTGCACCAGACGATTGTCACCGCTGCGCTGGCGACGAAGAGCAGCGCCGAGACGCTGAAAAGGGCTCGCTCAGAGACCATGCTTCGCGAGATCGCCCGTCTGCCGGTTGCGCCCACCACACCCACGACCCGGCTCAGCGCGGGTTGTACTCGTCGTGACGGCGCCACCAGATGCCCGTCTCGTTGCGCCCCCTGGGAGCGCGATCGAGCCACTGGTACATGCCCCAGATGCCGTCCACTCCGCGCGCATAGGTGGAATAGGTGTGGTAGACGACGCCGTCCTCGAGGACGAACGCGCTCATGCCCGGCCGGTCGCGCGTGTACGTGGACGCGTCGGTTCCGCAGGTGGCCGCGAACTGGGCCACGGGCTCCGGGGCCGGTGTCGCGTCCATGGCGTGGCGGCCGCGCTGATAGTTGTATTCGACGCTCCCCTCGCGCTGTTGCTCCTCGGTGAACGAGATGTTGAAGTCGAAGTTGAAGTCGGTGCCGTGCGAGGACGCCCAGGGAAACGTCCATCCCATCCGCTGCCTGTACGTCTGCAGCTTCGCAAGCGGCGCCCGCGATACCGCTGAGAGCGTGACGTCGTGGTTCGCCGGGTGGACGACGAAGCCGTCGAACCCGTCCGCGATCGACGAGCAGGACGGGCACCCCGCCGTGTAGTCGGGCCCGAACATGAAGTGGTAGACGAGGAGCTGCGAGCGCCCCTGGAAGAGGTCTGCCAGCGAGGCGCTTCCTTCATCGGTCTCGAATCGGTATGCCTTGTCGATCCGAACCCAGGGCAGCGCCTGCCGCTGCTGCGCCAGCGCGTCGCTGCGACGGGTCAGGTCCTTCTCCGCCTTGAGCAGCTCGAGCCGCGCGGCCAGCCACTCTTCACGTGTTCCGGTGGTGTGTGTCGTCATCATGCTTCCCTCCGTTAGGTGTCCTTCGTCGTCCGGTCAGTTTCCGGTACGACGTGCCGGTCGGACGTACTGGTTGGTGGTCGTGCTAGATTAGTACCGGGCATCGGACGGTGGGAGTGACAAGTGTGGCGGGATTCGACCAGACCATGGACTCGCTAGTCACGGCCGCAGCGCGTGCGCTTGCGGCGGGGGACCCACTCGGCGCACTGAACCGGGTCGCCTTGCGCGACGACGCGGCTGCGCTCGCGCTTCGAGGCATCGCGATGGCGCAGCTCGGCGATTTCGTTCGAGCGAAGGCGCTCGTGCGAAGTGCGGCGCGCGCCTTCGGTCCAAAAGAGGCCGTGGCCCGCGCGAGGTGTGTCGTCGCCGAGGCCGAGATCGCGCTCGCCTCGCGCGACCTGGGCTGGCCTGCGAAGGCGCTCGACGCCGCGCGCGCGACGCTCGAAGCGCACGGCGACCGGTCGAACGCCGCCCATGCGCGGTATCTCCAGATCCGGCGCCTCTTCCTGATCGGGCGCCTCGACGAGGCCGGGCGTGCGCTCGCCGGGCTCGACCCCGCGCCTTTCCCGCCTGCGTCGAGGGCCGCCCACGAGTTGATCGTCGCGGGGATCGCGATGCGACGCATCCAGACGAAGACGGCGCGCGCTGCGCTCGCCCGGGCGGAGCGCGCCGCGCGCCATGCCGGTATTCCGGCGCTGATGGCGGAGGTCGAAAGCGCATTGCTCGTGCTGAACACGCCCGCTGCGCGCCTGATTGCGCGCGGCGAAGAGCGGTTCCTGCTGCTCGATGAGGTTGAAACGTTACTGGCTTCGAAGGCGCTCGTCGTGGACGCGTGCCGTCATGTCGTGCGCGACGCACGCACGGTGGTCCCGCTCGCAACACGTCCTGTGTTGTTCGCGCTCGCTCGCGCACTGGGCGAAGCGTGGCCGGCAGACGTGCCGAGGGACACGCTCGTCGCGATGGCATTCCGGGCAAAGCTCGCCGATGAGTCGCATCGCGCGCGCCTTCGGGTCGAAATCGGGCGGCTTCGCGCGGTGCTTGGAACGCTGGCCGACGTGAGCGCGACAAAGCGAGGGTTTGCGCTGGTGCCGCGCGGCGCACGGGAGGTCGTCGTGCTGGCGCGGCCCGTCGAAGAGAAACATGCCGCCGTGCTCGCCTTCCTCGCCGACGGTGAGTCGTGGTCGAGCTCGGGCCTCGCGCTTGTGCTCGGAGCAAGCCAGCGCACCGTGCAGCGGGCACTCGATTCGCTGGCGGCAACAGGCAAGGTGCAGCCGTCTGGTCGCGGGCGGGCTCGTCGCTGGATGACGCCACCCGTGCCGGGATTCGCGACGACCTTGTTACTCCCCGTTCCACTATTGGGGGACCAGGATTCCAGTATCGGATAACCAGGATGGAAGCATGAATCGATCAGCAGCCGAAATCGTCGGTGAATATGGACCCTTTCCGGGTGTCGACCACGTGGATGGCGTCACGTATGACGGTCAGCAAGTCTGGTTTGCTTCCGGAGACAAGCTGAATGCCCTCGATCCGGCGAGCGGAAAGACGCTGCGCTCGATCGATGTCGTCGCGGACGCAGGAACGGCCTTCGACGGCCAGCACCTGTTTCAGATCGCCGCGGGCCGCATCCAGAAGATCGATCCGAAAACCGGCCGTGTGCTCGCCACGATCCCGGCTCCCGGCGGCGGCGGTGATTCGGGGCTCACCTGGGCTGAAGGGACGCTCTGGGTGGGGCAATATCGGGACCGGAAGATCCATCAAATCGATCCCCAGACAGGCGCGATTCTTCGCACCATCGAGTCCAACCGCTTCGTCACCGGGGTCACGTGGGTCGACGGAGAACTCTGGCACGGCACCTGGGAAGATGACGCGAGCGAGTTGAGGCGAGTCGACGCTCAAACAGGAGAGGTCCTGGAGAGCCTCGAGATGCCGCCTGGAGTGGGCGTGTCGGGGCTCGAGTCCGATGGCGGCGATCAGTTCTTCTGCGGAGGCGGAGGCAGCGGGAAGTTGAGAACCGTCCGCCGACCCAGGCGAGACTCTGCGGCCGACAGCGGCGCCGGAATCCCCGTCGACTCCACGAGCGGGTAATCGAAGCAGCGCTCGCGTGGACGTCGACATTTGAACGGCGGCGCTGGCCGGGCGCAAGGTGACCAGCCGCTCGCGCAAGGTGGCTAGCCGCTCGCGCAAGGTGGCCAGCCGCTCGCGCAAGGTGGCTAGCCGCTTGCGCTGGCCTGAATGCAGATCACCGCCGGGTTCCGGCAGAACGACGACTGAACCGTTGCTCGATGACCCTGGTTCCCCACTGTGCTCCCTCTAGTTCATCGGTCAATCGAAAGCCAGATGACTCGTACAGATGGCGTGCTGCGTCCAGACCTTTGAACGTCCAGAGGTAGGTCTCGCTAAAACGCTCGTCGACAAATTTCATCGCTTGCGACATCAGTTGCCGTCCGACACCTGAACCACGCAGGGAATCGTCCACGATAAACCATCGCAAATGGGCGACGCCCGCTTCATCATCCCCGTCGATGGCCAGCGAGGCGAGAGACCGGCCATTTTCGGTGTAGAGCCATAGCGCCTTGCCGGGAGCCGGCAACGCGTCGGCGAACCCGCCAAGCTCGGTTGCCACCTTCTTCTCAAAGAATGCGCCGAAGCCCCAATGCGCCGAGTAGAACCGGGCGTGCAAGCTCGCGATATCGCCAACGCATCCGGGCTGGTAACCCTCCAGAATTCGCGTGGCCGTACCCCCTTCTGGGGGTGCTTTAGTGGAGTTGTCCTGCGCAAGCGCGTCGGCGTACAGCGCGAGAGACCGGACCAGCGCTTGCTGGTCCGCAGGAACCATGCGTCGAAGCGCGTTGGACACCTGATCCGTCGCGAAACGATCGATTTTTTTTCGAAGTTTCTGCCCGGCGTCTGTCAAATACAGATCAGACGAGCGCGCATCTTCTTTTGCGGCCCTGCGCTCTACAAGTCCACTCGCCTCCAGTCTGGCGACCTGCCTGCTCGTGTTCGATTTATCCAGTCGCAGGATGTTGCCTAAGTCCTTTGCACTGATCCCCGGCGCCGCCCCGATTTCAATGATCGCGTGAACAGCCGACGGCGCAAGATCGCTATCGGCCAGGGTCGTTCGCATGAAACCGAGTTCGCGAACCAGCCTTCGGGAGAAGTCACGGAGCTCCATGATGGTAGCTTCGCGGGTCTTCGCTGGAAGATCGATGAGATCCATGACTGCCTCACACAAGTTGCGCTTCGCAACCAATATAGTTGCGAAGCGCAACCTGTGCAAGTCGGACTTTGCGTGAGACGTTACGATAGTCGGGATTCGAATACCCTGCAATTCCCTCAATAGACACGCATTCCCTTACGGATGAAGACAATGCAAACCGGGCCTCAAGCGAGTGTTCTGCGACAAATGCCACGCAGTGTCTGGGTGCTTGGCTGCGTCAGCCTGCTCATGGATGTTTCATCTGAAATCATCCATAGCCTGTTGCCGATGTTCCTCATGGCAAGCCTTGGTGCCAGTGCAACCACAATAGGCCTCATCGAGGGCATCGCTGAGGCGACGGCCCCCGTCGTCAAGGTGTTCTCCGGCACCCTCAGCGATTACCTGGGAAACCGCAAGTGGCTCGCCGTCGCGGGGTATGCGCTGGGTGCGCTAAGCAAACCGTTATTCGCGCTGGCGCCAACCATTGGTGTCGTGGTGACGGCGCGCGTCATAGACCGCGTGGGCAAAGGCATCAGAGGGGCGCCGCGGGACGCGCTCGTGGCCGATGTCACGCCGCCGCATCTGCGAGGTGCGGCATTCGGACTTCGCCAGTCGCTCGACACGATCGGCGCATTCCTCGGACCGCTGCTGGCCGTTGTCATCATGCTGATGTGGGCGGATAACTTTCGGCTCGCGTTCTGGCTCGCGGTTATTCCCGGGATGCTCGCCGTCGCCCTGTTGACCTTTGGTATCGAAGAGCCGGCGCGGGAGCCAGGCATGAAGCGGGTCAATCCGATCCGCTGGGACAACGTGAAGCTCCTCGGCAAAAACTATTGGTGGGTCGTCGTCGTGGGTGGCGTGTTTGCACTGGCCCGGTTTAGCGAAGCCTTCCTCGTGTTGCGAGCCATGGGAAGCGGAGTACCGATTGCGCTGGTTCCGCTCGTGATGGTCGCGATGAACGTCGCGTATGCGTTGTCGGCCTATCCGTTCGGGAAACTCGCTGACACGATGAGCCACGCCCGCTTGCTGGTCGCGGGCCTCGTTATTTTGATTGCATCAGATATGGTGCTTGCGCATGGTACGCACTGGAGCGTCGTGCTCGTGGGTGTCGCGCTGTGGGGCCTGCACATGGGAATGACACAGGGATTGCTGGCCACGATGGTCGCTCAGACCGCGCCCGCACAACTGCGCGGCACCGCGTTTGGCTTCTTCAACCTGCTGAGCGGCGTCGTCACGCTCGTGTCCAGCGTGATAGCCGGCACCTTGTGGGATCACTTTGGCGCAGCCGTCACGTTCCATGCAGGCGCGGGCTTCTGCTTCCTGACCATCGCATTGCTGTTGTCCAGACGGACGCCGGACACTGCGGGCCAGCTACGCGCCGATTACGCGCCGCGAAAGCGCCAACCTTGACGCCTTCAACACATGCCCTCTAATGGCTCGCTCTCCAGTCCGACAAATCGCAACATGCTGAAAGCGCGCTCGCGCGCCGCGCGTTCTTCGCGACGGTAGCGGCCCGTCATCGGCGACGGCCCGTTTCGTTCGTTTTACGAAACGTTGATCGTCCCATTTTTCAGCCTGCCGCAGTGCCGACGTTCAACCAGGCATCGAGGTCACCGGCTGCCGTAGAAAAGCGCTCTACCAGGAAGTCGAGAAGCGCCCGGACGCGCGGCGCCATGTACCGGCTACGCTGATACAACGCATGCACGGGGACATCCGGAGACCGCCACTCCGGCATCAGGATCGTCAATTTCCCCGAGCGCAGATCAGATCCGATGTCCCAAATCGATTTCATCGCGATGCCATGACCTGCCACAGCCCACTCGCGAGCGAGTGCACCGTCGTTGGTCTCTCGAGAATCTGTCAGGGGCACGGTATAAGTCTCGACCTCGGCGCCGCGCGCGAACCGCCATTCGTTTGCAAGCCCGGATGCCGACCCCAGGACGATGCAATCGAAACGCTCCAGATCCTGGGGACGTTCGGGCGCCCCATGCGTCGCGACATACTCAGGCGACGCGCACAGCACGCGTCGATTGGGCGCGAGGCGCCGCGCGACAAACGAACTGTCCGGCGGCACGCCAAACCGGATGGCAAGGTCAATGTCCTCGTGCAACAGATTCAGCAACGAATCCGATAACACCATCGCGAAACTGACCTCCGGATACTGCACGTTGAACTCATCGAGCCAGCCCTTGAGAACGTGACGGCCGAAGTCGGATGTCGCCGAGATCCGGATCTTTCCGCGAACGATGCTGCGACCCGCCTGTAGCGCCGCATGAGCATCATCAAGGGACTGAAGCGCCTGTTGACAATGGAGCAGATACATCCTGCCCTCCTCCGTCAGCCGCAACTGGCGCGTCGTGCGCTCGAAAAGCCGCGTATGCAGGGTCGCCTCAAGTTTGACAAGACGTGCGCTCGCGGCTGCGGGAGAGAGCCCGAGCTTGCGCCCCGCTGCCGACAGCCCACCCAGGTTTGCCGCTTCAACAAAAAGCCGGATGTCGCCAAGGTTGTCCACGATATTTCCGTTTTTTTTGAAAATGATTCAAATGGTATCCCAATTATCAAACGGCACCGGGCTCCGCACAATGCGTCACATCCTCAACGAAGTCCGGAGATCAGCATCATGTCGATTACCGCGTCGCCGCTTTTCACGCCCATTGCCGTCGCCGGCCACCCGCTCGCTCACCGTGTCGTCATGGCACCCATGACGCGTTCGCGCAGCACCCAGCCCGGCGACGTGCCCAACGCGACAAACGCCCGCTACTATGCGCAGCGTGCCTCGGCCGCCCTGATCGTGACCGAGGCGACCCAGATCTCGCCACAGGGCAAGGGCTATTCCTTCACGCCGGGCATCTACAGCCCCGAGCAGGTTGCCGGATGGCGGCTCGTGACCGACGCGGTCCACTCGGCAGGCGGCCGGATCTTCCTGCAGCTCTGGCACGTGGGCCGCATGTCCCACCCGGATTTTCACAACGGCAAGTTGCCGGTGGGGCCCTCCGCCGTTCCCTTCGACGGCCAGATCTGGAAGGTCGACCCCGCCACCGGCGTCGGCGCCATGGTCGCCTCCCCGACTCCGCGCGCACTCACCCGCGACGAGATCAAGGGCGTCGTGGCGGATTTCCGCCAGGCCGCTCGCAATGCAATCGATGCGGGCTTTGACGGCGTCGAGATCCACGGCGCCAATGGCTACCTCATTGACCAGTTCCTGCGTACGACGTCCAACGTGCGCACTGACGAATACGGTGGCTCACGTGAAAACCGACTGCGTTTTCTCAAGGAAGTCATCAACGCCGTGGCGGACGAAGTGGGCGCGGAGCGCACCGCCATTCGCCTCGCGCCGTTTCTGACTGCGCGTGGCATGGCGTGCCCTGACATCCTGCCGACCATCCTCGAAGCCGCTGAGTTTCTGCAGGCACGCGGCATTGGCTATCTGCATCTGGTCGAAGCGGACTGGGACGATGCGCCGCAATTCACTGAGGCATTCCGCCAGGCCATCCGCGCCCGGTTCACGCGGCCCATCATCGTCGCCGGCAACTACGACAAGGCGCGCGCCGAGTGGGTTCTGTCCAGCGGCTACGCCGACCTGGTCGCCTTCGGCCGGCCATTCGTCGCCAACCCGGACTTCCCGCGCCGGCTCGCCGATGGTCTGCCGATGGCCAGCTTCGACGGCAGCACGCTGTTCGGCGGGGGTGAGCGTGGTTACACCGACTATCCGCCTTCGCCGCAAGCAGCGTTATCCAATCAGGCCCGTGACGCAGTCAGCCTTTCCTGAACCCCGGTTGTCCGCAGCACTCATGCCGGTTCACCTCGCAGCAAGGAGCAGCAAATGTTTGTTTATCGCGGCTCGACCGCTCTGATTACCGGAGCATCGAAAGGGCTTGGAAAAGTCTTTGCAGAGACGCTTGCGGCACGCGGCATGAACCTCGTGCTAGTCGCCCGGTCCGGCGACGCTTTGCAAGCCCTGGCGGAAGATCTAACCGCCAGGTACGCTGTGCAATCCGTCGCGCTCAACGCCGACCTGGGCAATCCGGATGCAGCCATGCAGATCAGTGAGGAACTCGAGCGCCGCGGCATTCAGGTGGACCTGCTGGTCAATAACGCTGGGCTTGGTCTGACCGGCAGCTTCCTCTCGCACGATCTCGCGAAAGAACAGTCGGCGATCCAGGTCAACGTTCAGGCGGTTGTCGCGCTTAGCCACCTGTTTGGCAGCCTTATGGCAAAACGTGGCAGCGGCGGCATCATCAACCTCGCTTCCAACGCGAGCTTTCAACCACTCCCTTATATGGCCACCTACGCTGCGACCAAGGCTTTCGTTCTCTTCTTCAGCGAGGCCCTGCAATTTGAGCTCGCCGGCACGGGCGTCCACGTGATGGCAGCTTGCCCAGGGCCGACGGCAACGCGCTTCTTTGACGGGGTGTCGACCAATGTGTCGCCCAAGGACATGGATAGCCCGGAATCGGTCGTTCAGAAAACACTCCAGGCCTTCGATCGAAGGAAAGCCGTCGTCTACCCGGGGCGGACAAGCGTGCGAGCCACTACCTGGTTGTCGCGACTGCTTCCTCGATTGCTCACCGTTCGCATCGCGGCAATAGCCAGCGGCAAGATGGGGCTTCACGGCTGAATGCATCTGACTGTGCCCGGCCCGTCTCGGGCGCGATCGCCGCGCGGGCAAGTCGTTTGCGTCTGAGAACATACCGAACGGCGTTAAAAGCCTTTGCGTTTCCCATAATGACGGGCGACCGCTTCGAGCACGTATACTCATCGTCCGTTCCCGCGCTGAGAGAGAGATCGTGCCTGCCATCACCTGCATCGAGGATTTGCGTGTGCTCGCGCAGCGGCGTGTGCCGCGCATGTTCTACGACTACGCCGACAGCGGCTCGTGGACCGAGAGTACCTATCGCGCCAATGAAAGTGACTTCCAGCGCATCAAGTTGCGCCAGCGCGTGGCGGTCAACATGGCGGGCCGCAGCACGCGCACGGAGATGGTCGGGCAGGATGTCGCCATGCCGGTGGCGCTTGCACCAACCGGGTTGACTGGCATGCAACACGCCGACGGCGAGATTCTCGCGGCGCGCGCGGCGGAGAAGTTCGGCGTCCCGTTCACCTTGTCCACGATGAGCATCTGCTCGATCGAGGATGTTGCCGCACACACCAGCAAACCGTTCTGGTTCCAGCTCTACATGATGCGCGACCGCGATTTCATCGTGCGGTTGATTGAGCGCGCCCGGGCGGCCCGGTGTAGCGCCCTGATGCTCACGCTGGACTTGCAGATCCTCGGTCAACGTCACAAGGACATCAAGAACGGGCTATCGGCGCCGCCCAAACTGACCCTCGTGAACCTCATGAACCTGGCGACCAGGCCACGCTGGTGTCTCGGCATGCTCGGCACCCCGCGGCGCAGCTTCGGCAACATTGTCGGCCATGCGAAGGGCGTAGGCGATCTCTCGTCCCTGAGTTCATGGACTGCCGAGCAGTTCGATCCGGCGCTGAGCTGGGCAGACGTCGAATGGGTCAAGAAGCTGTGGGGCGGCAAGCTCATCCTGAAAGGGATCATGGATGTCGAAGACGCGCGCCTTGCCGCCGACAGCGGTGCCGACGCACTGATCGTCTCCAACCATGGCGGCCGCCAGCTCGATGGTGCGCCGTCGTCGATCTCCGCGCTCCCTGAGATCGCACGTGAGGTCGGCTCGCGCATCGAGGTATGGATGGATGGCGGCATCCGCAGCGGACAGGACGTGCTAAAAGCCGTTGCGCTCGGCGCGAGAGGCACGCTGATCGGCCGCAGCTTCCTCTACGGTCTGGGTGCGATGGGCGAGGCCGGTGTTACGCAGTGCCTGCAGATCATCCACAAGGAACTGGACACCACGATGGCCTTTTGCGGGCACACCGACATCCGCCGTGTGAACGAGCGGATCCTGCTGCCTGGGACGCGTTGAAGACTGACACGCGGCGCCTGCGACAGGTTTCACCAACCCGGGGTCTAGAACTCATTAGCCGGCCGCCCCGGTTCGGCGGCGTATGCAGTCGACGTCGCGCTGCGGCCCTTCCCGCTTCACATCAGCCAGCCAGCTTCCTGAACGTTTCCAGCACGGCATCGCCCTTGAATGGCTTCACAATCCAGCCCTTGACGCCCGCCGCCTTTCCGCGCTCCTTCATCGCCGGGCTGCTTTCCGTGGTCAGCATGATCACGTTCACCGAATGATTCGCGAGTTCGCCACGGATCTTCTCGACCATCGTCAGGCCGTCCATGTTCGGCATGTTGACGTCGCTGATCACGAGCCGGATGCCGGGGCTTGCCTTCAGTCGCGCGAGACCGTCCTTGCCGTCGACGGCCGTGTCGACATCCAGTCCGTTCTTCCGCAGAAAACCGGCGACCTCGTCGCGCACGGTGCTCGAGTCATCCACCACCAGAATTTTCGACATAACTTTTTCCTGTGACGTCAGTTGCAATGTTTTTCATTCGCCGTCGCGGCAACCTGTTTCAGAACAGTTCGAGTTCGCCGCTGGTTTCCTCGGCAGCAGCGACATCGGCGATGAAGTCGAGCGGCGCGTGCGCGCAGACGCAGACGGTCGCGCCAAGCTGAACAGCCCCGTTGATCGTGACCGCGAACGAGGACAGATACCCGGGCTTCAGCTCCTCCAGATGCGGCAGGCAGCGCGCGCTCAGCACATAGGGTGTCGACATGCCGAGATCGGGAAAATAGTGAAGCAGTTCCTGGTTCATTGCGCCGCAGCAGAGATTGCAGATCTCCAGGAACACTTCGCGAAACGATGGCCCGTCGGCGTTCCTGACGAAGTAATCGCGTGTGGTGTCGTCTTCATCGAAATGCAGCACCAGCAGCAGCCTGAACACGATCGATGAGATCGTCAGAACAACCACGTTATCCGCTGGCTTGCCCTGAGCGTGACCCTCGCCCACCGGAACGATTTCGCAGACGTCGCCCGCATCCACCGGCAGCCGTGCGCGGGCCGCCTTGTAAAAAATGCGCTCGAAGCTTTCTTTCGCGTGGTGGCTGATCACGTCGAGGCCTGATCGAATCGCGACTGGAACTGGCTGGCCAGCGATGCGACGCTGCCAAGCGATGCCGTAATCATTTTTCCGCCGGCCTGAATGTCCTGGAACGTACCGGTTGTCGTGAGATCGCTTCGATACAGGCTGTCGCGATAGCTCTTCGACAGTTCTTCCGAACGCGCCGCCAGCGCTCGCACCTCGCTCGCCACGACCGCGAAGCCGCGCCCGGCCGGGCCGGCACGCGCGGCCTCGATCGATGCGTTCAGCGAGACAATCACCACATGCCTGACGATCGAAGACAGTTCCTGATTCTTCGCGTGCATGTCCTGGTTTTGCGTCATCAGCGAGATCATCTGTTCGTGCCAGCGCTCGAACGTCGCGCCCAGGCTCTTCAGACGCGAGGCTTCGCTGCCGATCTGTTCCGCGAGCGCGGCCCATTGATGCCGGTCTTCTGTCGCCGCGTGCATTGACGCGCGGATGTCTTCCGCTACGCCGGACTGCTGCGCGAGTTCTTCACGCAACTGTGCGACGAGCGCTTCGAGCTGCTGCTTTTCGTGCGCGCCCTGATCGATCAACGCGCGCTGCTGCGCGTCGGCGTTCGCGCGCGTCTCGATCTGCGCGTCTGTTTCGGATCGATGCCGCGCCCGCACATTGATGCTGTAGAGCCGGTGCGCCACGAATGCCAGCGCGCCGGTCACCGCCCCCCCGGCCAGTGCCGCCACACAATACTGTTCAATCACAACCTGTCCTTCTGAATTGCCATCGAGCGATAAGGAAAAAAGTCGCCAGCCCGGTGTTTCGGCTCAGTGTTCCGGCTCAGCTCGTGAGCGCGCCGGTCTGCAATGTGCTGACGTCGCGACGCGCATCCGTGCCGAGACTATCAACCGCAAGCGTGTCCGGCAGACACACGACCGTCTGAAACTGGCGGAAGTCAGCACCCTCGCGATCGTCCGTGAAATGCAGCTCGATGCGGCCGTTTTCGCGGGTGAGGAAATCCCGCACGGCATCCATACCGACGCCACGCCCGGATACTTCCGTGATCGCGTGCGCGGTCGAAAAACCCGGACGGAAAATCAGCTGTGCAATGGCTTCGTCGTCCAGTTTTTCTTCGGCGCCAACCCAGCCGCGCTCGATCGCGATGCCGCGGATACGCGCAAGCGCGAGGCCGCGGCCGTCGTCGCTGAGCGTGACCTGAAGCATGTCGTTGTCGACACCGACTTCAATATCAATAGCACCCGCCGGCAGCTTGCCCTTCGCGATACGCTCGTCGCCGGTTTCGATACCGTGATCGATCGAATTGCGCAGCAGATGCATGAATACGTTCCTCAACGTGCCGCCCGCCTGGCTACGCAGGCGATAGCCGTTGTCGTCGATGCGCACCACGGGCGCGACCTTGCCCAGTTCCTGCGCAAGCGAAGGCAACGAGTCGAGCACGCCTGCGAGCGACTCGCCCACGCTTTCCGTTCCCACCAGACGCAACGTCTGACGCACAGCGTCGCGCATCGAAATCAGCTCGTCGATACTCGCCACGTTCGCGGTTTCGAGGAGATGCAGGCTTTCGCGGATGTGCGCCCTGTCGACCATGAGATGGCGCTCGACATCGCCGCGGCGACCCGCACCCTTGCGTCCGAGGCTCACCTCGTTGATCGTCGCGTAACTCTCGATCGCTTCGCGCACACGCGACAGTTCCTGCATCAGGTCTTCCTGATCCCACGCGCGATCGGCATCGGCCTGGCGCAGTTCGTGATAGCGCTGCTCGGTTTCGTGTACGACGTTGGTCAGATACTGCAGGTTGTACGTGCGCGCATTGCCTTTGATCGTGTGCATGTTGCGGAACAGTTCGGCGATCGCCGCGCCATCCGCCTGCGAATGCTTGCGAATGATCCGTTCGTTCTCGCTGACGAAGCCTGCCGAACTCTCGATGAACTGATGGAACTTCTCTTCACTCACGGCAAGGATTTCGCCGATCATTTCCAGCCTGCGCTTCTGCTCGCCCGCTTCGGCGGCGAGCTTGCGCAATTCGGTGACGTCACGCACGCACAGCATCAGACGCACGATCGTGTCGGTGTCGTCGGTGATAGCAGACCAGCTGAGGTCGAGCGTCTTCACGCGACCATCGGGCATGCGGAGATTGATTTCGTTGACCAGCAGATGCTGGTTGAACGCGAAGTTGATGCAGTCTTCACCGAGGCACGCGTGAGCGGCGGCGTCGATCTGCGACAGGACGTCCGCGCCGAGATCCGTGCCGGCGAACACCAGATCCATCAGGCCGCGTCCTGCTATATCGTCAGTTTCGAAGATCGCTTCCAGATACGCCGAGTACTCGCTATGAATCACCGCGCCGTCGACGACGGTCAGAATGCCCTGCTGCATGTTCTGCAACATCGCCTGAATGTCGGCGGTTTTCTGCTTGAGCAGCGCCGAGCTTTCCTGAATCTTTTCGATCATGCCGTTGAACGCGACGATCGAATGACCGATTTCATCCATGCGTCCCACCGGCACGCGACGCGTGAAATCCTGGTTCGACGCGATCTCGCTCATCATCGCCTGCATGCGGCTCAGCGGGCGGGTGATCTGTCGATAGAGCAGCGAACCGATCGACGTCAGCAGAATGACGGCAATACCCGTGACGATCGCGATCGCGGTAGTGGTGGTCGAAAGCGTGTTGTTGAGCGACGTGATGGCGTCGTCTTTCTCGCGGTTCTTTTCGACGCGTAGCGTCTCGACGATGCCTTCGAGTTCATCGCGATACTGCGCGACGTTGGCGAACAGGAAGGCCTGCGCGAGTTCGTTCTTGCCGGCGGCTTTCATCTTCGCCGTCTCGTTGATCGCCGCGAAGTAGTTCTCCAGGCTGTCTCGCGCCTGCGAAACCAGGCCTTTCTGCGCGTGACTGGCAGCCGCGCGATCCTGCACCGCGAGCGCGCGTTGCAGCGAGGCTTTCTTCGCCTTGAGTTCGTCCTGCGCCTGAGCGACCACGTTGCCGTCGGGTGCATAGACAAGCGTCATCGTAGCCAGCTGCACGTCCTTGACCTGCGAAACCAGATCGGCCGAAGCCAGCGTGCCTGGCACGACGCCTTCCGTCACCTGCCTGACCTCGGCGGCACTGCGCCGCGTCTGGTAGACGGCATAGCCGCCAATGGCCGACAACGCGACAAACATCAGAACTACCAACAGCGTAATGCGATGACGGATAGTCATGTACAACCCCCGGGGTCAACCAGCGTATCGGGTCCGCGTAACGGACACGTCGCCTTCTAGATATTTCGAATGGTCGAGCGCGGTGATTATTCGGGAGGGATGTGACGGATCGATGAATGACGGCAAACTATCGACATATAGTTCTCTTCTAACCGGCGTAGATTAAACACCTCTGCGCACGCAGCGATATTTTCATTGGGAGTGTCGTATGCCATCCAGACCGACATCGAAGGCACAAGCGAAAGCGAAAACGAAGGCCAAAACGAAGCCGGAGACCGGCGAAACCAGCGGCGAAACAGGAAGCCGGAAGCGCAAGCCGGCCGCCGCCCCTGCGGGCAAACAAACGACACGTGGATCGTCCGCCGCAACGCGTGACGCACTGAGCCCGGCCACGGCCCAGACGCCACTGGGCACCCGGATCCTGGCGCAGCCGGTCTTCGCGCAGCCGCAGCCCACCGCGGATCCGACCGTGTTTCGCGTCCCTCATCCGTCCGACGACGCCGCGTACAAGGAGATCGACAAACTCAATGCCGAGCACAAGCTCTTTCCATTACCGTTCCCGGCGCCAAGGGGCGGCGTCGAACCACGGCTTGCGCTGGCTGACGTGCTCGGCGGCAACACCCGGGCCGTAGACCGTATCACCACAACCGGGCAACTCGTGTTTCATGCGACAGGCGATTGCGGGAACACGACCGGACCCAATACGCAAAACCAGGTAGCGGACAAGATGACCGCTGACTTCGCCGAGGCGAGTCCTGGCGAAGTCCCGCAGTTCTCGCTGCTACTGGGCGACGTTGTCTATAGCTTCGGCGAGGGCAAATACTATTACGACCAGTTTTACGACCCGTATCGCGACTATCCCGCGCCGATTCTTTCGTGCGCGGGCAATCATGACGGGATGGTGTCACCCGAAGCGCACGCGACAAGCCTTGACGCATGGCTGCGCAACTTCTGCGCGCAGACGTTTGCGGTTACGCCCGAAGCAGGCGGTCTGTCGCGCACCGCGCAGATCCAGCCCGGTGTGTTCTTCACCTTCGATGCGCCGTTCGTGCGGATTCTGGCGCTATACAGCAACACGCTGGAAGATCCAGGCGTGATCGCGGACCCGCATATCGGCACAAGCCAGCTGGACTTTCTCGACGCGGCGCTCAAACGCGTCAAGACCGAACAGTTTGCGGGCGCGCTCATCATGGCGGACCATCATCCGCCATATTCGGTGGGCGCTCATGCGTCGAGCGTGCAAATGCTTGAGCAGATCGACGAAGTGTGCCGGGCGAACGACGTCTGGCCGCATGCATTTCTGTCGGGCCACGCGCACAACTATCAGCGATTCACCCGCACGCGCCAGGCGGACGGTGCGCAGATTCCCTACGTGGTGTGTGGAAATGGTGGTCACGGCCTGATCAAACTCGCGAAACACGGCGCTCCGGCGCTTCGCGCACCGCAGGTCATCCAGGTTGCGTCCGCGACGACGGATCAGGTCGCACTGGAAAACTACGACGACAGCCACTATGGCTATCTGCGCGTCGTCGCGACGGCGACGCAGCTTCGCATCGAGTACCACCGTGCGTCGGATGGCGCGGCAGCAAAAGCACCCACCGACTACGTAACAGTCAGTCTCGCGGATCGGAGGATTGCCCACTTTGAGGCGCCGGATCTGGGGCATTCACAGGCAGCGGCGGCCGCACGCGCAATGATGCGTAGTTAGGGCGAGCGCAATGGAAAGACGCCTGCGCGTCAGGCGAAGTCCGGTACGAGGACGGAAGGCGGCTCGAACGCGGCCCAGCGGGTCCAGCCGGGCCCCTGATCAGGCGCCTCGATCCGCACAGCACGCGAGCCGTCGACGAAAACAAGCGACTCGATGTTGAGCGCGCTGTCATCGGCCGCTTCGCCAACGCTGACGCGTCCCAATTGATGGGTAAAGTCGAGGTTGCCTTCGCGCAACAGGTTGAGGTATGCGTCGCGTCCGGCGCGCGCCGGCTTGCGATCCCATCGGTTTAGAAGTGTGGCTGCAATTTCGGCATCGAACATGCTGATCTCTCCTTGCCTGTGCGTCATGGCCACGCGAAAGGCATATGCGTCGGACGCTCGTTGTAAGACGCCCTCTGCAGTCGGGAAGACACCATTGATCGATCACTATACTTGAAATCCGGAAAAATGGTGCGACGCACAATACGTGTCACATCGCACCGGTTTTCCGCCCTTTTCTGGGGCAACCGCGCGGGCCGATGGTGACGGCACCGGCGGTTGCGTGAACAACGGATAAACGACCGTTGTCAGACTGCCCGCATCACGACTGGAGAAACTCCAGCAGATCAGCGTTGACCTTGTCGGCCATGGTGGTACACATGCCATGCGGACCGCCGGCGTAGACCTTCAACGTGGCGTTGGGAATGATCTTCGCGGACAGACGGCCGGCCTCGTCGATCGGCACGATCTGATCGTCGTCGCCGTGCAGCACCAGCGCCGGTACGTCGAACTTTTTCAGGTCTTCGGTGTAGTCGACCTCGGAGAACTGCTTGATGCAGTCGTACTGCCCGCTGATCGCGCCGAGCATGCCCTGCGCCCAGAACGAATCGATCACGCCCTGCGACGCCTTCGCGCCCGCGCGGTTATAACTGTAGAACGGCATGGCCAGATCCTTGTAGAACTGCGAGCGGTCCTCCACGACGCTCTTGCGGATACCGTCGAACACGTCCATGGGCACGCCGTTGGGATGCGCCTCCGTTTTCACCATCAGCGGCGGCACCGCGCCGATCAGCACGGCCTTCGCGACGCGCTTCGTCCCGTGGCGGCCGATGTAATGTGCGACCTCACCACCGCCCGTCGAATGACCGACGAGCATGGCGTCCTTCAGATCCAGATGTTCGATCAGCGCCGCGAGATCGTCCGCATAGGTGTCCATGTCGTTGCCGGTCCATGTCTGGCTGGAGCGGCCGTGTCCGCGGCGATCGTGCGCGATGACCCGAAAGCCCTTTTGGGCAAGGAACAGCATCTGCGCGTCCCACGCGTCGGCGGTCAACGGCCAGCCGTGCGAGAACACGACGGGGCGTCCCGTACCCCAGTCCTTGTAAAAAATCTCAGCGCCATCTTTCGTCGTGATCGTGCTCATGAAATGATCCCCTGAATGGATGCATCGGTGGGTGGATGAGTTGACCGTGGTCCTGCTGCCCATGCGGCAGGCCTCCAGAAAGACTAGCGCATCATTTTGATGCTGTCGCACTCGCTGCCAGACTGCCCGTGCGCCCATCAGGGCGGTTCTGATTTATCGTCCGTATTTGCACCGCACCGGCGTGGCAACGCCCGGCCCGACCGGCGTGTTGCAGATGCGACTGGCGGGTCTATAACAGTTATCCGGGGAATGACCTATGAGCGATCGTCACCAGCAGGACTTCCCGCACCGGCGCCATAACCACACTGCGACGTGGTGGCATGACCTTCTCCTGGTGTGGGGGCCCGCCACCGTGCTGGTCGCGCTCGCGGTCGGGCTCTTCATCTGGCTCGTCGATCCCGCGCCACCCAAAGTCATCGTCATGAGCGCGGGGCCGCAGGAAAGCTCGCTGCTGCCCGCCGCCGAGGCCTATCGCCAGATCCTCGCGCGCAACGGCATCACGCTGAAGGTGCTCACTTCCGATGGCTCCGTGCAGAACCTGCAACGCCTGCTGGATCCGAAACAGCACGTCGATCTTGCGCTCGTCCAGGGTGGCATCACCAATGGCGTGGATACGTCGTCGCTGATGTCACTCGGCAGTGTGTTCTACGCGCCCGTCGTGGTCTTCTATCGGGGAAAGGGCATAGACCGGCTCTCGGAGTTCGCGGGTAAACGCATCGCGATCGGCCGTGAGGGCAGCGGCACGCGTCGGCTCTCGCTCGCGCTGCTGCGGGCGAACGGCATCGAGCCCGGCGACGCGACGACGCTGTTGCCATTCGACGGCGAGCAGGCCGCAAAACTGGTGGTGGAAGGCAACGCGGATGCCGCCATCTTTAACGGGGATTCAGCCACGCGGGCAATGATGCTGCGGCTGTTGCGGGTGCCCGGCGTCTCCGTGATGGACTTTTCCGAGGCTGCTGCCTATACGCGGCTCTTTCCCTACCTGAACGAGATCGATCTTCCGCCGGGCGTGCTGGACCTCGGCCGGAAAATTCCGCCCGAGACCATTCATCTGGTGAGTCCGACGGTAGAAATCGTCGCGCGCTCCAGTCTTCATCCCGCGGTCTCCGATCTGGTGATCGAGGCGGCGCAGCAGGTTCACGGCACCGCTAGCCTGTTGCAGCGCGCCGGCGAGTTTCCGAGCCCGATCGCGCATGAATACCGGATCAGCGAAGACGCCGCCCGGTACTACCGCTCCGGCAAGAGCTTCTTCTATCGCAGTATGCCCTTCTGGCTCGCGAGCCTCGCCGACCGGATGCTGGTCGTGCTGCTGCCCGCGCTGGTACTGCTCGTTCCCGCGTTGCGCACGATTCCAGGGCTTTACCGATGGCGCGTGCGTTCGCGTATCTATCGCTGGTATGGCTCGCTGATCGCCATCGAGCGTGGCGCGCTGGCGAAGGCATCGGGCGCAGAACGCGACGCGCTGCTGAAAGAACTCGATCATATCGAGGAGAGCATCAACCGGCTCAAGATGCCGCTCGCTTACGCGGACGCGTTCTACGTGCTGCGCGAGCACGTCGGATTCGTGCGCTTCCGGCTGACGGGCGAGCGGCGGCCGGGCTTTGACCGCGCGTCGGGTTAAGCACAAGCATCAGGCGCATGAACTGGTGCGGGCGTTCCTGAAGAGCGGCGTGATGCCGGGTGTCGTGAAGGCGGCGTGATGTGAACTCACGCCTCATCACTACGCCGCACGCAGGACATCTCCCCGGATCTGGAAGAACGCGACCGCTTCGCGCAGCGACGCAGCCTGTTCGGCCATCGCCTGGGCCGCAGCCGATGCTTCTTCGACCAGCGCTGCGTTTTGCTGCGTGACTTCATCCATCTGGCCGACAGCCGTGTTCACCTGCTCGATGCCTGTGCTCTGTTCAGTCGAAGCAGATGAAATTTCCCCGACGATCTGCGTAACCTGCTGAACCGAGCGCACGATTTCCCCGATAATTTCGCCCGCGCCGTGGACGAGTTTCGAGCCCGCTTCGACACGCTCAGTGGATTGCCCGATCAAACTCTTGATCTCTCTCGCCGCAGCTGCGCTGCGTTGCGCCAGCGTCCGAACTTCGCCCGCGACGACCGCGAATCCACGCCCCTGCTCTCCGGCCCGCGCCGCCTCGACCGCAGCGTTGAGCGCCAGGATGTTGGTCTGAAACGCGATGCTGTCGATCACGCCAATGATTTCCCCGACCTTCGAGGAGCTTTCCGCGATACCGTGCATCGTCTGCACGACGTTGACCATCACATCGCCCCCACGCGCCGCCGTATCGGACGCACGCGCGGCGAGCAACGAGGCCTGCTTCGCGTTGTCGGAATTCTGACGCACCGTCGCGGTCAGTTCCTCCATGCTGGCCGCCGTCTCTTCGAGCGAAGCGGCCTGCTCTTCGGTGCGGGACGACAGGCTCAGGTTGCCAGCGGCGATCTGCGAACTGGCCGTCGACACCGCCTCCGCATTCTGACGCACGTTACTCACGACGTTCGACAGGCTGCCCTGCATGTCCATCAGCGCCGCCCGTAGCATGGCGATTTCATCCGAGCCCGGCGCATCGAACTGCGTGGACAGGTCGCCAACCGCGATGGTGCGCGCGACGCCCACCGCATGATCGAGCGGACGCGTGATCGTGCGACTGAACAGTACGGCACCGATCAGGCCGCCGGTACACGCCACCAGCATCAGCGCGACGCTGATTTCCGACGCGCGCGCTGCATCGGCGGAGGTCGCGGCAGAGACGACGGCGCTTTCCGCCGCGATCTCGCGTGCAGCCTCTTCAAGCAGCCGCGCAGGCTCGCGATCAACGCCTGCGACAGCCGCGTCGCCCACCGTCGGGTCGAAGCCGGCGGCCTTGAATGCATCGAATCCCTTTCGATAACCGATGCCCATCGCGGCATGCGCGTTTGCGAACTGGTCGATCAACGTGTGACTTTTGCCAGCCGGAAGCGCGGCCTGCAACTGTTTAACCCGCTCATCGACAACGCGCTCACGCTCACCAAAAGCGGTCCAGTATTTGTCGAGTTTCGCGGGGTCTTTGCCACGCAGGAGCGTGTCCTTCCATTCCTGCACCTGCAGCCTGAACGTCGTCAATGTCGAGGACACGACACGCTCGTTAGCCACATTCGACTGCACGGTCGTGTTGTATTGCCCGATCGACCGGTTCAGCGAAAAGATGCCGTACATGGCCCCCGCAAACATCAGGAAAAGTGCAGCGGCAAATGCCAATGGAAGTTTGATTGAGAGTTTCACGGTTCTCCTGACTGAAGCATTGACTGAAGCATGGGTGCTACAGGTAATCGGTATTCGCATTCGTCTGCGGAATGCAGAGCCGCGCAGGACATTCGCGGTCCCAATATGCGAGATGCGTACGCTTTTACGGCAGCGAATGGCTGCGCTTGAGCGAATCAGATTGCGCCCCGATTATTATTGTTTCGGCAGGATTTCCGCGGGTCCGCGGGTTGATGAAGATTTGACACTGTCGCCGCATTCGCGGCCCTGAAAACGACAAAAGCCCGCCAATGCGGGCTTTCGACAGTCACAACTGTTTTAGTCAGTTCGTATCAATGTGCAACGTAGACCGGCGGCGAGTACGAGCTAACCGTTACTTCCTGACGCACGCCTGCCTGCGACGAACCAGTCGTTGACGGGCCGTAACCGCTGGTTTGTGCAGCAGCCTTTTGAGCGGAGACGCGGGCTTCTGCAGCCTGGATGTTGTCCGGATACGTGATCGAGTCGAGGTTCGGGTTGTAGCCAGCCTTTTCCAGCTGAACGAGGTCAGCACGCACTTGAGCACGGGTGACAGGGCCGTTCGACTGTGCGAACGAAACAACCGGAGCGGTAAGCACGACAGCCAGAGCGACAGCCTTGATGAGCGATTTCATGATAACTACCTCCGAATAATTTGCCTTAACCGGGCTGCAAACCGGTGTGTTTGCAGCGATTGAGGCGAGTGTAGGAGCGGTAGTACCTCGGGATAAAGACCCTAAAGGCGAAATCACTGTTCTCGAAAACAGACCAATGGCACAGCCTTGCCTGGCGGGCCTTTCAGACGCATCAAGCCATGCTTGCGGAAGCCGGAGGCCAGCCGGAGACGTGTCCCGCAACCCGCCACGCGCCCTCATTCCGGCTTCGCAACGTGGCGTGTCGACTGCCTGACGATCAGCTTCGGCGGCGGTCCCTGCAGCATCGCGGGCATGGCATCGACGCGTCCCTTCTGCATCAGGCGGATCAGAAGATCGATGGACAGCCCGGCAATCTCGCTCGTATTGATCGCGACCGTGGTTAGCGCTGGACGCACCTGGTGTGCGAGCTGAATATCGGTGATGCCGATCACGGAGACATCCTCAGGCACCTGACGACCGAGCGACGCAAGCGCCTGCATCGCGCCGATCGCGAGCAGATCGTTCGTCGCGAAGATCGCCGTGAGGCCAGGCGTGTTCGACATCAACTGAATGCACGCTTCGTAACCCGCATCGATCGTGTCGCGGATCTGCAGCACCGCCGCATCGTCCGGTTCGATGCCCGCGGCACGCACGACCTCGCGAAAGCCATTCGCGCGCGCGTCCTGCAAACCGCCGCAGCCGTCACCGACCAGCATGCCGATGTTGCGATGCCCGAGTTCCAGCAAATGCCCGGCCGCGAGCGCGCCCGCGCGCGCGAAATCGACGGCAACGCACGGCAAACCTGGCGGCGATTCCGGGTGCTCCCACAGGCTCAGCACAATCGGCGCACCGATCGCCGCCGAAGCGCACAGTTCGTTGATCGCGATGTCGGTGTTCAACACGATCACGCCTTCAGCAAGGGTGCCGGCGACCTGGGTGAGATAGGCGCGACCGGTTTCGGCGTCGTCGTCGGTATTGCAGACCATCAGGAAATAGCCTTCTCGACGCGCCGCACGTTCAGCCGCGAGCACGAACTCCGGATAGAACGGATTCGCGATATTCCCCAGCATCAACGCGAGCGTCGATGAACGGCCCTCTGCAAGCGCCCGCGCATTCAGGTTCGGCCGGTAGCCGAGTTCGCGGATTGCGCTCAACACGCGTTCGGCCGTTTCGGGACGCACCTTCTCGCGATTGCGCAGCACGTTCGAAACGGTTGCGGCCGTGACGCGCGCGCGGCGCGCGACTTCAGTCAACGTGACCATGACTGCCCGATCCGGGAAAACCCACAGGCATTGCCGATCCGCCATCCCATATTCAGGGAACCACAACCAGATGTTGCACGGCTGGCGCAGCCTTTGTTAAGTTTCATGAAAATACTCCGGAGACAGACATCGTGATTTCAAATCCCAGTTTCGAATTTAAGCGCTTAAATGTCCGTACGGCAAGCACTTCGCCGATTTTTTTGCAGCGGAATTTAAGCGCTTAAATCGCAGGGAGCAAGCATGTCAGCAATCAGTCTTACGAACGTCGAGAAGTCGTACGGCAACCATGTGCCGGTGATCCGGCGTCTGAATCTCGATATCGCCGAACACGAGTTCTGCGTTTTCCTCGGCCCGTCGGGCTGCGGCAAATCCACGTTGCTGCGGATCATCGCCGGTCTCGAAGATCTGAGCGAAGGCGACCTGCATATCGGCGGCACGTTGATGAACGGTGTCGCCGCTGCTGAGCGCGGCGTCGCGATGGTGTTCCAGAGCTACGCGCTTTTCCCGCACATGACGGTGTTCGAGAACATGGCGTTCGGGCTGCGTCTCGCGAAGACGCCAAAGGACATCATCGATCGCAAGGTGCGTGACGCCGCGCGCATTCTGCAACTCGACGCCCTGCTCGAGCGCCAGCCGAAAGCGCTCTCGGGCGGGCAACGTCAGCGCGTCGCGATTGGCCGCGCGATCGTGCGCGAGCCGGGCGTGTTTCTGTTCGACGAACCGCTCTCCAATCTCGACGCTGCGTTGCGCGGCCAGACGCGTATCGAAATCGCTCGCCTGCATCAGCGCTTTGCGCAGGCGAGCGTCGTCTATGTGACGCACGATCAGGTCGAAGCGATGACGCTCGCGGATCGCATCGTGCTGCTGCATGCAGGCGCTGATACACAACGGTTCGGCAGCATCGCGCAGGTGGGCGCGCCGCTCGAGCTTTATCATCGTCCGCGCTCGCGTTTTGTAGCGGGCTTCATCGGCTCGCCGCGAATGAACTTCATCGATGCACGCGTCGATTCGATCGAGCCGGGCCGGGTTGTCGTGAAGCTCGCGCAGGGCGACGGGAAGCTCGCGGTTCATGTCGACGGGACGCGTCTCGTGCGCGATCAACCTGTGACGCTGGGCATTCGTCCCGAGCACGTGCGTACCGACGGAGACGGTCAATCGATTCGCGCTGTCACGACGCTTACGGAACAACTCGGCGAACACAGCTATATCCACGTCGATTACGCTGGCGGCGCACTCGTCTTCAAGGCCCCTGGCGATATCTCGACACAGCCGGGTGAGCACATCGCGATACGCATTCCCGCTGACGCGTGCCATCTGTTCGACGCCGATGGCATTGCGCTCGAACGTACGGTCACGGGTTCGGCACTGCCCGTGCTGCAGGTTGCGTGAAGGTTGCTTTAAGCATGCGCCGGCCGCAGAGCCGGCAGGATCGACCGTCCGCACGATGCGGCCGGCACACAACGTAGTCAAGGAGACAGCAGATGAAAACAAGCCGCTTTAGCCACTTGAGCCGCGTTGCACACTGCGGGCCTGTCCGCCGTGCGACGCGTCTTTCCACCGCCGTCGCCGCGCTCGCGATGGTCACCGCCCTGCTATCCGGCGTGACGGCTCAGGCCGGCGAATTGAACGTCAACGTGTCGGCACGCGCCAACCAGCGCTCGACATGGCAGGACGCGTTCGACAAGTTCAAGAAAGCAAACCCGGACGTCGATCTGAAAGTGACGTACATCACCGAGGAAACGTACAAGGTGCAGATGGGCGGCTGGCTCGCCACCGATCCGCCTGATATCGTGTCGTGGCACGACGGCGAGCGCATGGCGTACTACGCGCAGCGCGGCCTGCTCGAAGACCTCTCGTCGGACTGGAACAAGAACGGCTGGAGCCAGCAATACGCTTCGGTGAAGGAAGCATCGACGTACAAGGGCAAACAGTATGCGGCGCCGCTCGGCTACGACGCATACGGTTTCTTCTATCGCAAGGATCTGTTCGAGAAGGCCGGCATCAAGGGTGAACCGAAAACGTGGGACGAGTTTCTCGACGCCTGCAAGAAGCTGAAAGCCAGCGGCGTCGCACCGATCGCCGTCGCCGCGCGCGACAGCTGGACGCTCGCCGCATGGTTCGACTATCTCGACCTGCGCATCAACGGCAATGCGTTCCATCAGAAACTGATGGCTGGCGATGTGCCGTACACCGACCCGCGCGTGAAGAAGGTCTACACGACGTGGAAGACGTTGATGGACGAGCACTACTTCATCGACAACGCGCTTTCCTACGATCTCGATTCGATCGCGCCGTTCCTCGCGAACGGCAAGGCTTCGATGATGCTGATGGGCACGTTCTTCTCCGCAAGCATTCCGGCTTCGATCAAGCCGGAAACCGGATTCTTCCGCTTCCCGGTTGTGGACGCCAGCGTACCGACTGCCGAAGACGGCCCGGTCAACGTGCTGCTGGTTCCCGCGAAAGCAAAGAACAAGGCCGACGCGCGCCGCCTGCTTGCGTTCATGGAAACTCCGCAGATCAACGCGGATCTCGCACGCGGCTGGGGCCAGTTGCCGTCGAACAGCAAGGCAGCGGAACCGGATGATCCCATCTCGAAGGTCGGCTTCCAGACGCTTGCGGGCACAACGGGCGGCATCGCGCAGTTCTACGATCGCGACATGACGAAAGAAATGGCCGACGAAGGCATGAAAGCGATGCAGCAGTTCTATAGCGATCCGTCGCAACTCGATTCGCTGCTCACGCGACTCGAAGCGACGCGCAAACGCATCTACAAGAAGTAACGTCTTTGTGCAGGCGCCCCGACTCGCGGCCATCCGCGCGTCGGGCGCGGATTCAAGGCTCATCCGCATTCTCCGCGGACTTTACGAGACCATTCGAATGTCTACTTCAGCAGCCCGCACCCTGCCGGCGGCTCGGGGCCGGCGCGCGCCCAAAACGGTGCGACGACAGCACCGTGCAGCGTTTTTCTTCCTGCTGCCCGCGTGCGCGCTCTTCAGCCTGTGCGTGATCTATCCGGTCATCAACAGCATCTCGCTCAGCTTCTACGACTGGGATGGCATGACGCCAAAGACCTTCGTCGGCTTCGCGAACTATATCGAGCTGTTTCATGCCGATGTGTTTTACGTGGCGCTGAAGAACAATCTGATCTGGCTTGCACTTTTCCTGCTCGCGCCGCCGCTTGGCCTGCTGTTCGCGCTGTATCTGAACCAGCAGGTCAAAGGCATGCGTCTCGTGAAGTCGCTGTTCTTCGCGCCTTTTGTATTGTCCGGCGTCGTGGTCGGCCTTGTGTTCAGCTGGTTCTACGATCCTACGTTCGGCTTGCTGAAGCTGATCATCGGACACGGCATTCCAGTGCTGGGCGATGCGCATACGGTCACGTTCGGAATCGTCTTCGCCGCGCTGTGGCCCCAAACGCCCTACTGCATGGTGTTGTATCTCACGGGCCTGACGGCAATCAATCCGGAAGTCGTCGAAGCCGCGCGCATGGAAGGCGCGAAAGGCCCGCGGCTCCTGTGGCACGTAATCCTGCCGCAACTCAGGCCCGCTACGTTCATGGCCGTCGTGCTGACCGTAATCGGCGCATTGCGCAGCTTCGATCTGATCGCGGTGATGAGCGGCGGCGGTCCGTTCGACAGTTCCACCGTGCTCGCCTATTACATGTACGACCAGGCGATCAAGTACTACCGCGAAGGCTATTCGGCTTCGATTGCGGTCGTGCTGTTCCTGATCATGCTCGTCTACATCGTGTTCCACCTGCGCCGCATGTTGCGCGAAGAACGTTGATCTACGGAGACCTTCATCATGTATCCGCTTCCTGTCGATCGCTGGAAACCATTCAATCGCGCCTTATACAAGGCGTCGCTACCGCTCGCGCTGTTTGTCTGGCTGCTGCCGATGCTGGCCGTTCTTTTGACCTCGATACGCTCTTCTGAAGAGCTCTCGCAAGGCGATTACTGGACGTGGCCCAAACACTTCGCACTGTGGGACAACTACAGTTCGGCAATCACGCAGACGCCGATGCTTCACTACTTCGCCAACAGTGTGCTGATTACGGTGCCTTCGGTACTCGGCGCGATCGTGCTGGCGTCGATGGCGGGTTTTGCGCTCGCGACGTATCGCTTTCGCGGCAACACGGCCGTGCTGTTTGCGTTCGTCGCGGGCAACTTCGTGCCGGTGCAGATCCTGATGATCCCCGTGCGCGAGATGGCGCTCAAGGTCGGTCTGTACAACACGGTATGGGCGCTTGTGATTTTTCACGTCGCATTTCAGACGGGCTTTTGCACACTGTTCCTGCGCAACTTCATCAAGCAGCTGCCGTTCGAGCTGATCGAAGCGGCACGCGTGGAAGGCGCGAGCGAGTGGACCGTCTATGCACGCATCGTATTGCCGCTCATTCGCCCTGCGCTTGCGGCGCTCGGCATCCTCGTCTTCACGTTTGTCTGGAACGACTACTTCTGGGCACTGTGTCTCACACAAGGCGATCAAGCCGCGCCGATCACCGTCGGCGTCGCAGCGCTTAAAGGCCAGTGGACGACCGCGTGGAATCTCGTCGCGGCGGGCTCTGTGCTCGCCGCGCTGCCTTCCGTCTTGATGTTCTTCGCGATGCAAAAGCACTTCGTCGCGGGCCTGACGTTCGGCGCAAGCAAAGGCTGACCGACTACTTTTACCTGAGAGAATCCTGATGCAGCTAGGTGTCTGCTATTACCCGGAACAGTGGCCCCAGTCGATGTGGGCCGACGACGCAAAACGAATGGTCGAACTCGGCATTACGCATGTGCGTATCGCCGAATTCGCGTGGAGCCGGATGGAACCGCGCGCCAATGAATACAACTGGGCATGGCTCGACGAAGCGGTCGATACGCTTGCTTCCGCCGGACTCAAGATCATACTCGGCACGCCGACAGCGTCGCCGCCGAAATGGCTGGTCGACGCGCATCCCGAGATCCTGCCTGTGCGCGCCGACGGCACGCGCTGGAACTTTGGTTCACGTCGCCACTATGACGTGTCGAGCGAGCGTTACCGCCACGAATGCGTGCGCATCGTCACTGCGATGGTGCAACGCTATGGGCGACATCCGTCGGTTATCGCGTGGCAAACCGACAACGAACTCGGCTGTCACGACACTGTGCCGAGCTATTCCGAGGCTGCGCTTACGCGCTTCAGGACATGGCTCGCACACCGCTACGAAACCGCTGACGCATTGAACCGCGCGTGGGGCAACGTATTCTGGAGCATGGAGTACGCATCGTTCGATGCGATCGAACTGCCGAACCTCACGCCCACCGACGCCAATCCGATTCATCTGCTCGACTTCCGCCGTTTCATGTCGGATGAAGTCGCCGGCTTTCATCGTGAACAGGCTGACGTACTGCGGCAATACGCGCCCGACGCTGACGTGCTGCACAACTTCATGGGCTTTTTCACGACCTTCGATCACTACCGGTTCGTCGAGAATGGTAGCGTCGATGTTGCCGCGTGGGACAGCTATCCGCTCGCACGCACCGAAGTCATCGCGTTGCCGGAAGAAGACAAGGCGCGCTACGCACGCACAGGCCATCCTGATGTCTCCGCGTTCGACCACGACCGGTATCGCGCGATCGGCGCGGGCCGCTTCTGGATCATGGAACAGGAAGCCGGTCCGGTGAACTGGGCGCCGTGGAATCCTGTCCCGGCGCCAGGCATGGTGCGGCTGTGGGCGTATGAGGCGTTTGCGCACGGCGCCGAACTGGTCTCGTATTTCCGCTGGCGTCAGTGTCCGTATGCGCAGGAGCAGATGCATTCGGGACTGAATCTGCCGGACAACCAGCTGTCGCCGGGCGGACTCGAAATCGCGCGTGCGGCAAAGGAAATAGCGGACTCGACGGTACTGTCCGATCTCGCGCCGGCATCACGCGCACAGGTAGCGCTCGTGTTCGACTATGAGACGCAATGGATGTTCGAGATCCAGCGTCACGGCAAGACTTTCGACTATCAGACGCTTGCGTTCGACTACTACCAGGCGCTGCGCGAAATGTCGCTGGACGTCGATATCGTTTCGCGCAACGCGGACTTTTCGCAATACAGGCTCGTGGTCGTTCCGAGCCTCGCTGTGATGACGGACGATCTCGTGGAGGCTATCGGGCGTTCGTCAGCGCAATGGGTGTTTGGACCGCGCAGCGGATCGCGAACCACGGAGTTCGCGATTCCGGCTACGCTGCCGCCTGGCCCGCTGCAATCCGCGTTACCGGTTCAGGTGCTCGAAGTCGAATCGCTGCGTCCGACGCTGACGCCGGCGACCTCGATCAATGGCGTCGACGGAACCGCCGTCCATTGGCGCGAGCATCTTCAGCCGGGCGCTGAAACAAAGGTTCTGGCGAGTTTCGATGATGGCTGGCCTGCTGTCGTGTCGAACGGGCGCGTGCGCTATGCGGGCGCGTGGTTCGATCACGCGCTGCATCGCGTGCTGCTCGAAGACGCCGCGCGCGATGCGCGTATCGAAATCGCGACACTGCCTGAAGGATTGCGCTTGCGTCGTCGCGGCAACGTGACGTTCGCGTTCAACTTTGGACCGGACGTTATCGCTGCGCCCGCTCCAGTCAATGCGCGCTTTGTGCTCGGCGGACGCGAACTCCGCACGGCCGACGTATGCGCGTGGCTCGACGCGTGACGATGCGTCGCCGGCGTTCTGCGGTCAGGTACGCGGACGCCGGCGTATCATCACGGCTTCAATCGCGTGGAGATGCAGATATGAAATCGGGCAGGTCGTTTCTGGTCGCTGGAACAATGGCGGCGGTGTTGCCGCTCGTCGCGTGTACGCATACGGGGCCCGTTGAGTTTTCCGCAGGCGGAGCCAATGCGCCCTCCATGTCCCGCACCGACGACCCCGACTTCGCAGCGATGGATCAGACCATGGCCCAATGCAAATCGATTTCTCGCAATGCAGGCACAGGGCAATGCTCGAAAATCCGCGCCTACGAGTCATGCATGAAATCGAAAGGCTATATCACCGTGCTCGGACCGGAAAATCCTTCGGGATGCGGCGATCCAGCATGGGAAAGCGACGTGCGGAAGTGGCTCAAATAATGCAAGGCTGAATGCATCGCACGATGCCAGCATCACGTCGTGCGCTGCCATATTGGCGTCGGTTTGAACGATCGCGGCCCGCGCGAGGCCAACGAGGTAAGCCAGCATGAAAACAATTGGACTGATCGGCGGAATGAGCTGGGAATCGTCAGCGGAGTATTACCGCCTGATCAATCAGGACATGAAGCAGCGGCTGGGCGGACACCACAACGCACGCAGCGTGATGGTCACGGTCAGTTTCGAAGAGATCAAGGCATTGCAGCACGCGCAGCGCTGGGATGAGCTCGGTGAGCACATGAAGCAGGCAGCGCTGCAGGTGCAGCAGGCCGGCGCGGATTTCGTGCTGCTCTGCACGAACACCATGCATCGTGTCGCGCCCGTTGTAGAGGCCGCGCTCGACATTCCCTTCCTGCACATCGTGGATCCCACTGCCGAAGCGCTGCGCGATGCAGGCATTCGTCGCGTCGGCCTGCTGGGCACCGCTTTCACGATGGAGCAGGATTTCTATCGTGGTCGCATGCTGGATCAGCATGGCATCGAGGTGGTCGTGCCTGACACAGCGGAACGCGCGCTCGTCCACGAGGTGATCTATGACGAGTTGTGCCACGGCATTGTGCGCGACGCGTCGCGCGAAGCTTACAAACGCGTCATCGCCAACATGCAGGCGCAGGGCGTGGGTGGCGTGATTCTTGGATGCACCGAAATTGCGCTACTGATCGCGCAGAAAGATGTGACCTTGCCCGTCTTCGATACCACCGCGCTGCATGCACAGGCCGCAGTGAGCCGGGCGCTGGCCTGACCCGTTTCATCTGCCAGAACACCGCAGAAACACCACAGAAACGGGCCAGCCAGAAGCTGGCGCTGCCCTGAAAGACGCAGCGCCACGAACGGTCCATCAGGACGCGTTCACGACTTCCTTGAACGACTTGCCGGCCGTGAACTTGACGGTTTTCGCGGCGGCGATCTGGATTTCGGCACCCGTCGACGGGTTACGGCCGACGCGCGCTGCACGAGCGCCCGTCGAGAACGAGCCGAAGCCGATCAGCTGGACGGTGTCGCCCTGTGCAACAGCCGAGGTCACGGCTGCGATGATCGCGTCGATCGTGCTGCCGGTTGCTGCCTTGCTTTCGCCGGTCGCTGCTGCGACTGCGTCAATCAGTTCCTGTTTGTTCATTACTCATCCCGTTCGGTGATTGTGATTCGAGCGCACGCAAAATGGCGCCCGGACCGACACCCTAACCCATACGGGCGCGTCTGCGCAAATCTGTGATGGGGCGGGCGAGCCCTGCCGGCGGCCTCAGGCGGGGGATAACGGGGCCAATCCACCCCTGAAAACGGTGATTTAAACGCCCCAAAAGCAAGCGGATTCAGGCAGTTGCACCCCTCGTCGACCGGGTTACAACGCGCAGGCAGGAGATTTGCTACCTGGTCCAGGTGCCGTATCCGGCACGTCACGCCCGCGTGCGTTTGCCCATATCCAGTTCGATCCATGTGGGCGCATGGTCGCTCGCATGCGGCTCGCCGCGCATCCAACGGTCGACACCGGCCTCGCGCAATCGCGGCGCGAGATCGGGGCTTAACAGCAGATGATCGATGCGCAACCCCGAATTCGTCTCCCAGTGACGGCGAAAATAATCCCAAAACGTATAGATCCGTGCATCGCCGAAGTGCTCACGCAACGCATCGGTCCATCCCTGCGCGAGCAGCGTTCGATATCGTTCGCGGCTTTCGGGTTGCAACAACGCATCCTTTAACCATGACTTCGGGTTATAGATGTCCTCATCGGTTGGAACGACGTTGAAGTCGCCTGCCAGCACAACAGGATGGCCGCTTTTTAGCAGCGCCGCAGCGTGTTTCATCAGCCGGTCGAACCAGGCGAGCTTGTAATCAAATTTCGGACCCGGCTGTGGATTGCCATTCGGCAGATAGAGGCACGCGACGATTACGCCCTCGATGGCGGCTTCGATGTAGCGGCTTTGGGTATCGGAGGGATCGCCTGGCAGCTCGCGCCGGCTTTCAACCGGCTCAACGCCTTTCGCCAGAATCGCGACGCCATTCCACGCGCTTTGTCCATGCCAGATCGCGCCATAGCCGGCTTCCCGGAGCGCATCCACAGGAAAGCCGCTATCGGGCGATTTCAGTTCCTGCAAACACGCGACATCCGGTTTCTCGCGTTCGAGCCACTCAAGAAGCGCAGGCAGGCGCGACCGAATGCCGTTGATATTGAACGTCGCAATTCGAAGTCTGGACATGCGTTGATCTCCAGGAAGCGCTGTCAAATCCGCCGCGGCATGCAGGGACGAGGCGCGGGAAGCGGATCGCCAGGCGTTTTATGGCTGGCTCGCGTCCTTGTCGATACTCATGCCAAGCTCTGCTGCCATTTTCTCGACCATCGTCCGAAGCCGGTTCAACTCTTCGCGAAGTTGCTTCTGCTCCGCCTTGAATGCTTCGAACTCAGACGGCGATATAGATTCATCGAGGGCGCTGCCCTCGGGCGCTTCCGGCACAACAACTTCGCCACACAGCAGATGCATCCAGCGGCTTTCGCGCTCGCCGGGCGTGCGCGGCAGTTTGATCACACGTGCAGGTTCGCCGGTAGCGAGTTCATCGAGAAACACTTCGACCGACGAGATATCCGCGAAGCCGTGCAGGCGCGCGCTGTTCAGCCGCAGTTCGGCGGCCGTCTGCGGTCCGCGCAGGATCAGCGTCGTCAGTAACGCGGCGGACTGGCTCGGCACGCCAAGCACGCGCAGCATGTTGTGCTCGAAACGCGGCACGCGGCTGCTGCTGCCTTCGGAAACCAGACTCAGGCGTTTCAGGCTATCGATCGTCGTGAGCACTTCGGCTTCGGTGACGTTCATCACCGGGCTTCGTGCGGTTTTCTGGTTACAGCCGGACGTGAGCGCGTTCAACGACAGCGGGTACGTGTCGGGAACCGTGTGCTCTTTCTCGAGCAGCACACCCAGTACACGTGCTTCGAGCGGCGTCAGGGAACGAAGCGGCGGGCGCGAAAAAGACTCGGGTGTGGAATTCATTTGTGGGCGTCTGCGTGCGGGTACCTTACGGCGAGCCCCATGATATCGCGCATGGCGGCGCCAGTTTGGTTTAGCATCGGAGCCACGTCTAGACAACCGTGCAGAGACATGACCGACGCGGGAAGTCGCACGCTATGGGCTACGTGTCGTGCTGGCCGCGACGCGCTCGAACCTGATGAGCGCGACCATTGCGGGCATGTTCGTCACGCCCAATTGAGGAGTCTGATATGACCATGGAAGAACTGCTGAAACGCGCGGGTTTCGCGCGCGAGAAGGCGTATGCACCCTATTCGAAGTTCAAGGTCGGCGCGGCCCTGCTGACCAGCGACGGCCATGTGTTCGAAGGTTGCAATGTCGAGAACGCATCGTATGGACTGTGCAACTGCGCAGAACGCACCGCGTTTTTCAGCGCGATTGCGGCTGGCTATAAACGCGATCAGTTCGCCGCGCTCGCCGTCATTGGCGATACCGACGGCCCGATCGCACCGTGCGGCGCGTGCCGGCAGGTCATCATCGAACTCGGTGGCCCGGAGCTGCCGATCCGTCTCGGCAACCTGCGCGGCGCGACGCGCGACACCACCGCGCGCGAACAGCTACCGGACGCGTTCTACCTATGAGCACGCACAAGGTCATCTATGACACCGACCCCGGTGTCGACGACGCAATGGCGCTCGTCTTTCAGGCGCTGCATCCCGACATCGAACTGCTTGGCCTGACGAGCGTGTTCGGCAACGGCACCATCGACACCACCACGCGCAACGCGCTCTACCTGGCCGCGAAATTCGCGCCAGGCGTGCCGGTCGCGCGGGGTGCCGCGGCGCCGCTCAGGCGCAGAGCGCCCGAGCCGCTCGCGTGGATTCATGGCGACAACGGCCTCGGCAACATTGAACTGGAAGCGCGCGCCGACACCACGCTCGACCCGCGTCCGGCACATCGCTTCATCATCGACACGGTGCGCGCACAACCCGGCGAGGTCACACTGATCGCAGTCGGCCCGCTGACCAATCTCGCGCTTGCGCTCGCCGAAGACCCGCAAATCGCGACGCTGGTGAAGCAGGTTGTCATCATGGGCGGCGCGTTCGGTACCGATGGTCTCTTGGGCAACGTGACGCCCGCAGCCGAAGCCAACATGCTCGGCGATCCGGATGCGGCGGATGTGGTGTTGGGCGCGGCGTGGCCGGTAGCGATTGTCGGACTCGACGTCACGCAGAACACCATCATGACGACCGCGTATCTCGCGTCGATTCGCGATCGTGGCGGCGATGCGGGGCGTTTCGTGTGGGACGTGTCGCGTCATTACGAAGCCTTCCACGAGAAGAGCGCGCAACTGTCCGGCACCTATGTGCACGACCCGTCGGCGGTCGCGTATGTGCTCGCGCCTCATCTGTACACCACGCGCAGCGGTCCCGTGCGCGTGCTGACAGATGGCATCGCGGTTGGCCAGACGATCCAGAAGCCTTTGACGATGCCCGTGCCCGCACCCGACTGGGACAGCCGACCTGCATGCAAGGTCTGCATGGGTGTCGACGCGCCGGCGATGCTCGCGCTATACGAAAAGACGCTCTGCGGACGCTTTAAAAAGCGCTTTAGCGAAGCTTCAGGCAAGCGCTGCGATGCGCGCCCCTAACCACGTGCGCATCGCATCGATCTCTTCCGCGCACACCGAATGCGGCATCAGGTATGCGTGCCATTCGACCTTGCAGCCCTGCGCGATGGCGAAGTCACGCGCGGCTTCGCCGAGGCGAACTGGCAGCACGTCGTCGTGCGTGCCGTGTGCGGCGAAGATCGGCGTGTCGCGATTTGCCGCGCCAAAACTGCTTTCAATAAAGCCGGGCGACGGCACATAGCCCGACATCACGATCAGTCCCGCAAGCGCTTCAGGATGCGTAAGCCCCGCTGAATATGTCATCGCGCCGCCTTGCGAAAATCCTGCGAGAAAGATCTTCGAAGTGGGAATGCCGCGCGCATTTTGCGCGGCTATCAGCTGACGCACGGTCGTACGCGACGCTTCGATGCCCGCTTCGTCGACCTGCCGGTTGACGCCCTGGAACGACAGAATGTCGTACCACGCGCGCATCACATAGCCGTTGTTCGCGGTGACCGCGATCTCGGGCGCGTTCGGAAACACAAAGCGCACGCCGGGCAAACCAGCAATGCTCAGTTCAGGCGCGAGCGGCACGAAGTCGCTCGAATCGGCACCGAGTCCATGCAGAAGAATCACAGCAAACTCAGGGTTCGGCGTGGTTTCGATTTCGGTTGTCGACGAAAGATCAGTCATAGGGGGCAGCTCCGCAGGTTCAGGAAGATCGTGGCCAGACGCCAGAACTGCCGCGACGATGGCTATCGAGCAAATGTGTATCGATGATGCCCGTCGCTTCCATCAGCGCGTGCATCGTGGTCGGGCCGACAAACGCGAAGCCACGTTTGCGCAATGCCAGGCTCAAGGCTGTCGATGCGTCCGAAGTCGTCGGAACGTCAGCAATAGTACGAGGCTCGGGCGTGGTGCGAGGTTGAAACGACCAGATGAAATTGACCAGGCCACCGTCCTCCCGCAGTGCGATGGTCGCAGCGGCATTGCCGATCGTGGCCAGAATCTTCGCACGATTACGGATGATGCCGCTATCGGCCAGCAGCCTTTCGACATCGGTCTGCGTGAATGCAGCGACAGTGTCCGGATCGAAGTTGCGAAACGCGGCACGGAATGCCTCTCTCTTTCGCAGGATCGTCAGCCATGACAGACCTGACTGGAAGCCTTCCAGCGCGAGCCGTTCGAACATGCCCCGCTCGTCGCGAACCGGCATACCCCACTCGGTGTCGTAATAGTGCTGCAACAGCGGGTCGACAGCGGCCCACGGCGGACGCGCGAGACCATCTTCGCCGATGACGACGCTGCCCGTTGTCAGCGCAACCGTGTCTGGATTCGAACTCATGGTTTCATATTCACGCTGCGCGGTTTTGCAACGCAGTCTTCTTTCATCGATGGACCCGGCGTTACGGATGGCTGCAGGCGTCGGGTCTTGATTTCGAACCCCTGAGCTCCACTGGAACCTTGCAGTTATCAATGCGCTGCTCGTCACTCGCCTTGTCGCTGAGTCTTTCTTTCAGCGTCTTCGGCGTTTCAGCCTTCGCGTTCGACGTCGACGCGGTTTGCGCTACCGGCTCGGCGGATCGCGCAACACATGTATGCGAGAGCAACGCGGCCAATAGCATGACGCGCGCGATACCAAGAGCACGGGACATTATCGCTCTCCTGCACGGTTGCCATTGCGGTTCGACCAGCAACGGCGTTCTTCAGCGCGGGTGTTCAGAAACCGTTTCGTCAAAGCGGCCACTTCATCGCACGTTTCATCGGGCACGAAGTGGCCGCCGTCAAGCAGATGCACTTCGCCGCCCGGGCTGGTGGAAAGTGTCAGGCGGCGGCAATGCAGATAAAGCGCGAGTTATACAGCCATCACCGAAACAGCCTTGGTCACGAGGTAAGCCTCCATCGCTTCCGGGCCGCCTTCGGAACCGTAGCCTGAATCCTTCACGCCACCAAACGGCATTTCCGGCGACGGCGTTGCAGGCTGATTGATCCACAGCATCCCGACTTCCATCTGCTGCGACAGCAGGTGAACATTGCGGAACGACTTCGTGAACGCATAACCCGCAAGCCCATACGGCAGGCGATTCGCTTCAGCGATCGCTTCTTCGAGCGTGTCGAAACCGCGGATTGCCGCGATCGGGCCAAACGGCTCGTTGTTGAACACGTCGGACTCGAGCGACACGTTGGTCAGCACGGTCGGCGCAAAGAAGTTGCCTTCGGCGCCCACGCGCTCGCCGCCGGTCGCGACCGTGGCGCCCGTCGCGCGCGCGTCGTCGACCACCTTGCTCATCGCCGTCAGACGACGCGCATTGGCGAGCGGCCCGAGCGTTGTGCCTTCGGCGAGACCATCGCCCAGTTTCAGGCTTTCAGCGTGCTTCACCAGTGCGCGGGCGAATTCTTCGCGAATGCTGTTGTGCACGAGGAAACGCGTCGGCGAAATGCAGACCTGCCCGGCATTGCGGAACTTCGCGCCGCCCGCCGCTTTCACGGCCAGCGCCACGTCCGCATCTTCAGCGACGATGACGGGCGCGTGACCGCCCAGTTCCATCGTCGCGCGTTTCATGTGCTGGCCAGCGAGTGCGGCCAGTTGCTTGCCGACCGGCGTCGAGCCGGTGAACGTCACCTTGCGGATGACCGGATGCGGAATCAGGTAGCTGGAAATCTCGGCCGGATCGCCGAAAACCAGACCCACCGTGCCCGGCGGCACGCCTGCATCGACGAATGCCTGCAGCAGGCCTGCCGGCGACGCGGGGGTTTCTTCCGGCGCTTTCACGAGGAACGAGCAGCCGCTCGCCAGTGCGGCGCTCAGTTTGCGCACGATCTGGTTGACCGGGAAATTCCACGGCGTGAACGCGGCTACCGGGCCGATCGGCTCCTTCAACACCATCTGTTGCGCCGAAAGATTGCGCGACGGCACGATGCGGCCATATACGCGACGGCCTTCGTCGGCGAACCATTCGATGATGTCGGCTGCGGCGAGCACTTCGACGCGCGCTTCCGCAAACGGCTTGCCCTGTTCCAGCGTCATCAGGCGCGCGATGTCCGCAGCACGTTCGCGCACGAACCCAGCGGCCTTGCGCATCGTGGTGGCACGCTCGTTGGCGGGGACCTTGCGCCATGCCTCGAAACCACTTTGTGCGGCGGCCAGCGCGCGGTCGAGATCGGGAATACCGGCATGCGCAACCTTGCCAATGGGTTGGCCAGTTGCGGGATTGATGACGTCAAGCGTCTTGCCGCTTGCGGCGTCGCACCATTCGTTGTTGATCAGGAGTCGGGTATCGGTATAGGTCGATGTCACGATGTCGGGTTCCAGATAGTGAGGAATGTCAGGCCGCGATCCGTCTGCGGGCCTGTGAGAAACAAGCCGCTGAACCGTTAATGTTATCCGAATGCGTGTCGAGGCGTCGGCAGCGCGGTTTTGCCGGCTGGGTGCAGGTGAGTGCAGGCGGGTGCAGGTATGAGGGCGTTTGTTGCCCGCAGGGCTTACAACCCGCCAACGCCCCGCGTAACCAGCGCGTACGGACCGTTCGTCAACTGCGCCTTAAGGAAGTCGATGCAGACCTGAATCTTCGCGGATGACGACAGCCGTTCCGACGTCACGGCCCACACATCGGCCGACTGCACGTAATCCGGTAACACGCGCACCAGTTCACCCGAGCGCAGGCTGTCCGCAACGTCCCATATCGACACCATGACGACGCCGAAGCCGTCGCGTGCCCACTGCACGACGATGTCGCTGTGATTCGACGCGACCGTGCCCGTCACCTTCACACTCTTTTCGCCATGCGGCCCGGTGAGGCGCCAGACGCCGAAACGGTCGTCGCGCCCCCGAAACAGCAGACAGTCGTGCTGGGCAAGGTCAGTCAGCTCGGCCGGTACGCCGCGGCGTTCGAGATACGCCGGCGCGGCGCACAGAATGCGCGTGCTCTCCACGATCTTGTGCGCGATCAGGTGCGGCTCCTGCACTTCACCCACACGAATGTCGATGTCGAAGTTTTCGCCGACGACATCGGCGCGTCGATCGAGCAGTTCCAGCCAGAGTTCGAGATTGGGATGGAGCGTTCGCAGCATCGAAAGAATCGGCGATACATGGTTACGCCCCAGCCGCAGGCTCGTGCTGATACGCAGCACGCCACGCAATTCGCTGCGACGGTTGGCGAAGGTGTCGGCCATACCCTGTACGTCGTCGAGAATTTTCTGCGCCCACTGCAAGGCAGCCTCGCCGTCGCTGGTCACGCTGACTCTTCGCGTGGTCCGCTGGAAGAGTTTGACGCCAAGACTCGCCTCCATCATTGCGATGCGCTTGCTGACATGCGAAGGCGACAGCCCCATTTCGGTCGACGCGGCGACAAAGCTCCCCTTTCGCGCGATATTGCAGAACAGCTGCAGATCGCGCAGGAAGGAATCATTCGTGGCTGTGAGCGCATTCTGATTTTCCATCTGGCCGCATTGTGTCCGTTCAGAAGCACATTACCCTAGCCGTAACCGCTCCATCACGCAAGCGATGCCGGTTCACACAATGACATCACGGAGACGCACCCGGACGCGCCATCACGCTGTGTTGACCGCCGTTGTCCGGGTGCTCTTCCAGTTATCCCCAGGCTAAACGGCGTGCCGGCGCTTTTTTGAGCGCCTCCCGCCAGTCTGGACCCAGGGAAAACCTTGAGCTGGAAGTTGAAATAAGTTTGTCGGGTAAATCCCGTCTTATAAGGTTTCGTTGCAACGAGGAATATCAAGCAGCCATAGAAGCTGATCCAACATTTCAGGTCAGGAGACAACATGAACACGCAGACAGCATCAGGCGAACGCGAGCATCGCTCGCAGGCGCGTAAGGCGACGGCCAGCGGATGGATCGGCTCGGCGCTCGAGTACTACGACTTCTTTATCTACGCTCAGGCCGCCGCCCTGATTTTCCCCCAGCTGTTCTTTCCGTCGGGCAATCCAAAGATCGCAATCGTCGCCTCGCTGGCGACGTATGGCGTGGGATACGTCGCGCGGCCGATCGGCGCGCTAGTACTCGGACATTGGGGCGACACGCATGGCCGGAAAAACGTGCTGCTGGTCTGTATGTTCCTGATGGGCATCTCGACGATGGCCGTCGGCCTGCTGCCGACTTACCATCAGGTCGGCATGCTTGCGCCCACGTTGCTCGTCGTGCTTCGCCTGATCCAGGGCTTTGCCGTGGCCGGCGAAATCTCGGGTGCAAGTTCGATGATTCTCGAACACGCGCCATTCGGGCGACGTGGTTACTACGCGAGCTTCACACTGCAAGGCGTGCAGGCTGGGCAGATCCTTGCCGCCGCCGTCTTCCTGCCGCTCGCGTACTACATGCCAGAGGATGCATTCAATTCATGGGGCTGGCGCATTCCGTTCCTGCTTAGCGCGGGCGTGCTTGTCGCAGGCTACATCATTCGCCGTGAAGTAAAGGAAACGCCGGTTTTCACGAAGGAAGACGCTAGCGGCGCCGTGCCGAAATCGCCGATCGCCGAAGCATTCCGGCATAACTGGGCAGACATGCTTCGCGTGGTCTGCTGCGCGCTCATGAACGTCATCCCGGTCGTCGCGACCATCTTTGGCGCGGCGTATGCGGTGCAGGCTTCATACGGCATTGGCTTTCACAAGAGCGTGTATCTGTGGATTCCTGTGATCGGTAACATCGTTGCGGTGCTGGTCATTCCGTTCGTGGGCAATCTGTCCGACAGGATCGGCCGGCGCCTGCCGATCGTTGTCGGTGCGCTGGGTTCGGGGCTGCTTGCGTTCGGCTATCTGTATGCGATCAGTATCAAGAACGTGCCGTTTGCGATTGTGATGTCCATACTCATGTGGGGCATCATCTATCAGGGCTATAACGCCATTTTTCCGAGCTTCTATCCGGAACTGTTCCCGGCCCGCTCGCGCGTGACCGCCATGGCCATCGGCCAGAACGTCGGCACGATGATCACGGCGCTGTTGCCTGCGCTCTTCGCGCTGGTCGCGCCTCCGGGTTCTAACAATGTCCCACTGACGATCGGCGCCATCACCTTTGGCGTAACGATCATCGCTGCGATTGCCGCATTCACCGCACGGGAAAGCTACCGCATCCGGCTGTCCGATCTGGGCGAGCCCAATGCGGTGCCCATCGATAAAGCGGATTATGAGCAGCTGCGCGCGAAAACCATGGCGGACACGAAGAAAGCCCTCGCGTAAGCCGTACCGTCTGGATCTAAAAGGAAGAGTGCAATGGAGAAGACCCGGATTGCCGTAGCCGGCGCCGGTTATATCGGGCTCGCTCATATGGCCGTCGCGCAGCAGAGCGACATGTGCACGCTGTCGGCCATCGTCGATCCATCGCCTGCGGCAGAGGCGATTGCGGCGAAACAAGGCGTTCCGCTCTACAGGTCGCTCGAAGAGCTGTTCGAGAAGGATCGCCCTGACGGCGTCATTCTCGCCACGCCTAACCAGTTGCACCTCGAGCACACGTTGACGTGTCTCCAGGCGCGGGTGCCGACGTTGCTCGAAAAACCGGTCACGCCCACTGTCGCGGAAGCCGAGAAGCTGGCGAAGGAAGTGGATCGCACGGGCGTGAAGGTGCTGATCGGCCATCATCGCGCGCACAGTCCGATCATGGCGCGGGCAAAGCAGCTGATCGACGAAGGGCGTCTGGGCAAGCTCGTCGCCGTGATGGGCAGCGCGGTATTTTTCAAGCCGGACCACTATTTCGCCGATGCGCCCTGGCGTCGGCAACCGGGCGCGGGGCCGATCCTGCTCAACATGATTCACGAGGTGCACAACCTGCGGATGCTGTGCGGCGACATCGTCGCGGTGCAGGCGTTTTCATCGCGCGCCACCCGCGGCTTTCCGGTCGAAGATACGGTCTCGATCAACCTGCGCTTCGCAAGCGGCGCGCTCGGCAGTTTCATGCTGTCCGATACCGCAGCCAGCGCGCGCAGCTGGGAGCAGACGTCGCAGGAAAACAAGGCCTACTCAACGTACCCGGACGAAGATTGCTACGTGATCGCGGGAACGTTCGGTTCGCTTTCAGTGCCCACGATGCGGATGAAAACCTATGGCAAGGCGGAAGACCGTTCGTGGTGGAAGCCGTTCGAAACCAGCGTCGCCGATATGACACGCGATGACCCGCTCAAGCTGCAGATCGAGCACTTCACGCGCGTCATTCGCGGCGAAGCCGAGCCGCTCGTGAGCGTGCGTGACGGCCTGCAGAATCTGCGGATTACAGAAGCGATCGCCGAGGCCGCAAGCACGGGGTCGATCGTCGATACAAGCCCTGCTCACTGACGTCATCGACGTCCCTGGACCACCCGAAGGAAGGCTCATGAAAACGTTCGTCATGCTTCACGGCATCAACCACAACATGTTTGGCAAACGCGATCCTGCGCAGTACGGCACCATCACGCTTGAAGAAATCGACAACAGGCTGCAGGCGCTGGGCAAGGAGCTTGGCGTTGAAGTGGAGACGTATCAGACCAACAGCGAAGGCGACATGTGCCTGCGCATCCACAAGGCGTTCACCGACAAGGCCGACGGCGTGCTCATCAACGCCGGCGCGTGGACGCACTATAGCTACGGCATCCGCGATGCGCTGGCGATTCTCACCGTGCCCATCGTCGAAATCCACATGTCCAATATCCATGCGCGTGAAGCGTTCCGCCACCAGTCAGTATTCGGCGAAATCGTCAAAGGACAGATTTGCGGCTTTGGCGTCGACAGCTATCTGCTCGGGTTGAGAGCGGCGGTTGCGGCGACAGCCTGACGCCGCGCTTTCGTGATGGTTACAGCATCGCCCGCCGCGCACTCAGTGCGTGTGACGATGGTGAATGTCCGGATAGTGGGCGTGTGAGTGCGTGACACTCACGTGACGATGGGGATGAACATGCGGTTCTTCCCCATCGTACGGAAACGAATGCGCATGCTGATGATGCTCATCATGGCGATGCGGGTGCGTATGCTCGAGCGGCTCATGCGTATGAAGATGCGCGTGACGCTCACGAATGTGTAGCCACACACCGAGCGCCATGAAAATCGCGGCGAGCCAGAAAAAAATCGACGGACGTTCCGGCCAGATCGCGAGCGAGAGCGCGACGCCGAAGAGCGGCGCTACAGAAAAATACGCGCCGGTTCGCGCTGTGCCAAGGTTACGCAACGCGACGACGAACATCACAAGGCTGACGCCATAGCCCGCGAAGCCCGTCGTCATTGCGGCAAGGATCTTTCCCGCTGAAGGCACATGTGCGCCGACGATCAACGCGATCGAAAGATTCACCGTACCCGCGACCAGCCCCTTGATGCACGCGATGACCGTCGCGTCGTGGGTGGAAACCTTGCGCGTCAGGTTGTTATCGACGGCCCAGCACAGGCAGGCGCACACAATCAGAAGCGCGCCGACGGGGATGGCGCTTGCGCCCGGATGCCAGGACAGCAACACCCCGCCGGCAACAATCGCCACCATCCCGAGAAACACCTGCAGATCGACGTTCTCGCGAAACACGACCCACGCGATGACGGCTGTCAGCACGCCCTCCAGATTCAGGAGGAGCGAAGCCGTTGCCGCCGGCGTCGAAGCCAGCCCGAGCATCAGGAGCGCAGGGCCCGCGATTCCACCCGCGACGATCGCACCGAGCAGCCACGGTACGTCCGCCGCTGGAATGCGGCTTTCGTTCTGATGCGCTTGCGCGGAGCGCCACGTCCGCCGGATGAGCATTGAGACGCCAAGCCCGATGCCGCTTCCCAGATAAAAAAGACCCGCAACCATGAATGGCGAAAGCGAGCCGAGAAGTGCCTTGGCAAGCGGCGTGGTGGCGCCGAACAGAGCGGCCGCGACAAGCGCTGTCAGCGCGGCATTGAAACGGGCGGTCATGGGTGTGTCGGCCTGAATGTCGAAACCGGATGGAGCAAAGCGCCAGGCACCGCCTGGAATCACCCTGCAATAATGCCAGACGCAGGGAACCCCAGAACACATGACGTCGCGGCATCCTTCACATGCTCGCCCCGATCGCATCGAGCTTCGCCAGAATCTCCGGCGAAAGCTTGAGCTCAGCGGCCTTGAGGTTCTCACGCAGATGCGCAACCGACGACGTGCCCGGAATCAGCAGGATATTCGGCGAGCGCTGCAAAAGCCATGCGAGTGCGACCTGCATCGGCGAGGCCTGCAGCGAAGCCGCAGCACTGTCCAAAACCGAAGACTGTAGCGGCGTGAATCCCCCTAGCGGGAAAAACGGCACGAATGCGATGCCTTTTCCTGCGAGGTCGTCGATCATCCCGTCGTCATCCCGACGTGCGAGGTTGTAGTGATTCTGCACGCAGACGATCTCGGTGATCGCCTGTGCTTCAGACAATTGCTGCTGGTTGACATTGCTTAACCCGATGTGGCGAATCAGCCCCTGCCGCTTCAGATCCGCAAGCACCGAAAGCGGCGCCTCGAGCGGCGCATAGGACGGTCTGTCGACCGCGCCCACGCGCAGATTGACGACATCGATTGCGTCGAGGCCCAGATTGCGCAGATTGTCGTGCACGGCGTCGGTCAGCTCTTTTGCCGATAGCGCAACCGGCCATGACTGATCCGGCGCGCGACGGGCGCCGACCTTCGTGACGATCACCAGTCCCTCTGGATACGGATGCAGAGCCTGCCGGATGATCTGGTTAGTCACGTGCGGACCGTAAAAATCGGACGTATCGATGTGATTGATTCCAGCAGCCACCGCCTCGCGCAGAACGGCAACCGCGCCCTCGACATCTTTCGGTGGCCCCCAGACGTGCGGACCCGCCAGCTGCATCGCGCCATATCCGACGCGGTTCACGTTGAGCGCGCCGCCAGCCAGTTTAAAAGTGCCCCCGAGATTCGTATGCGACGTCATTTCAATGCCTCCTTGCTTTCACGATAGTGAGGTCACTATAGGCGTTGGCCAGCTGTACGATAAGTGCATACACTACGCACGGGTTGTGCAAAAATCCGCACAATCCGGCGGGAAGGCGAGCGGCAAAGGTCGGCGTCTCGTGCAGACTTTAAAGGGACCGAATCATGGCGGTGGAACTGGGTGATCTCGCAGCCTTTGTGGCCGTGGCGCGCAATCGGGGTTTCCGGGAAGCGGCGCGTGCAAGCGGATTTTCGGCGTCAGCGCTCAGCACGGCCGTGCGCCGTCTTGAAGCGCAGTTTGGCGTTCTGCTGCTACAACGCACGACACGCAGCGTCACGCTGACCGAGGCCGGCACCCAGATGCTCGAACGACTGGTGCCAGCGCTGGGCGAGGTCGAAGCCGCGATGGACGTCGTCAACGGCTTTCGTGACAGTCCGCGCGGCACGTTACGGCTGAACGTGCCTGCGGTCGTCGCGCGGCTTTTTCTGTCGCCGGTCATCGAGGCGTTCCTGCTCGCGCATCCGGATATCAAGCTCGAAATCACCGTGGACGACACTTTCGTCGACGTGCTGGCCGCAGGTTGCGACGCCGGCGTGCGCTATGAGGAACGCGTCGAACAGGACATGATCGCGGTGCCACTTGGCCCTCGCATGCAACGTTTTGTGGCCGCCGCCTCGCCCGCCTATCTCGACCGCAAAGGACGTCCGCAACATCCGCGCGATCTGCTCGCGCATGCGTGCATACGCCAGCGCTTCACCAGCGGTGCGATGACCCTGTGGGAATTCGAACGACGCGGGAAGATCGTACGAGTGGACCCCACCGGCCCGCTGATCGTGACGGCCGCGGCCTCGGATGTCAGCGTCAGTGCAGCCGTTGCGGGCCTGGGCATTGTGTTTCTGTTTGAGGAGTGGCTGCGACCGGCGATCGATAGCGGAGCACTCGAACCTGTGCTCGAAGACTGGTCGTATCACTTTACCGGGCCATTGCTCTACTACCCGAGCCGACGTTACATGCCCGCACCGCTGCGGGCATTCGTCGATTTCATCAAGGAGACGCGCGAGAAAGCACCATAACGTGCGTTGCGCCCGACGCCACCCGCCACAAACGACGAGGAGTCTGGCATCGCCAGCGCGCGGATTCTGCTGTCGTCAGACTGGCTTTAGCGCGGGTTATATCTGCTTTAAAGGCCGGCTCATTCCGGTACGGCCGTGCTTCCATGCGAGCCGGGCTTGCCCATGCGTTTAGTGCACCACTGCACGAACATCGCAAGCACCGCCGCTTCGGCAAATGTTGTAGTCGGATCTTGATGGTTTAACGCGAGCGAAAGGAACAGACAGAACGCAGCGAACGAAAAGCGGCCCAGCACCATGCCACGCAGCAGCGAGACAACGAATTCAGATCCATGAGCACGATGCGACGAGACCGACAGCACAATCCCAAGTAACGGGAAAAACCGCAAGCAATCCGCTCCACGTCGCGCCAACCCGTCCCGATAGCGCAGTGACGAATAGCGTAAGCGCCGCACCGGCGAGCATTCTTCCCGTCAGATCGGTGCGATCAGGCGGTGCCCCAGCCGAAATGGCGGCACTGCGTGGCAGGAAGGATTGACCAAAAAGGACTGCGGTCAGCGCAACGCACACCGCCCATACTGGCGACACGGGCAGAAGCGACAGGACGCAGGCGGCGACGAACCAGGTTGCCAGTGCAACCAGTAGCGCGGTCGGCCATGGGCGCGAGCGGCACGTCCATGCATAGGCGAAATTGAATGCTTCGGAGGCGAGAATCGCTGAAAGCGACAGCGTCGCGGCACGCGCGCCGAACGCGGGGCCGTGTTCAAGGACAAGAAGATAAAGAATGGGACCGGCAACGACAGGCAGACCGGCAAGCCATCCCGCGATCGATGGGCCCCATCATTTGCCCGACATCGAAACGAACAGCAGAAACAAAGGTACCAGCGTGAGCTTGAGTGCAAGCATGGCAAAAACGCGCGGATATAAAGTCAGATACTACCAAACCGCTTCGATGTATCGGGCATTACCAGACAACACTGGCGACGGCCGATATCGGGTTGCTGTCTGCCTTTACACTGTGCGCTTGCGAAACCTGGCGATGCCCGGATGAAAACCACTCTTAACCTGCCGGACCGATATCTGATCACGCCCGAGCCGGCTGCATTCGAAGCGGACTTCTTCCTCGATCGGCTGGAGCAGGCGCTCCAATCGGGCATTGCGCTCGTGCAACTGCGTAGCAAAACGATGAGCGCCGACCAATATGCAGCGCTGGCAACACAGGCGCTGGATGTCTGTCGTACCTTTAGCGCCAGGATGATCGTGAATCACATCGCCTTCGTTGCCGACACGCTAGGTGCGGATGGAATTCACATCGGCAGCCAGCACCTGATGATGCAAAGAAAACGCCCTGTTTCAGGCAACATTCTGTTTTCCGCCGCCTGTCACAATGCCGCGCAACTGTCTCAGGCCGAAGTGCTTGGCGCGGATTTCGTCACGCTCTCGCCGGTGCTGAAAACACGGACCCACCCAGATGCCGCGCCACTAGGTTGGGACGCGTTCGCTGATCTGCTTGCGCTGACGTCGACGCCTGCGTACGCACTCGGCGGCATGGAGCCTGTACACATCGCTCAGGCGCAGTCAGCTGGCGCGCTCGGGATCGCGGCGATTGGCAGCTTGTGGCCGGGTCCGCGCAGCTAAAGCGTCTCGTCGTTCATGAGTGGTATACCAGTCAGCGACACGCGCCGATGCGACTACGGGCACAGGCATCGCTCACTCATCGCATTGCGCGATGCCCTCTTTCACACGACCCGCCGCCTTTGCTCTGTTCGACGCATCACCTAACATGAAAGGGCGGTTGTCACCGCTCGAGGTGATGTCATGAAATCGGCTATTCGTATTACGTCAGGGGTGCTCGTCGGCGCTTTGTGTCTTGGGTCGGCATTCGCGCAAACTCCGTCGGGCTCTTATGACCCATCAGGTCCGCTGACGCGCGCTCAGGTCCGCGCAGACCTCGTGGCGTGGCGCGCTGCGGGCTACGATCCGTTGGACTGGCTCGACTATCCAGATAACGCGATCCGCGCCGGCCGCATCGTCGCAGCACAGCGCGCGAAGGCGGCGGGGCTCAGCAACGGGCAGTAAAAGCGCCAGCAGGATCGCGCAGCATCACGGCCGCGCGAGCGGCGGTCCCAGAAAGTCGGCGTCCCATCGACGCCCAAACGCTTCAAGTAGCGCGGGATCAGGTTTGCCTCCTTCCATTGCTTCCCCAAGCGTTCAAAGCCAATTGCAGGAATGCGGATCACCGGACATTCCGCGCTTGCGCTAAACGATTTGAACTTCATCCCCGGTTATCGACGTCCCACATCTTCGTTAAGACGATGCGGGCTGCGATCCTGTTCAATAACCTTATTTCAAAGTTCGCTTAAAACAGAACGGACGAAGAACGTTCGCCTTCCCGCCTGCGCGCTACCTCGGCACTCAATTCCGTTCGATCCGTCCGGGTTTCGGATGTTTCGATTGACCCAGGAAACTAAAGCGACGAAAATAGTTTCCATCGAGCCGGGTCGACCTTTCAACAGGTTTGTCCTCTCACCCACTTTCCAGGCGGCATGCGGCCGCAGCGGGCGCCCTTGCAAGCGCGCCCTTCGTCACGGAGCATGTTATGAGCCGCATTTACTGCGTCCCGCTTTCGCTGGTGTTTGCCGCGGTTGTGCTGTCGGCATGCTCACACCACGAGAGCAACGCATATCAGGGTTACGTCGAGGGCGAATTCGTCTATCTCGGCTCGACGCAGTCGGGCAAACTGACGCAGTTGTCAGTCACGCGCGGCGAGACCGTACAGGCAGGCACGCCGCTCTTCACGCTCGAATCGACCGATGAAGCCGCGGCGCTCCAGCAGGCCCAGCAGCAACTCGCTGCCGCGCGCGCACAGCTCGCGGATATCCAGACCGGCAAGCGCGCGCCCGAGGTCAACATCAACCGGGCGCAACTTGCCGAAGCCATCGCGAATGCACGCAAGGCGTCCCTGCAATTGACGCGCGACGAAGCACAGTTCCGTGCTGGCGGTATTGCCAGGGCGCAGCTGGACGATTCACGCGCCAACGCCGATGCCACCGCCGCCCAGGTACGCGAGCTCACCAGTCAGGTGGACGTCGCACGACTGCCCGGCCGTTCGCAGCAGATCACCGCGCAGACCGCGCAGGTTGCCGCCGCGCAGGCCACCGTTGCACAGGCGCAATGGAAGCTCGATCAGAAACGTGTGAACGCACCTGCTGAAGGTCTCGTCTACGACACGCTTTATCGCCTCGGCGAATGGGTGCAGGCGGGTAGTCCGGTCGTACAGATGCTGCCACCGCAAAACGTGAAAGTGCGCTTTTTTGTTCCTGAGGCGATGGTCGGCCAGCTCGCAACCGGCCGGACTCTGACCGTCCATTGCGACGGTTGCGCAGCAGACATACCCGCGAAAGTGACCTTCATATCGAACCAGGCCGAATACACGCCGCCGGTTATCTACAGCAACGAAAGACGGGCGAAGCTGGTGTTTCTCGTCGAAGCGCATCCATCGGTTGCCGATGCAACTAAACTTCATCCGGGCCAGCCCGTCACGGTGTCACTGCAATGAGCACCTCCACGCAGGACCCTGTGATCGACGTGCAGAACCTGAACAAGCACTTCGGCGACAAGCACGTCGTCAACGATGTGTCGTTGCAGGTCGCGCGTGGTGAGATCTTCGGCTTTCTCGGGCCGAACGGCAGCGGCAAAACAACGTCGATCCGCCTGATGTGCGGTTTGCTCACGCCCGATTCCGGCAGCGGCACGTGTCTCGGCTACGACATCCGGCGCGAGAGCGCGCAGATCAAGCGCAACGTCGGCTACATGACGCAAAAGTTTTCGTATTGGGACGACCTGACCATTCGCGAGAATCTCGACTTCGTCGCACGCGTCTATCAGATGCGCAACCGGCGCGAAGCTGTCGACCGCTCGCTCGAATCCCTCGGGCTGCAAAGCCGCGCGAAACAGCTGACGGGTTCTCTGTCAGGCGGCTGGAAACAACGGCTCGCGCTCGCGGCATGCATGCTGCACGAGCCGAAACTGCTGCTGCTCGACGAACCGACTGCTGGCGTCGACCCCACCGCACGACGCGATTTCTGGGAAGAACTGCATCGTCTCGCGGCACGCGGCATTTCGGTGCTGGTCAGCACGCATTACATGGATGAAGCGGAACGTTGTCACAAGCTCGGCTATATCGCATATGGAAGGCTGCTCGCGAAGGGCACGTCGAGCGAAGTGATCGAATCGCAGGATCTCGCGACGTGGGCGATCCACGGCGAGCACCTGAGCACATTGTCCGAACAACTGCGCGCGACGCCCGGCGTCGACCAGACCGTCGTATTCGGCTCTTCGCTGCATGCAAGCGGTCGCGACCATGCCGCGCTTGAAAACGCAATCAAACAGGCGACGGCAGGCACGGCACTGCGCATCGAACCCATCGAAACCGGTCTTGAAGATGTGTTCATCTATCTGATGAGTCACTCGAAGGACAACTTCGGAGCGCCATCGTGAGCACACTCAACCTGTTTTCGCTGACGCGCTGGTGGAGCATCGTCCTCAAGGAATTCCTCCAGTTGCGCCGCGACCGCGTCACGTTCGGCATGATCATCGGTGTGCCGGTCATCCAGCTCGCACTGTTCGGCTTTGCGATCAACACCGACCCGAAGCATCTGCCCACCGCGCTCATCATCGGCGAGCAGAGCGCGTTTTCGCGCAGTTTCGTCGAAGCGATGAAGAACTCCGACTATTTCAATATCGTCGAAACGCTGCCCGACGAGGAAGCCGGCCGCCGTGCGCTCGCGCAGGGTCGCGTGCAGTTCGTGCTGAATGTGCCCGCCGATTTCTCGCGACGTCTGCTACGCGGTGAGCATCCATCATTGCTGGTCGAAGCCGACGCCACCGATCCAACCGCGACGAACACCGCAGTTGCCGCGCTGCCGGGCCTCGTGCAGCCGGTCGCAGACAAGGACATCACCGGACCGCTCGCGCATCTGAACGGCAGCCCGGCGGCATTCAACGTGCAGGTTCACAGCCTGTATAACCCCGAGGGCATCACGCAATACAACGTGGTGCCCGGTTTGATGGGCGTGATCCTGACGATGACGCTCGTGATGATGACCGGCCTCGCAATCACGCGTGAACGCGAGCGCGGCACGATGGAAAACCTGCTCGCGACGCCCGTTTTGCCGATTGAAGTCATGACCGGCAAGATCGTACCTTACGTGATCATCGGCCTCATTCAGGCGTCGATCATTCTCGCCGCGACGCGTTACGTGTTTCACGTGCCATTCGTGGGCAGCCCGATTGCCATCTACCTTGCAGTGCTGCTGTTTATTGCGGCAAATCTGACGGTTGGCATCACGTTATCTTCGCTTGCGCAAAACCAGTTGCAGGCGATGCAGCTTACCGTGTTTTATTTCCTGCCGAACATCCTGCTCTCGGGCTTCATGTTCCCGTTCGCGGGCATGCCGAAATGGGCGCAGTTCCTTGGCAACCTGCTGCCTCTCACCTACTTTAACCGGCTGATTCGCGGCATCCTGCTCAAAGGCAATGGATGGGCGGACCTCTGGCCCTCCGTGTGGCCGGTGGCACTCTTTACGGTGATCGTGATGGCGATTGCGCTGCGCTTCTATCGGCGCACGCTCGACTAGGAGAAACGTCGATGAAACCCCTCGCATTCCTGTGCGCCATCGCGCTGTGCGGCTGCACCGTCGGCCCGGATTTTCACGCTCCCGCCGCGCCAGACAGTGAGACCTATACGCGCGAAACGCTGCCTGCTACGACCGCAGCTGCCAGTGGCGCGGCAGGATCGTCGCAAACATTGACTACGGCCGCGCACGCCACGCCGATGTGGTGGGAGCAATTCCATTCGGATTCGCTCAACCGTATCGTCGACGAGGCCTTGCAGCAAAGCCCCACTCTCACACAGGCCCGTGCAAAACTGGTCGAAGCGCGTGAAGACTACAACGCACAGTTCGGCTCGACGCAGTTCCCGAGCGTCGATGCGACCCTCTCCGGCACGCGGCAACAGGTCGATCTCGCTGCATTCGGCATTCCGCACGTGCAGAATCCGGGGCCGTTTTCGCTGTTCAATGCGTCCGTTAGCGTGTCATACGCGTTCGATATTTTTGGCGTCAACCGTCGCGCGCTCGAGGCGACCATGGCGCAGGTCGATTACGCGGGGTACGAACTTGACGCAGCGCGGCTTTCGATTGCGGGCAATGTCGTCTCGACCGCCGTGCGACGCGCATCGTTGCAACAACAGATTGCGCTCACCCAGCAGCTCGTCGACACGCAGACAAACCAGCTTGCCATCATCGAGGCACGCTTCGCGGCGGGTGGCGTTTCGCAACTCGACGTGCGCACCCAGCGCACGCTGCTGGCCCAGACGCGCGCATCGCTGCCGCCGCTCAGGACGCAACTCGCCCAGGCCGATCATCAACTTGCGATCCTGCTTGGCGTGGCGCCATCGAAAGCGGACTTCGCCGAACTCACGCTGGATTCGCTCCATCTGCCCGACACTGTGCCGCTCACGCTGCCGTCGACGCTCGCACGTGAGCGTCCCGACATCCGTGCATCTGAGGCGCTGTTGCATCAGGCGAGCGCGAACGTGGGCGTGGCGACGGCCAATCTGTATCCGCAGTTTTCGCTCTCAGCGGGGATCGGTTCGGAGCGCACAAATGTGCAGGACGTGGTGAGCGGATTGAACATCTGGAACATTGGGCTGAATCTCACGCAACCTGTTTTCCGCGGCGGCGAGCTGCGGGCAAAGAAGCGTTCGGCACAGGCCGCCTATGACGCCGCGCTCGCCGGCTATCAGCAAACGGTGCTCCAGGCACTGCAACAGGTCGCGGATACGCTGACAGCGCTAAATGAAGACGCACGCGAACTGCAGGCGCGCGACGACGCCGCGAAGCAGGCGCAAGCGAGCCTCGACATCGCGCATGCGCAATATGCTGCGGGCGGAGTCAGCCAGTCTGGGCTTCTCGACACGCAGCGTCAGGTGCTACAGACTTCGATCGACCGGACCCGCGCGCAGGCCGACCGCCTGGCCGATACGGCTGCACTGTTCCAGTCGTTGGGTGGCGACTGGCAGAGCGTCGAAAACCAGGCCCTGAAATGAATGAATGCGTTTCTCCCTTTGACGCTAGCGCGACGCGTTCGTGGATAGCGCGGTCGATCGTACTATGCATGCCGCATCAGCGCACATCCATGAGCAGAATTGACCAGGCGGTGAAGCGTGGCGCATGGCCCATACCGTGTCGCGTAGCCATCGAATCATCCAGTGGACCGTATGATTTTTTGCGTCCTATACTCCTCAACCGGGAACATGGATGGACACAGCGTCCCGGATGCGACGTCCAACCGCCCGCTCATACATCCGCCTTCCAACCTGAGGGAGCCGCCCGATGAACGTGATAACGCAGTTCAAGAAAGCCCTGGTTCACCGCAACCCGCACGGGACACCTGTCGCACGGACCGCAATCGCGGCAACATTCGTCGCAGCCTGCACATTCGGGGTGTGTTTGCCGGGTGTCGCGCAGGATTCCGAGGCCTTCGGCCGCCCCGCCGGTGGCAGCCACGACGTGAAAGTGATGATCATCTCGATGTTCGGACCGGAAGGACAGGTGTGGCTCGACCACCTCGGTCCATGGAAAGCCATCAAGGTGCCCGGACTCTCTCCCGACTACCCCGAAGTGCATTGCAACCGCCAGGACATCTGCGTCATGACGACGGGGATGGGACACTCGAACGCGGCCGCATCGCTGATGGCGCTCACCTTCTCCGATAAATTCAACCTGCGCCGCACGTACTTCATGATTGCGGGCATCGCGGGAATCGATCCGGCGCAGGGCACGCTCGGATCGGCGGCATGGGCGAAGTACCTGGTTGATTTCGGCATTCAGTGGGAAATCGACGCCCGCGAAAAGCCTGATAGCTGGCCCAGCGGCTTCCTTGGCATCAACACGAAATCGCCCACGGACAAGCCGCCGCTCGATTACCGCACTGAAGTCTTCGCGCTGAACGCAACGCTTGCCGATACAGCGTACAAGCTTTCGCAAAACGTGACGCTGCTGGATAGCCCAGACGCGCAGAACGCGCGCGCAAAGTTCAACTACGCGCCGGCCAACCAGCCGCCGAAGGTGATCCAGTGCGACACGCTGGCGGGCGATACCTGGTGGTCGGGTAAATACATCGGCGAGCGCGCGCGGTACTGGACCAAGCTGCTGACCGATGGCCAGGGCACGTACTGCACGACCCAGCAGGAAGACAACGCAACGTATGAGGCGCTCAAGCGCGCGGCGAGCACCGGGCGTGTCGATCTGAGTCGCGTCGCGGCGCTCCGTTCGGGTTCGGATTTTGATCGGCCTTATGACGGCCAGAGTGCTTCCGATAACCTCCTCAACTATGCGGCGCAGGGTGGCTTCGGGCCGGCTATCGAGAATCTCTATCGAGCCGGCAATCCGCTCGTGCAGGACATCGCCACGCACTGGGGCGAATGGCGCGAGGGGGTGCCGTCGCGTTGACGGGTCGGGCGGGCCGGTCGCGGAAAGAGCGAACGAAAGCAGTTTGCCAGGTACAATCCGGCAGCGTTTGATTTTCCAATACCGACCCGAACCCACCTCTATGCGTAACCCTGCCCGGGCCTTCCTTCTCGGCCCGCTCCTGAAGGGCGTCTCACGTTCCTTCTACCTCACGCTGCGCGTACTGCCGATCGGAATGCGCGATCCGGTCGGCCTCGCGTACCTTCTGGCGCGTGCTGCGGACACGATTGCGGATACCTCGCTGATTCCGCCCGGGCAAAGACTGGAGATGCTGCTGGCGCTTCGCGCGCAGGTCAATGGCGCCGCAGACGACGATGCGCTCCTGCACCGCATGGCCGTGGAAGTAGCGGCGCAGCAGACGCATTCAGACGAAAAGGTTCTGCTCGAGTCGCTCGGCCCTGCTCTGGCCGTACTCGCGCAATTGAGCGAGTCCGATCGGGACGCGGTGCGTGAGATCGTGTCGACGCTGACCGAAGGCATGGAATTCGATCTCCGTACGTTCCCAGATGAGTCGTCGGGGCAGATTGTCGCGTTACGCGAATTCGAGGCGCTCGACCGGTACACGTATCTGGTGGCGGGATGCGTCGGGGAATTCTGGACGAAGATGACCTGGGCGCATATCCCGGGCACACTCAAAGGCGAGCCCGATACGACGTTGAATCGTGGCGTACGTTTCGGCAAGGCGCTGCAACTGACCAACGTCCTGCGCGATTGCGGCAAGGATCTGCGTATTGGCCGCTGCTACATTCCGTCGACGATGCTGGACCCGTTCGGTCTGAGTCCGCAGGATCTGCTGCTGCCGAAGCATTCAGTTCGCGCGCAGCCGCTCATGTTCGAACTTGTCCGCAAGACGCTCGATCATTTTCGCGAGGCGGTCGAATACACGCTCGCCATTCCGGCGCATTCGGTGCGGCTGCGGCTGGCCTGTTTGTGGCCCATTGTGATCGGGCTGGAGACGCTATTGCTGCTGGTCGATAACGACGCGTGGCTCGATCCGGCGAAGGTCTCCAAGGTGAAACGGAACACGGTGTATCAGGTCATCGCGTATTCGATACCGGTCGTAGCGTCAGACAGACTGATCCGTGGCTGGACCGGACGGTTGATGGGAAGGATCGAAAACCGGTTGGGGCGCTGAACGCAGCGATACGCAACGCCGACACCGCACGGCAAGTCCGACCACACGACACTTTCACACGCCCGACCCCGTCTGCAGGTAAAATTTGCGTTTTTGCGTTTGCAGTGCGAGGCAAAGTCCTTGCGAATGCAAAATCAGGCAAAATTCGGTCATTGGTGCCGGCGTGTGCGCGGCCGGCGGCTTTTCCCACCCTGTTTTCTGTTCTAGAGACACGCGATGAGTACCCAGCAACCCACGATTATCTACACCCTCACCGACGAAGCGCCCCTGCTGGCGACCCGTGCATTCCTGCCCATCATCCGCACGTTCACCGCGCCGGCTGGAATCAACGTCACCACCAGCGATATCTCGGTGGCTGGCCGCATCCTGGGTGAGTTCCCGGAGTTTCTGACCGAAGAACAACGCGTGCCGGACAACCTGGCCGAACTCGGCCGTCTGACGTTGCTGCCGGACACCAACATCATCAAGCTGCCGAACATCAGCGCGTCCGTGCACCAGCTGGTCGGCGCGATCAGGGAACTGCAGGGCAAGGGCTACAAGGTGCCGGATTTCCCGGAAGAGCCGAAGACCGAAGCCGAGAAAGCGATTCGCCAGCGCTACTCCCGATGCCTCGGCAGCGCCGTGAATCCGGTGCTGCGCGAAGGCAACTCTGATCGCCGCGCACCCGCCGCCGTGAAGAACTACGCGCGCAAGAACCCGCACAGCATGGGTGAATGGAGCATGGCTTCGCGCACGCACGTGGCGCACATGAAGCATGGCGACTTCTATCATGGCGAAAAATCCATGACCGTGAACGGCGCCCGCGACGTGAATATGGAACTGGTCACGAAGAGCGGCAAGACGATCGTGCTGAAGTCGAAGGTGCCGCTGCTGGACGGCGAAATCATCGACAGCATGTTCATGAGCAAGAACGCGCTGTGCGACTTCTACGAAGAACAGATGGAAGACGCACGCAAAACCGGCGTGATGTTCTCGCTGCACGTGAAGGCAACGATGATGAAGGTCTCGCACCCGATCGTCTTCGGTCACGCAGTGAAGATCTTCTACAAGGAAGCCTTCGAGAAACACGGCAAGCTGTTCGACGAACTGGGCGTGAACGTCAACAACGGTCTCGTCAACCTGTACGACAAGCTGGAATCGCTGCCGAGCTCCAAGCGCGAAGAAATCATCCGCGACATGCACGCCTGTCACGAACATCGCCCGGAACTGGCCATGGTGGATTCGGCCAAGGGCATCTCCAACCTGCACGCACCGAACGACGTGATCGTCGACGCGTCGATGCCGGCAATGATCCGTATCGGCGGCAAGATGTGGGGCGCCGACGGCCGTCCGAAGGACACGAAGGCTGTGATCCCGGAAAGCACGTTTGCCCGCATCTATCAGGAGATCATCAACTTCTGCAAGACGAACGGCAACTTCGACCCGGTCACGATGGGCACGGTGCCCAACGTCGGGCTGATGGCGCAGCAGGCTGAAGAATACGGTTCGCACGACAAGACGTTCGAAGTGCCGGAAGCCGGCGAAGCCCGCATCGTCGACAATGCAACGGGCGAAGTACTGCTGGTGCAGACCGTCGAGCAAGGTGACATCTGGCGCATGTGCCAGGTCAAGGACGCGCCGATCCGCGACTGGGTCAAGCTCGCCGTGACACGCGCGCGCAACTCCGGCATGCCGGCCGTGTTCTGGCTCGACCCGTACCGTCCGCACGAAGCCGAGATGATCAAGAAGGTCGAGACCTACCTCAAGGATCACGACACCGAAGGCCTCGACATCCAGATCATGTCGCAGGTACGCGCGATGCGTTACACGCTGGAACGCGTGATCCGCGGTCTGGATACGATCTCGGTCACAGGCAACATCCTGCGCGATTACCTGACCGACCTGTTCCCGATCATGGAACTGGGCACCAGCGCCAAGATGCTCTCCATCGTCCCGCTGATGGCCGGCGGCGGCATGTACGAAACCGGTGCAGGCGGCTCGGCGCCGAAGCACGTCAAGCAACTGGTGGAAGAGAACCACCTGCGCTGGGATTCGCTGGGTGAATTCCTGGCGCTGGCTGTGTCGCTGGAAGAACTCGGCATCAAGACCGGCAACGGCAAGGCCAGGATCCTGGCCACGACGCTGGATGCCGCGACGGGCAAGCTGCTGGAGAACAACAAGAATCCGTCGCCCAAGACCGGGCAGCTGGACAACCGTGGCAGCCAGTTCTACCTCGCGATGTACTGGGCCCAGGAACTCGCGGCACAAACCGATGACGCAGCGCTCGCCGCACAGTTCGCGCCGCTGGCGAAGCAACTGACCGGGAACGAGCAGACCATTGTCGGCGAACTGTCGGCTGTGCAAGGCGAAGCGGCAGACATCGGTGGCTACTATCGTCCGGACGCCGAAAAGCTCGACGCCGTCATGCGTCCGAGCAAAACGCTGAACGCCGCGCTGGCCGCGGCTCAGGGTTAAAGGCGGCGGGTGCGCCTGTCGTAGTCGATCAACGCGGCTCCCCGGCTCCTGTCAGGCACCGCGTTGATCGTCCCTTCCGGCTCGCAGCCGGAAGGGTGACCGGACCGAAGTATCGTGAGAACTGTCCCGCAGTTCGAACCGGTTTCCTGGCACACACACCCCTCTCGCAACATCCCGCCGGCATCTCGAACGATGTCAGTTCCCCGCCTTGTTTGGATCCCGCCAGGCCCGCTCGAACGGAAGCCGCCACGCACGCGGCGCGACGAGTTGATGGATCGCATTCGGCCCCCATGACCCCGGCGCATAGAAGCGAACCGGTGGCGGCGATTCGAGCAATGCGGTCGACACCTGCCACAGCCGCTCGATGCCCTCGGCCGTCGTGAACAGCGTGCGATCTCCGCGCATGGCGTCGAGGATCAACCGCTCGTACGCTTCAAGCACATCGCCAATCAGCCCCGTGTCATGCATCGCGAACTGGAGACTCAGTTTGTCCAGCCGCATGCCGGGACCCGGACGTTTGCCGTAAAACGAAAGCGACATCTTCGATGCGTCAGCCAGATCGAATGTCAGATGATCGGGGCCTTGCGCGCCGACGCCTGATCCCGCCGGGAACATACTCTTTGGCGGCTCGCGAAACGCGATGGAAATGATCCGTTGCCCTTCCGCCATGCGCTTCCCGGTGCGCAGATAGAACGGCACGCCGGCCCAGCGCCAGTTATCGATCGAGCATTTCAGCGCGATGAAGGTCTCCGTTTCCGATTCGGCGCCGACGCCCTCCTCCGCCCGATACCCTGTGTACTGTCCGCGCACGACGTCGCCCGGCTGGATGGGCAGCATGCTGCGAAATACCTTGTTCTTTTCTTCGCTGATCGGCGAAGGCTCAAGCGATGTCGGCGGCTCCATCGCCATGAACGCGAGGATCTGGAACAGGTGCGTGACCACCATGTCGCGAAACGCGCCCGTCTGCTCGTAGAATCCCGCGCGCTTGCCGAGCCCGAGCGTCTCCGGGACGTCGATCTGAACGTGGTCGATGAAGTTGCGATTCCAGATAGGTTCGAAAAGACCGTTCGCGAAGCGGAACGCGAGAATGTTCTGTGCGGGCTCTTTCCCAAGGAAGTGGTCGATCCGGAAAATCTGCTCTTCCTCGAACACTTCGTGCAGCTTCGCGTTCAGCGATACCGAACTCACCAGATCGGTGCCAAAGGGCTTTTCCATGATGATCCGCGAGCGCTCGACAAGACCCGCCTCACTCAGCATCCGCACGGCGGACAACGCAGCGCTCGGCGGTACGCTCAGATAATGCAGGCGTCGGCACTCGCCTTCGAATGTCTGCTCAGCCCTCTCGACCGCTGCCTTGAGGGCGCTCGCGCCTGCGCCTAGCGGCAGATAATCGAGGTTGCCCGCGAAGGTATTCCATTCCGCCTCGACGATCTTGCGGGAAGAAAACTCATTGAGCGATTCGCGTGCTATCTGGCGAAAAGCATCGGGGGCGATGTCCTCGAGCGCGACCGCGATGATCCGGCAACCCGGAATGAAACCCGCACTCGACAGATGGAACAGACCGGGCAACAGCTTGCGTCGCGCCAGATCACCTGTGGCCCCGAAGAGGACGACAACCTGTGGAAACCGCGGACCCACTCCAGGAGAGATCTTCGCCATCGTGCAAATCCTTTCAGATGAACGACGTTTGACGACACGGATGCGAGCTGAAGGTAGCCCCGCCGGGAACTGGCGCTTTAAGGCGGCGGCGAGCGGCGAGTCTTGCGCCGACGTTCCGCCAGTCTACGCTGAGCCAGATAAAAAGCGGGCCGGTTTTGGGGCCGGCCGCTCATGGCAGAACCTGCTCCCACGGTCGACGGCCGGAATCGCCCCGTTACCATGGCGACGCATCGATCGGGCATTTCAGGTACGCTCAGGTACGCCTTGTTTTCCGGATTTCCAATGCCGCTCCATATTCAAACACCGTTACTCACCTCCCAGCCTCTTAGCCTCGCCGCCGGCGCCTCCGTCCTTCTCAAGCTCGACGCACTGCAGCCTGCAGGATCGTTCAAGATTCGCGGAATCGGCTACGCGTGCGAAGAATATGCACGCCGGGGCAAGCGGCGCTTCATTTCTTCTTCTGGCGGTAACGCGGGCATCGCAGTAGCGTATGCCGCGCGGCGGCTTGGTCTGCCTGCCATTGTGATCGTTCCGCAAACCACCACTCAGCGGGCGAAAGACCTGATCGCACTGGAAGGCGCCGAAGTGATCGTGCACGGCGCGACGTGGCAGGAAGCGAATGGTAAGGCACTGTCACTGGTCGGTGAAACGGATGCATTCATCCATCCGTTCGACGATCCACTGCTATGGACCGGCCACGCGACGGTCATCGACGAAATCGTTGCAGCCGGCGAAGAACCCGACGCAGTGGTGCTTTCGGTGGGCGGCGGCGGGCTGCTTTGTGGCGTCCACGAAGGTCTGCGCCGCAACGGGCTCGCACACGTTCCCATCATCGCAGTGGAGACGGAAGGTGCGGCCTCGCTCGCGCAGTCGGTTAAGGCAGGCAGGCGAATCGAACTGGACGCTATTCGCAGCGTCGCAACATCGCTGGGGGCGAAGCAGGTCTCGGAGCAGGCCTTCGCCCTTGCAATGACCGCGGATATCCGGCCTGTCACAGTCACGGACCACGCCGCCGTGACGGCATGCAAGCGCTTTCTCGACGATCACCGCGTGCTGGTCGAACCCGCATGTGGCGCGAGTCTCGCGCCGGTCTACGACCACGCGGCCGTACTGAACGGTTTCAGCAAGGTGCTCGTGATCGTCTGCGGTGGGGTCGGCGTGACGGCCTTCCAGCTCGATCAGTTCCTTGCAGCGGCCTGACGACGCAACGCGGGCGTACCAGCACGATCGATTTGTCGGACGAACGTCTTGATTATTCCTTCGCGCCGGGATTCGCGGCTACCGATGCGATTGCGGACGCCACATAGTCGACATTCTGCTGATTGAGGCCCGCGACGCACATCCGTCCCGAGCGCAGCAGATAGATCGCATGTTCATCGCGCAGCCTGTCGACCTGCTGCTCGCTCAGCCCTGTGTACGTGAACATGCCAACCTGCGATTGATAGCGTTCGCGCAACACTTCGTCGACATGCCCGGCAAGTCCGCCGTGGATCTTGCCGCGCATCGCCTTGATTCGCTGCCGCATGGTGGCGAGTTCGTTTTCCCAGGCTGCGCGCAGCGAAGCATCCGACAGAACGCCTGCTACCAGCTTCGCACCGTGCGTGGGCGGACTGCTGTAGTTCGAGCGGATCGCGAAGGTTAGTTGCCCGAGCACGCGCTGCGCCTGTTCAGCGTCGCGGCAGACGACGCTCAGCGCGCCGCAACGCTCGCCGTACAACGAAAAGTTCTTCGAGAACGAACTGGCTACGATCAGTGGCACACCGGCGTCCGCCAGCTGGCGCACACAGGCGGCATCTTCTTCGAGTCCATCGCCGAAACCCTGGTATGCCATGTCGACAAATGCGATGAGCTTCCGGCGCTGAAGTACGGGTATCAGTTCAGCCCATTGCGACCGGTCGAGATCGACGCCCGTCGGGTTGTGACAGCAGGCATGCAGCAGGACGACGCTACGCTCGGGTAAGGCGTCGATCGCGTCACGCATCGCATCGAAGCGCAGACCACCCGTGTCCGGGTCGTAGTACGGGTAGCTGTTGACGGTAATGCCAGCGCCTTCAAACACCACGCGATGATTCTCCCAGCTCGGATCGCTGATCCATATCTGCGAAGCCGGCAAGTGCCGGTGCAGGAAATCAGCGGCCACCTTGAGTGCGCCGGAGCCGCCGAGCGTCTGGAGCGTCGCGATGCGGCCGGCAAGACGTGCGTCATGGTTTGCGCCAAAGACCAGCGCCTGGGCGGCGTCACGATAGCCGGTATGACCCGCCATCGGCAGATAGCTGCGCGGCGACACGGTCTGGAGCAGCGAGGCTTCGACAGCCTGCACCGCACTCATCACGGGCAGCCTGCCCGCATCGTCGAAATACACGCCGATGCTCAGGTTTACCTTGTTGGTACGCGGATCGCGCTGGAAGTCTTCGTTCAGGGAAAGAATCGGATCGCCGGCATAAGCTGGCACATTTTCGAACATGGCCTTCTTCCTTCATGTATGGCAGCGGGCGCGCGGATTACGATATGCCCGACCCTGCGAGCTTATCCGACTGATCGCAAAGTGCACAGGCCAATAAGGATCAAATCCATGCTCTATCGGCTCAATCGTCAGCCGTTCGCGCGCTGGCTTTGCGCCGGCTGGCGTCATTGCGTCCCTGTCCGCATGGCCCGATATTCGCGTCGCACGATATCCATCAGCTCCGCGACCGACGTGCTGGCGGCCTCCCGCTGGTACGTCACGCGCCCACGCTGCATCAGCATCACACGATCCGCGATATCGAGCGTCTGCGCGTAGTTGTGCATGATCATCACGATAGACAGGCCACCTTTTTCCTTGAGCCGAAGAATCAGGTCGATGATCAGTCCGGCTTCGCGGGCACCCATCGCGGCAAGCGGTTCGTCGAGCAGCAGTATCCGTGCATTCGAATTGACCGCGCGAGCAACCGCGATAGCCTGCCGCTGCCCACCGGAAAGCTGCTCGACCGGCAGGTCCACCGAGGGCACGTGCACGCCGATTTCTTCAAGACACTCCGCGGCGCGGTTACGCATTGCGCGGTTGTTCAACAGTCGAAACGGCCCTCGACGTATGATTTCCCGGTTCAGGAACATGTTGTGATAAATGCTCAGCGAATTGGCGAGGGCCAGATCCTGGTAGACACATTCAATGCCTAGCGAACGGGCGTGATCGACCGAGCGAAGTGCTGTTTCCTCGCCGCCCACAAAAAGCTTGCCACTTGTCTGCTGATGAAACCCCGTCAGAATCTTGATCAAGGTCGATTTGCCTGCGCCATTGTCGCCGAGGACGCCGAGGATCTCGCCGTGTCTTAGCGTCAGCGATACGCCGTCGAGCGCGGTGACCGCGCCGAAACGTTTGACAATATCTTCGCCGCGCAGCGCCTCCAGCACCTCGGACATCACAACTCTCCCTTGCGCGCGAGACGAACGACATGAATGTTGAAGATCATGGCCCCGAGGATGGCTGCGCCGAGAATCATGTTGAAAGTGAAGGCGTTGATGCCGATCAGCGTGAAGCCGTCGTTGAGAATGCCAAGCACCGCCGCACCGATCAAGCCACCAATGATCGTGCCCGATCCACCCGCTAGCGGCGTACCGCCAATCACAGCAGCGGCAACTGCGAGAAACATGATCTGGTTACCGCCCGCTTGCGGATCGATCGACGTTATACGGAAGCCTTCCAGGATGCCGGTAAAGCCGGCAAGCAGGGCGGCAAGAATGAAGTTTCCGAGCTTCAGGCGCCTGACGTGTATCCCCGCTTCGCTTGCGCCTAGCGGATTCGCTCCCGACGCGATCGTATGCAAACCCCAGCGTGTATAGCGAAGCAGCACGTGCATCGCCGCGGCAATGGCGAGCGTCCAGATGATTTCGCTGTAACCCCATCCCCCCATGAACGCCGCAAAAGCTGAATTCTCCGGCGGCGAAACCGGTGTACCGCGTGAGATCGTCAGCGTGAGGCCGTTCACGAAGAACAACGTACCCAGCGTCGTCACAAAGGATGGGATGCGCAGGTACACCGTCACTGCGCCGTTAATCAGCCCGACAAGGCCCGCCGCAGTCACTCCGGTGAGGATTGCAAGCCATGTGGGCAAGCCGGCCTCAAGAGCAAAATGCATGATGAACGGCGCAAACGCAAAGACCATCCCGGCGGAGAGATCGATCTCCCCACCAATCATCAGCATGATTTCGCCAAAGGCAATGATCGCCACCGGGGCGATGAACTGCGAGAGATTCTGGAGGCTCGCGCTGGTCAGCAGGAAGTCATGATTGACTGTCTCGAAGTACACAGAGAGGATGAGCGCGACCGCAAAGATGCGGATCTCGCTGGAACGCCCGAGTGCGCCTGACCAGCGCCTCGGGCGTCTGAGGGACTTTTTGGCGTCCGCCACGGAGGATGTCACCCTTTGATCGCACCCGTGCGTGGCACGATCTGGGCTTTCGTGCTCTTGCCTTCATAGCGCGTCGAAGTGGTCAGATAAGGATCGACCGAGCCCTTGGTGACGAACTTCAGGCCCGTGTTGATATTGGCCGGTCCAACAAGGCCACCGGACGCGAGAAAGATGAACGCCTCCACCACGGTATAAAAACCCTGCACATAAGGCTGCTGGTCGATCGTGAAGTCGAGGAAGCCGTCGTGGATCAGATCGACCGTGCGTGGCAACAGATCAAAGCCGCCGCCATGGACGCCTTTGGAAGGCAGGTTAGATTCTTTCATCACCTCTGCGACGCCCTGGGTACTGCCCGCGTCAACCGCGAACATGCCCTTGAGATCCTGGTGGCCCAGGAAGAACGACTTTATCTTCGATAATTCTTCGTTGACGGTCGCGCCGGTGGCGATGGTTTGCACGTCGATCTTCTTGCCCGACTTCTTGATTGCAGCCACTGCGCCGTCAAGCCGGGGTTGAATGTTCAGCTGACCTGGCGTTGCGATAAAGAGCCCGACGAGGCCGCTATCGATGAGGCTCACGATGCGTTCGCCCATCTGGTAGCCAGACAGGTACAGATCCTGTCCGATATAGGCGAGGCGCGGATTCGACGAGCCCGAGGGCGCATCGGCGTTATAGGCAAAGACAGGAATGCCGGCGTCGAGCGCGGCCTGGATCGGTTTGTCGAACGCCTTCGGGTCGACGATCGGTACAGCGATTGCGTCCGCTTTTCCGGCAATCGCCGCGTTCACCGCGTTCACCATTTCGGCAATGTCGGCATTGGCCGAGCCGGTCCACTGGTAGTCCATCCCAAGCAAAGCGGTCGCGTCCTGAATGCCATATTGCGTTGGAACGAAGAACGGATTCGTGGTGACATGGTTGACGAATACGATCTTCCAGCGCTTGTGCGCCGGGAACGGAGCCGCTTCCGCCGCCTGCGCCGGCGTGATCGCGCCACCCAGTAGCGCCAGTGCCGCAGTCAGGCCAGCGCCCTGTAGCAACCCGCGACGCATGCCCTGCACTTCATCCTTGTCTTCCTGCTCGTGCGCCATCTCATTCTCCCGTCTCTCAGTTGTTAAACACTTCACGGTGCATGACGGCGCAGGTCGGAAAAGCACCGGAGCCGGGCATCACTACATCCACGAAACCCGCGTGCACGCGCGTACGCATGACTACCCTGCCGAAAATGCTATATCACGCACTTTTACCTATTAATCGATGTATACCCTTAACTAGTCCGACTAATTAATTTTCGCGGCACAACGCAGCTTTCCGTAGTCGCAGCCAGCGGTGCAGCGCAACACGATGACGGGACGGGTCTGGTTCGTTTTCCGCGGGTCGCGCGTTATCGATACGATCCGCACTATGTGCCACTTTAATAGTATTACTATCGAGGTAGCGTCAAGGAGGAAAGGGACATGAAGAACGGAACGCGCCCGCTACGCTCTGCCCAATGGTTCGGCTCAGCCGACAAGAACGGCTTCATGTATCGAAGCTGGATGAAAAACCAGGGCATTCCCGATCACGAGTTTCACGGCAAGCCAATTATTGGGATCTGCAACACGTGGTCCGAGTTGACGCCGTGTAATGCGCATTTTCGCAAGCTCGCCGAACACGTGAAGCGCGGCGTGCTGGAAGCAGGCGGCTTTCCGGTTGAATTCCCCGTGTTTTCCAATGGCGAGTCGAACCTGCGTCCCACGGCGATGCTCACACGCAATCTTGCGAGCATGGACGTCGAGGAGTCGATTCGCGGCAATCCGATCGACGCGGTCGTGTTGCTGGTCGGTTGTGACAAAACGACCCCCGCGCTTCTTATGGGCGCGGCAAGCTGCGATGTGCCGGCGATCGTCGTAAGCGGCGGCCCGATGCTCAACGGCAAGCATCAAGGCCGCGATATCGGCTCCGGCACGATCGTCTGGCAATTGAGCGAGCAGGTAAAGGCGGGCAAAATTTCCCTGCACGACTTCATGTCGGCGGAAGCCGGTATGTCGCGTTCAGCGGGCACGTGCAATACGATGGGAACCGCTTCGACGATGGCCTGCATGGCCGAAGCGCTTGGCGTGACACTCCCTCACAACGCCGCGATTCCCGCAGTCGACGCGCGCCGCTACGTACTGGCGCATATGTCGGGCATGCGTATCGTGCAGATGGCGCTTGAGGACCTGCGTCTGTCGAAACTGCTCACGCGCGAAGCATTCGAAAACGCGATTCGTGTGAATGCGGCGATCGGCGGTTCGACGAATGCGGCGATTCATCTGAAAGCCATCGCGGGCCGCATCGGCGTGAGCCTCGAACTCGATGACTGGACCCGGATCGGACGCGGCACGCCGACGCTGGTCGATCTGCAGCCGTCGGGCCGCTACCTGATGGAGGAGTTCTATTACGCAGGTGGTCTGCCTGCGGTATTGCGCCGCCTCGGCGAAGGCGGTCTGCTGCCGCATCCTGGTGCGTTGACCGCGAATGGTCAGTCTTTATGGGAAAACTGCAAGGACGCCCCGCTCTACAACGACGAAGTCATCCGCACGCTAGACAACCCGATCTTCCCCGATGGCGGCTTATACGTGCTGCGCGGCAACCTCGCGCCGAACGGGGCGGTGCTCAAGCCTTCTGCCTCCACGCCCGCGTTGCTCAGGCATCGCGGGCGAGCGGTGGTGTTCGAGAGTTTCGAGGACTACAAGGCACGCATTGGTCTACCCGACCTGGACGTGACCGCCGATTCGGTGCTGGTATTGAAAAACTGCGGCCCCAAGGGCTATCCCGGCATGGCGGAGGTAGGCAACATGGGTCTGCCGCCGAAACTGCTGGCACAAGGCGTGACGGACATGGTGCGCATATCCGACGCGCGAATGAGCGGCACGGCATACGGCACGGTCGTGCTCCACGTAGCACCCGAGGCTCGCGCGGGCGGCCCGCTTGCGGTGGTCCAGGACGGAGACTGGATCGAGGTGAACTGCGATGCCGGGCACCTGCATCTGGACGTCAGCGACGACGAACTGGCTGCGCGTCTCGCAGCGTGGAGTCAAGCCCGGCAAGACGATCCCGCCGATGCGAGCGGCTACCGGCATCTGTACGTGGAGCACGTATTGCAGGCCGATCAGGGCTGTGACTTCGATTTCCTGGTGGGCTGCCGGGGCGCGGAAGTGCCGCGACATTCGCATTGACCGGCGCAGGCGCTGCTGTCGCATCCGGGTGACGGTTACGCCGGGTGATGGCTGCCGGTTTCCAGAATACGCTCAGCGTCCGCGCGCGCATTGTCGAGCTGGACCAGACTGGCGTGTCGCGCGCCCAGCGGGTCACGGCTCTGGATCGCGGTCAGAATCGCCTTGTGGCGCGGTAACGAAAGCGCATGCGTGTCTGGATGGCGACTCGTCAACTTGATCGATTCCGACAGGGCGAGCGACAGCATGTTGCCGATATAGGCCAGCATATCGTTATGGGTGGCCGCCATGATTGCGCGGTGAAACTCGAGATCGGGATCCAGCAGCGCGCTTGCGGTTTCCGCACGCTCCATCTGGTCGTAAGCAGACGCGATGCGCGCAAGATCGTCGTTTGTGGCTGCGGTGGCGGCGAGTGCGGCCGCCGCGGGTTCGATGATGCGGCGCACGGTCAGGAGGGAACTGAAGAATTCGCCTTCCGGAATGCTGTTGATCGTCCAGTACAGGACGTCAGGGTCAAGCATATGCCACTCCGCGCGCGGCTTCACGACACTGCCGACACGCGGTTTCGACACGACCAGCCCTTTTGCCACGAGCACACGGGTCGCCTCGCGCAGTACGGGGCGACTGACACCATAGCGCTCGCACAGTACAGCTTCAGCGGGCAACCGCTGGCCCGGCTGCACCTTGCCGCTCACGATATCCATGCCGAGTTCCTGCACGATGCGGCCGTGCAGGCTCTTGCGCTGTTGCAGATGACGATAGTCCATGGTCAGCGATCGCGGTCGTGCCCGACTCAGCCCTGTGCCGACCTGCGCGACGTTTGAAACGGCGCTTACCTCATCGTCGACGCAGATACAGGTCTGTTTCGTGGAAGTCCGTTGCGTGGTCAAGCATAGCACGCGATATCCGGCATGGTCCGGGCGGCCAGCCGGTTCATATCGGGTCATCCAGGTGATCCTCGGCGTGAGGGTCGTGCGGCGCTGATTCGCCGCTGACGGCTTGCCTCTTGCGGCGGACGTGATACGCCGTAAGGATCCCGTGCGCGACCATGTCGAGCGCAGGTTTCACAAGACCGTTCTTGTCCGTCCAGACCTTCGGCGTCAGGGCGCCGGTCAGTGCCACGCTATCGGCGTCACCCAGAGCCAGCAACGCCGATTGCACGTCGTCATCGAAAGCAATCACGTTGACGAAAAGCGTATCCCCGTCGCCGGCGGTTGCCCGCACCTTGCACGTCACGAACCGCTTCCCGTTCTGTCCTGTCCGGATCTGGGCTTCGCCGTACAGGCGTCCAGCTATCAGTCCATCGATCATGTTGCTTCTCCTCGTCAGTTCCCTGCTTCGTCATCTCTATCCGACGTGACTGCTCCGGCGTCTGCGCGTCGGGCCACCCTCTCATCGAAGCAGACCGGCCGGCTAGCGGGAAAGAGCACTTTCCGGGCAGCAACTCAGGCTTGCTGCCGAGTCAATTTCGCCCGCTCCAGCCACTCGAAGACCGCCATTCCTGCGAGCATGGCGACAACAAAACCCAACGCTTTAGGAAAGCCGGCGCCTAGCGCAACCAGTGCGGGCCCCGGACAAAATCCTGCAAGTCCCCAGCCCACGCCGAACACCGCGCTACCCAGAACAAGCCTCCGTGTTACATCCGCGCTAGTGGGAATCCGCATGGGCGCCCCCAGCAGGGAAAACTTCCGGCGTCTGGCAAAAAGAAAGGCCATCGCGCCGACAGCTATCGCGCCGGCCATCACCAATGCGAGCGAGGGGTCCCATCGTCCCGCGATGTCGAGAAACCCCAATACCTTCGCCGGATTGGCCATGCCTGACACCATCAAGCCGACGCCAAATAGCAGCCCGGAAAGTAACGCAGTGAGCAGCCCCATCTCAGCCTCCCAGCAGATGTCTGTGCACGAACACGGTCAAAAAACCACTCGCCATGAATGTCGCCGTCGCCACAAGTGAGCGAATCGAGCCGCGTGAGATGCCGCAGACGCCGTGGCCGCTTGTGCATCCGCTGGCGTAACGTGTGCCGATGCCGACAAGAAATCCGGCAACGATGATTTCGCTCCACCCAGCCTGGATATCAGGCGCTATCGATTTGCCCAGCAAGCTTGCGAGGATGGGTGCCCCGACAAGTCCAGCGACAAAGGCGATACGCCATCCCACATCCTTGTCCTGCATGCCAGACAGACCACCGAGAATGCCGCTGATGCCGGCGATACGTCCGTTAAAGAAAACCAGCACGGCGGCGGCAGCGCCAATCAGAAGGCCGCCGGTGAGGGACAAGCCTGGCGTGAAACTTTCCAGATCAATCAACATGGCCCCTCCTTGTCTTCTCGATGCTCGCGCGGGAAGCCGGCAGTGCGTTCAGCCGGCTCGCTGGCCTGCAGGGTGCCGCCCACGGCATTCTCTGCCCGCACCAACGAGTCTGGCGATTCGCGCTGCAGCTTTGCCTCACGGCTCGACCTGTCGTTAATCACCTGATGGCGTCGGTGGTCGGTCATACGCTTCCATCCGCGAATTTCATCGCGTGTGCGAAAGCATCCAACGCATAAACCGGACTTGCCATCAATCTTACAAACGTCGACGCACGGCGACTCGACTGCCATGGGTCAGGCCGCCGCTTGCGAGGGTTGTACTTCCACCGTGACATGCGACAGCCCCTTGAAGCGCTCGAGCACGGCATGATAGAAGCGCGAGTCCCGCTGGGGCTCATTCGTCGCCACCGACACCACCGCGCTCATGTGACCCGGACCCACCCGCCACACATGCAGGTCTACGACTTTGTCGCCCCGGTCTTCTATCGCGTAACGCACGTTCTCCGCCATGCGCCGGTCGGGATTCATGTCGAGCAGAATCGCTCCGGTGTCGCGCATCAATCCGTACGACCAGTTTGCAATCACCAATGCCCCGATGACACCCGCCAACGGGTCCATCCAGAGCCATCCAAACGTCCGCGCCAGCACGAGGCCAATGATGGCCAGCACGGATACAGCCGCGTCAGCCATAACGTGGATGTACGCGGAGCGAATGTTGTGGTCCCGCGTAGCTGCGTCATGCGCGTCGTGGCCATGCTCATGCTCCGCGAATTCGACCTCGTGCTCGCCGTCCGGCATCCGCACGACGGCCTTAAAAGCGTGCGGCTCAGGAATGTCTTCCTTCGATTCCAGGTAAGCACCACGGTCTGCCAACGTAAATACCTGCTGCGCACCGTCTGGTCGGATAGTCGTCACCGACACGGCCAAAGCGTCCAGTTGTGAGCTCGCCGAGGCCGGCGCAATGCGGAAAACGGGTGGCACGCCATCTTCGAAGATGGAAACGGCGAATACACCGGACGGAGTAGAAATCTTCTCTGCTGCCTCTTCGTGAGCGTGGTCATCATGACCATGAACATGGCCGTGACTGTGACCGTGATGATCGCCGCTCAACAGCCACACACTCGCCAGATTGACCAGCAGGCCAACCACTGCGATGGGTATCGCTTCGCCGAAATGAATTGGCACCGGCGACAGAAAACGCGAGACCGCCTCGTACCCGATGAGCAGGGCAATCATCGCGAGCACAATGGCGCTGGTGAATCCCGCGAGGTCGCCCAGCTTGCCTGTTCCGAATACGAAGCGGGAATCGGCAGCATGTCTGCGCGCATACGTATAGGCGAGCGCCGCAATCAGCATTGCCCCTGCATGTGTCGACATGTGGAGGCCGTCGGCCACGAGCGCAAGCGACCCGAACATACTTCCGCCAACGATCTCAATCAGCATCATCGCGCTGCACAGCGCAATCACGGCCCACGTTTTACGCTCGTTCTTTTCGTGACCGGCACCCAGAAAGATGTGGTCGTGTCCTGCGCCGAATGCGGCGTTTTTGAAATCACTCATTTCCAGCCCTGCTTACCTGAAATAGCTGTGAACAACTTCGATGAGCTGTTCACTCGCGCTGCCATCTGGCTCCTCGCCCGTGTCCGCATCGACAAGGTGATTCCTGATGTGGTCTTCCAGCACCACGGCAAGAAGGCCGTTCATCGCTCCCCGACAACTCGTAATTCGCTGCAGGACATCGGCGCAACCGTGCTCTTCCTCCAGTGCACGTTCAATGGCCTCTACCTGGCCTTTGATGCGGCGAACCCTGTTGAGAAGCCTCTGTTTTTCCTGAACTGTGTGACCCATCGCATTCCCCTTATACCCCCGGGGAGTATATATCTTTTGCAATTTTTGTATAGGGGGAAGGGGTATCTTTCGACTCCCTTTCGCCTTTCATGGCGGCGACCTGTTTAAGCCCGGCCGGGGCGTTGGACTGCACGCCTGCTGTTCTGCTAGCGGCGGCACTGATGGCGGCGGGAATCTGGCTTCACATCCGCGAGCGGCGTCATAACATGAACAACCGCAGTACAAGACCGATGACGCCGCACGCAAGCACAACCGGAATCACGCCGAGCTTGAATCGAAACAATGCGATGCCCGCGGCCAGGCCAACAAGCAGCGATAGCCAGTCAAAGCCGCCCTGCATGCCATGTGGCCACAACACGTGAAGGGCGAAGAAAACCGCGAGGTTCACGATGGCGCCAACTACCGCCGAGGTAATGGCTGTCAAAGGCGCGGTGAATTTCAGGTTACCGTGGGTTGTCTCGATGAATGGTCCGCCGAGCAGAATGAACAGGAAAGACGGCAGGAACGTAAAGAACGTCACGACGATGGACGCAACGACTGCGGATGCGAGCACTGCGTCCGGCCCGAACACTGCCCTGGTCCAGCCGCCAACGAACCCGACAAACGAGACCACCATGATGAGCGGTCCGGGCGTCGTCTCTCCGAGAGCCAGGCCATCTATCATCTGCGGGGCGGTCAACCAGTGATAATGATCGACGGCACCCTGATAGACGTACGGCAGCACTGCGTATGCGCCCCCGAAGGTTAACAAGGCGGCTTTCGTGAAGAACCAGGCCATCTGGGTTAGCGTTCCGGTCCAACCGTAGACGAAAGAAAGTGCAGCGATAGCCGCGAGCCAGATAAGCATGAAGGCAGCGAGCACGACGGTGAATCGCTTCCACGTGAACAACGCGTGTCGGGGAGTGGGCGTGTCATCGTCGAGGACCGCGGGACCAAACGCCTTTTCACCGGCCTTGTGCCCTCCTCCAACGACGAATCTCGACGGAGCGTACCTGCCGCCAAAGTGACCGATGACGCCGGCGACGAGGACAATCAGCGGAAACGGGACATTCGCAACGAAAATGGCGATGAATGCAGCGGCCGCAATCGACCACAGCCACGCATTCTTCAGTGCGCGCGAGCCAATCCGGTATGCAGCGAAGACCACGATGGCCGTGACCGCTGGCTTGATCCCATAAAGCACGCCTGCGACGGCTGGGACGTTGCCGAAAGCCATGTAGACCCAGGAGAGTGCAATCAGGACGAAAAGCGACGGGAGTACGAAGAGCGCCCCGGCAATGATGCCGCCCCACGTGCGATGCATTAGCCAACCGATGTAGGTGGCAAGCTGTTGCGCCTCGGGTCCGGGAAGAATCATGCAATAGTTCAATGCGTGCAGGAATCGCTTCTCGGAAATCCAGCGTTTTCGCTCGACCAGGTCCTGATGCATGATGGCGATCTGCCCGGCTGGCCCTCCGAAGCTGATAAAGCCTAGCCTAAGCCAGTACCGCAGCGCCTGACCGAAGGACACCGACCCGGCTGACCCGACGCGCTGCCTGCTCATTCCGCTTTCCGGCGCTGGTTCACTTTGTTGCATTGAACCTCCGCATGCGGACTTTGATTAAGGAGGATTGCAAGGGGCTGTCGCACACGTGGCGAAAGGCAGCGCAATCGAGCCCCCGGGAAGCAATAGCAGGCCGGTGAAGACGGAACTACCGGCGCCGCCTGGCCGCTTCTTTTTCTGCGGTAACAAAATGCGCGGGCGGGGAGTCAGGCAGATAGCCACTTTATGCTTAACGGCACATTGATCGTGCCGTTAAGCATAAGCTGTCCGCGAAAATCAGGCATAAGCGTCTTCGCGGATTGCGACGCGCGATTCGCGTTGGTCAGTCAGGATTTTTCGTAGATCGCCTGGACGAGCGCCGCACGTCCCTCACGCAAGTTGCGCGCGAGGTTGGCTGTCATTTCGCCGAAGCCCGGGCCCATCGCGAGATGGAGGCCGAGCACGGGCGGGGCTGATTGCTGAGCCCGGGCCTCTTGCCGCTCCGCAAACCAGGCGATTCCGGCCTGTGTGCTGTCGACCCACGAGATCGGCCGAAACCCTTGTTCCGTCAGCAGACGGTGCATCGCATCCGCGGTAACGAGAAAGCTCGTTTCGGGCCCGCGAGCCCACGGAACGGGGTAATGCAGCGGGGTATCGGATGCCGCGACGACATCGAAGATGGCAAAGTGGCTTCCCGGGCGCAGCACGCGAGACGTCTCACGGTAGAGCGCCGCGCGGTCGGCTATGTTCATGGCAACGTGCTGCGTCCATGCAACATCGAACGCATCGACACCGAACGGAAGGCCGAGCGCATCCGCGCACTGATAGGTGACTTTGTCGGAGAGTCCGGTTCGTTCCGCGAGGAAGGTCGCCGCTTCGACGAACGGCAGACTGAGGTCGATACCATGCACCGTGCAACCGTAGGTCGCCGCCAGATAGCGAGACGGTCCACCCAGGCCTGACCCGATGTCGAGGACGCGCGTCGAGCCGTCGATCCGAAGCGCCTGCGCGAGCTCTACCGTAGCGTCCAGGCCCCGGGAATGAAATTGATCCAGGGGCGCAAGTTCCTCCAGCCGCAGACGACCTGCTTCGTGTCCCATTGCGGACAGGGCAAGTTTCAGGCGTTCGAGCAGGCCTTTCGGTCCGTAGTGCTGCTCGATCTCTGCTGCGTCGGTCATCTTCTCCTCCTGTTCGCCGTGCCACGCACGATGGAGTGAAGTCTAATGCTGGAACGCGACAGACTGCAGAGTCATAAACGACAACTTTGCAGCCGTTTACGCCACAAGATTCTTTGTACTTCGCCGGACGGAAAAGCGAGCCCAAGGCACGCCGCAAGCGCAGGTGGCCCTGACTGGAATCCATCCTCATGTTGCCGCTTTAAACGTATCCTGATCGGATGGAGTCAGGAACCAGCTTCACTACATCAGTTCGGCACGCAGATCGCGCACGCCTCGCCCGAGCCGCTGGCGCAAGAGCGTGCGCAGCGTTGCCCCGTCTTCGTAGCCAACTTCCGCGGCAATCGCTTCAATATCGAGCCCGCTGCCGTGAAGAAGGGATTGCGCGCGTTCGACGCGCAGGTCCTGGAACCAGGCAAGCGGTGACTTGCCGAGCACTTCCTGGCAACGGCGCTGCAGTGTCCGCGTGCTGGTCGCCAGCGCGCCAGCCGCTTCCTGCAGCGAAAATCCCTCCTTCAGATGATCCCGGGCCCACCGTTCGAATTGCTGGATCAAAGGATCGGCCTGCGCCAGATGGTTGGGAATGATGTAGGGCGCCTGCAGGGAGCGAATGTCTGCCAGCAGGTAGCGTGAAACGAGGGACGCCAGTCCCGGGCTCGCCGTGCGTATCAACCAGAGGACGAGATCGAGATGTCCCATCGCTGCGCCAGCGGTTACGCCGATGTCCGATGGCACGAGCATGCGGGACTCGTCGAGCGAGACATGCGGATAGCGTTGCCGAAACAGCGGAGCAAGCGACCAGGTCGTCGTTGCCTCCCGATCATCGAGAAGGCCGGCCTCCGCCACAAGGAACGTCCCGATACACGAAGCGGCAATACGTACGCCTTCGCGATGCCACGTCAGCAGTTGCGCGACGGCGCGCCTCACATCCGCCCGTTCGAGAGCGGGGATCAGCCGATCCGGAGTCGTCGTATTCAGCGCCGGAACGATCACCCAGTCCGGCTTCAGATCGGGCGTGATGGCCTGTACGGGAATCGTGAAGCCCTGGCCAGAACGCACTCTTTTGCGCACGCCTACGGTTGATACGTCGAAACGAGGTGTTCCGCCCATCAGGCGGGCAGCGAGCCCATTCGCGGCGGTAAGCGCATCGAGCGTCACAGCGAGCCCGGTATCGAATAATCCGTCAAGAGCGAGCACCGAAATGCGCATGGCGTAAATGACCTTAAAGTTGGCATTTGTGACGATACAGATTTTTGCCCGCGACGACTACAGTGCTCTCCATTGCACAACGCAATGAACTTCAACCAGGGAGATCCACATGAAGGTTTTAGCTGTCGCATCGATCGTTCAGCCGCTCTCGCCGGAACAGCGCCAGCAGATCATGCCGAACGAAGTGCCTGCCACGCTCAAGCTCTATCTCGACGGCAAGATCGAGCAGTTCTGGTTCCGCCAGGATAAGCCCGGCGTGATTTTCCTCATGAACGTCGAAACGATCGAAGAGGCCAGGGCGGCGGTAGAAGCCCTGCCGCTCACGGCCGGCAGGTACGCAAAGTATGAGTTGATGCACGTCGGTCCGCTCGCCCCGCTGGGTCTTCTGATTCAAAGCAAGTAAGCGCAGGAGCGCCGTCGATGAACACATCGGCGGCGCAACCGGCAGCGTCGCCGCGAAGCGCCTCTTGCAGAAGGGCTTCCCTCTCGCGCTTTCGTTCACCAGAACGACGGGCGCGCCCGTCAACTCGAAATCCAACTGAAGCTCTCGGAGCGATAAGAGGCCGCCAATTATGAAGCTCACACCGGAACTCCATGTCCTGGCTCTGATTGCCACAGCGACGGTCCTGATGTGGATCCCGTACATGTTCGCGAGAATCCTGACGCGCGGGCCCGCCCAGACATTGGCCAATCCCGATCCAGCTTTTCCGCCCGACCCGGCCTGGGCCGAGAGGGCGCGCCGCGCGCACGCCAACGCGGTGGAAAACCTGGCCGTGTTCGCGCCTCTCGTGGTCATCGCGGCGCTGACCGGCATGAGCACCCCGGCGACAATCGTGGCATGCAAGGTCTATCTGGGGGCGCGGCTCGTCCACTACGTCGTCTACGCCGCCGGCATCCCGGTTGTCCGCACGCTGGCCTTCGTGGTCGGCGCCGGAGCGACCCTGGTGATCGCTGCCGCTGTGCTCAGCCATGTCTAGGCAATCGAAGGAAAACGCTATGAAACCCGTCGTCCTCTTCGCCGGTGCAACTTTCGCGTCGGCATCGGAGCGGCCGGGCAGATGGTTGCGTGGTGACAGGCACTACTCCCCCAGGTGCTCTCGCAAAAATTCAATAAAGCGCTGTGTCTTCGCTGGTAACAACCGCGTCTCCGTGATGGCATAGACGGGAACCGCCGGGGCCTGCCACCCCGGCATCACCCGGCGCAACAGCCCGTTGGCGACATCTTCGGCGACCACTTCTTCCGCAAGTACAGCGATGCCCAGATCCAGGGTCGCGAGTCGCCGGATCATGCCGACGCTGTTCAGCAGGAACCGACCGCCCACTGCGACCTCGGCCGGTTCGCTTTCGCTTTCACTGTGCAGCGTCCATCCGTTGACCTCTGCCGGGCTGAGGCGCAGACATTCGTGCCGCTCCAGGTCGGCCGGCTCGCCTGGCTCGCCATAGGTTTCGATATAACGCGGTGATGCGTAGAGATACCGCGGCAAACGGGCGAGCTGCCGCGCAATCAGACTCGAGCTCGGCGGTTCACCCATGCGGATCGCGACATCGAACGGCTCGGTGACCAGATCAACCCGGCGCGGCGTCAGGTCGAATTCGAAGGTGATGCCGGGATAGCGGCGTGCAAATTCTGCGAGCAGCGGCGCGAGGAAGATATTCGCAAAATCCACCGGCAATGACGCATGCAACACACCCACTGGCTGGGCCAGCATTTCGCCGAGTTGCTCGTGCGCAAGCCGCGCCTCGTCCACGATGCGCCTCGCGCGCTCGAAATAGAGCTGACCGGCTTCGGTCAACTCCGTCTTGCGGGTCGTGCGATGCAGAAGGCGCAATCCGATCGCCTTTTCGAGGGCACCAATCCGGCGCGATAGCGTCGAGTTCGGCACCCCGGTCGCCTCGGCTGCGCGGCGGAAGCTTTTCGCCTTGACCACGTCGACAAACAACGCCATGTCGTTCAGAAACTCCATCTCACTGCTCCATAAATGGCCCAATGATTTCCATTTTGCCATCTTTATCCCGTCTACGGTTTGCTGGATGATGACTGCATCTGATGAGCACATCACCGTAGAGGAACACAACATGAGCCAGCTTTTTACCCCGGTCCGCATTGGCGGCCTGTCCATCCCGAACCGCATGGTGATGGCCCCGATGACCCGCTCGCGCGCCGATGACGCGGGCGTTCCTGACGACGTCGTCGTCACCTATTACGCCCAGCGCAGCAGCGCAGGTCTGATCATTACTGAGGGCGTGTTTCCGTCCGCGACCGGTAAGGGATATGTGCGTACACCCGGCATCCATAGCGATGCCCAGGTGGCCGTATGGAAGCGGGTGACTGAAGCCGTGCATGCCCGCGGAGGACGTATCGTCATGCAGCTGATGCATAGCGGGCGCATCTCGCACCCATCGATGCAGCCGGACGGCGCGCTGCCGGTGGCACCGTCGGCCATCAAGCCGGCAGGACAGACCTGGACCGGCAACGGTATGGAAGAATTCGTCACGCCGCGCGCGCTGCGTCTCGATGAGATCGCCGGTGTCGTTGACGAGTACCGTATGGCGACGCGTCGCGCGCTCGAAGCGGGCTTCGACGGCGTCGAATTGCATGCTGCTTCAGGCTATCTGCCTGAACAGTTCCTCTCGTCCGGCAGCAATCAGCGCGAGGATGAATATGGCGGCTCGGTTGCGAACCGCACGCGCTTCGTTCTTGAAGTGCTGGACGCGATGGTGGCAGAGGCCGGTGGCGATCGCGTGGGGATCAAGATCTCGCCGGAAATGAACTTCAACGACATTTCCGACGCCGCGCCGCAGGAAACCTACACGTATCTCGTCGAACGTCTGCGCGGGTTCAATCTCGCGTATCTGCACGTCGCCCTGTTCGGTACCAGCGTCGATTACCACGCCATGTTGCGCCCGCGTTTCGATGGCGCGTATCTGGTCGGGGGCGGCCTTGACCAGGCCGCCGCTGAAAATCTGCTGGCCGAGGGACGCGCCGACGCTACGGTCTTCGGCGGTGCATTCCTCGCCAACCCGGATCTCCCCGAGCGCTTCCGCCAGGGCGCATCGCTCAATGCCCCGGACAAGAACACGTTCTACACGCCCGGCGCTCAGGGCTACATCGATTACCCCGCGCTGAATGCGGCCGGTAACGTCTAAGGACTGCGCCATGTCGACAGCCACCGCCCGCATGCAGCGCGCCAACCGGGGAAACCATTTCCGCGCGTACCGTCTGCATGGTGCCGATCCCCTGCTGCTCGATCCGTTCATGGGTATCGACCATGCGTGGATGAGCGCGCCCACCTTCCCGCCGCATCCGCACGCCGGCTTCTCCGCGGTGACCTACCTGTTCCTCGACTCGGAAACAGGAATTGCCAACCGTGATTCGCTGGGCAACAACACGCTAATCGAGCCGGGTGGGCTGCATTGGACCGCGGCAGGGCGGGGGTTGATCCATGAAGAGAATCCCGCGGTGCCGGGAAGTACCACCCACCTGCTGCAAATCTTCGTCAATCTCCCCCGGGACCGGCAGAACGCGGCGCCGTTCGCGCTGAGCCTGGCCCCGCAGGACGTGCCGGTGGTGCAGCGCCCCGGCGTCCGGGTCCGCGTCCCCCTGGGCAGCTTCGACGGCGTGCGTTCCCCGCTGACACCGCCGACCGAGGTCACCTTGCTCGACATCACGCTGGAGGCCGGCGCTGAACTGGCGCTGCCGGTGGCCGCGGGCCAGCGCGCCTTCTTCATGCCAATCTTCGGCAACGCGGAGCTCAATGGCGAACGCTTCGGCCTCGACAACCTCGCTGCCCCGATCCTGCCGGCCGCGACCGACGCGACGACGCACAAGCTCGCCGCCAAGGCTGGAGGCGCCAAGGTCGCCGTGTTCATCGGCGAGCCGCTGCGCCAACCGGTACTGTCAAACGGACCCATGGCTTTTGCGAGCCAGGAGAGCCTGATCGCGGCAACCACCGCTTACCGCCGTGGCGAGATGGGAAGGCTGTAGCAAGCCGCCACGCACCCCAGGGCGTGCGCCCCACCACTACTTAGGAACTACATCATGAAGGTTGAACGATTCACTGCCGACAACACCGCCTTGCTGCTGATTGACCATCAGGTTGGCACGATGCAACTGATCAGGAATATCGACCGGGAACTCGCAGCCAGGCAGTCGATTGCGCTGGCCAAGATGGCGAAGATCCTCAATCTGCCGGTCGTGATCACGTCCAGTCAGGAAGATCGCGCCCAAGGCCCCATTCTTCCGGAAATCGCCGCGATCCTGCCCGAAGCTCATGCCGCGCGCGTCAGGCGCCCCGGCGTCGTCAATGCCTGGGCCTACCCCGACTTCCGCAATGCGGTGCTCGCCACGGGGCGCAAGAACCTGATCATGGCGGGCGTCACCACCGACGTTTGCCTGATCTTCCCGGCCATTGACGCTGCGCTCGAAGGCTTTGCCGTGCAGGCAGTGATGGATGCATCTGGATCGCCCAGCGATCTTTCCGAAGCGTTTTCGCGTCAACGGATGCACGATGCGGGCGTGGTACTCACCGCCACCAACACGCTCATGGCGGAAATCGCGCAGGACTGGTCCACCCCGGCCGGACAACAGCTGATCGCTTTGCTGTTCACCGATGTGTTCCCGGCCCTTGGCGCCGGCATCGCTTAAACCCGAAACCACATCCTGTTGACTGAAGCGCACGACGCTTCAGTCAACAGATCAGCACATGTCTTCCAGGTCATGAACTTCACGGGTAACGACATTCCTTGAACACTCGCACTCGACGAGTTTGTAGTCGGAGGTTCTCTCAGCGATCCCAGGTACACAGTGCCAATAGGTAAGCGAGTTTTTGGCTGACCTTTCGATGGGAAAGGTGCTGGCCTGATTTTCCCGGCTACGACGCCGCTCTGTCGCAATCTACAGAGCAGGGAGAGCCAGGGAATCACTGATTCAGCTGTTGCCAACAGCCCAGCCACCTTCGGACAGCAGCTTGTCAATGAGACGCCGGCCTTCACTGTATCCAGCTTCTCTCGCCTCTTCTTCAGTGGGGAATGTCCCAGCGAGCTCATGGAACCGACCGCTCGGGTCAACCAGATGTGCATCCGCACCATGGCGGCAGTAATACCCGCTGTAGTTAAAGGGAGTATTGGGAACCGGCGGTCCGAATACGGGGAACGGCAGTACCCAGATTTCAAATCCCTCGTGTTCGACTTTATCCCACATGTCAGCCTCCATCGAGATACTCCAGGAATCGAAACTCGCGACCTGAGCGGAGTGCTCATCGCACCACTGCATCGCCCAGCGGCGCGCCGCCTCGAATCCGTCCGCATCGGAGGGTAGTCACCGAGGTCGCCCGAATACTTCACCTCGATGGCATCGCCACCCACCGAGGCGCGCCGGTAGATCTTTGCGCGGGCGTAGTAGCAGCCGCCTTCATCGAGCGGCGAAGCGTCGATGTGGAACTGCTTGCAGTCGAACTGCATGCCGGCCCCCATCGTCGCTTTCAAGGAACCCTGGTATGACTACCAACGAGCACGCAGGCACTCAGTCAAACGTTCGGCAGATCGTCTATGGACTTTTCGATCTTCCCGTCGGGAATCTCCGTGTCGATCCCATCATGACCGCCGGGGTGCGCAACGATCTTTATTTTTGGACCCAGAAATCTCACGCCACCGAGGGTAAACAGGGACCAAACGACGTCTCCCGCACGTATGGCCCTTACTGCGGCGTCCACCTCTGCGATTTGGGGCGGGGACAGCCATTCGTGTGTCTTCGGGTCGATGAGAGCCCAGCGCACGTGCGTGACGCGGTCAGTAGCGGGACTGATGCGTACGCCGTCGATAGCAAACGTAGCCATATCAACCTCCGTCATCCTCATGAAGGAATCGTAGCATGAGCGCAATCTTTAGCGCATGCGGCGCCTACCGCTACCTGCCCAAGCGGCCCGCGTGGGAATCGATGGCGCCGATGAAGCCGACAGCCCTGTTCGTGATGCTCAATCCGGGCACCGCCGACGCAAACCTCGACGATCCGACCATTCGCCGATGCCGCGGCTTCGCGAAGCTGTGGGATTGCAACGGCCTTGCGGTCGCGAATCTGTACGCACTGCGCTCGTCGGCCCCAAAGGGCAGGCCAAAAAATATGGAGACAGATGACGAAGGTGAATTGTGTTCGCGGTGAGGAGTAGCCGCGCACATCAGCAAGCGCGGCTCACAGCCATTGACCAGTGAGCGTTACAACTCGAGCACCAGGTCGGAGGTTGGCCGACTGCAGCACAGCAGACGGAAGCCCTTCAGCACTTCACGTTCACGAATGCCGCCGTTATGTTTCATGTCCACCGAACCTTCAAGGACCTTCGTCTTGCAAGTGCCGCACATGCCTTGACTGCACGACGACGGGATTGCGACGCCGTTCTTTCTGGCTGCGACCAACACCGTCTCTGACGCGTTCATCGTGAAGGATTTTGAAGAGCGAGAAAATTTGACGGTAAAAGTGTTCTGCGCCGCTTCGCTCTCAGCCGCGGCGGGTTCTGGGGCAACAACGGCGGAGATGTCGAAGCTCTCCTGGTGATATCGAGCCGGGTCGTGACCACCTTCACGCAGCAGTTCTCTGATGGCGCTCATGTAGCCGGCCGGACCGCACGTGAACACCTCGCGTTCTGCATAATCCGGAAGCCATTTCGAGAGTAACTCGAGGCTCAGACGCCCAGTGGCGCCCGCCCAATCATCCTCGTCTCCAACACCCTCGCAGACAAAGAAAAGACGCAGACGCGGCGAGCGTCTCGCGAGCCGCCGCAATCCCTCACGAAAGACGATGTCGGCGGGCGTCCTTGCACTATGCACAAACGCGACATCCCGGTCGAGCCCCAGGTCGATGCCCGCTCGTGTCATCGACATCAAGGGTGTCACTCCGGAGCCGGCCGACAAGTACAGCGACTTCGCTGCCGGCGCGGCCGTCGGCGTGAACGTGCCTGACGGACCATACGCTTCAAGTCGGCTTCCCGGCTGCATGTTGTCGTGCAGCCAGTTCGACATCGTTCCGCCCGGAACCCGCTTGACGGTAATGGCGAGCAGATAGGGCCGCGTCGGAGCCGAGGATATCGTGTAGCAACGCTCGACCGATTGCCCGTTCACATGCGCGGAAACCGTCATAAACTGACCGGGCTCGAAGCGTACGGGAAGACCGTCGCCAGTACAGAATTCGAAGCTCTTCACGTCGTGGGTTTCATCGATGACGCGACAACACGTGAGCGTCTGCTTTTCGCTACTCGCCCAAAGCCTGCCGCCACTTTCCCAGGTGACAGGATTTGCGAGCCTGTCTGCGGCATCAAGTGCGGGAGCGAAGACTGTTTCAACAGAGTTCATGATTGCCCGTCTTCAAATGCCGTGAGCGCTCAACCGTGCGGCGTACCAGCGCGAGAACTGGTCGACATACGCTTCGGTAAAGGGTGAGAACAACCCGGGCCGGTAGGCCGGGTCCTGCGTTCCTTCGTGGGTGATTTCGACGAGATGCTTGTCCTGCATGTTCGTCGCAACCCAGACTTCGGTGAGGTCAGAAACGGTGTAATCCACGCCTTCGACGGCATCCGCGTGCACGAGCCACTTCGAGCGCACCAGCGTCTTGTCCGGCGCGAGCGGGATGACGTACGAAATCACCGCATGGTCGCTCATGACGTGCGTCCACGAATTGTGAGTCCAAAGATGTGTGTCGCCGAGGTCGCGCCGTTGAAGATTTCCGAACAGCCTGGTGCTTGCGACCTTTGTGCTCATGGTCTGCGACTCGCCATGGCCGGCGATGACAAGTTGCTGCGAACGGAACTGCGTCACCGCATCTCCGTCCAGCCACTCGACCGTCGAGCTGACGAAGCCTTCTTTTTCCCAGCTTGCCTGGCAAGCCGCGTTTCGCGCCTTGTATTCTTCGAGCGCCCGCAGCGATTCTTCGCTGAGATTCTCAGGACAGAATCCAAAATCTTCCGGGAGGAATGAGGCCGTCAGTTCTGGATGCGTAGCGGTGCAGTGATAGCATTCGCGGTTGTTTTCAATCACCAGCTTCCAGTTGCCGTTCTCGATAATCTCGGACTCGAAGGCAATCCTGGTGTTCCGCAGGTCGTACGGTGCGAAACGCGGAACCATCGCCTCCTCCAGCTTCGAGATGTCCTCTGGCGCGTTATCGCCCAGGCACACGAAAATGTGCGTTCCCACAATCCTCGTATGCACTGGAATCAGGCTCCGGCAGGTCGGGTCGAAATCCTTCCCCATGTGGGCAGCGTGGCGCAGACTTCCGTCGAGGTCGTACGTCCACTGATGATAAGGACATACCAGCATGCCGACCGTCGACTTCCCAGCCTCTTTCAGACGAGCGCCACGATGGCGGCAGACGTTGCGGTAAGTCCGGACATTCTCGTCATCGTCGCGCACGATGATGATGGAAGCCTTGCCGATATCAACGGCCGAAACGTCGCCAGGCTCGGGAACATCCGCCGTGACCCCGACCAGAATCCAGTGCTTGTGAAAAAAGACATCGACATCCGTTTCGAAAACGTCCTGGCGGCCAAAGAGTTCGCCGGGCATACCGTGACCAGGCTGACGGCTTCGAATTAACTCACCATGAGTCTTGAACTGCACTTCAGACATCGTCTTTCTCCAACGTTCAGGTTTGTCGGGACTTCGATTGTTCCCGCTATGACTTGAGTATTGGATTGACGAAAATGAGCGTCAATGCGCTTTATTTTCGGTCTGGTATTACTTTAGATTATGCGTGGGCCGGACCCGCAGCTAACCGCCAAGGCGAATTGCGGCGGCCGCCCAGCGTCCAGTACATGGGTCTGGACATGTTGTTCCTTGTCTGGAAAGGTTAGACGTGCAGCGTCGGCGCCACGCATTCAGCACGCTAGCGCGCTTGTGCTTCGTAGTCCAGGCGGGACCAGCGAAGTTCGACGCCCAGACGCCGGCTATGTTTCCGTGCCTTGGGTTTGTGAAGAACGACAACCAGCTCATCGATTGCAGACCACTTAACGAAAATGAACCCCGCAATTTCCAACGCGAGTGCCTCAAGCAGACGCGTGTGCGGTTTGCCCTCGAGAAATACTGACAGGTCGTTGCACAGACATTCATAGTCGACAAAGTCGTGCGCACCGCCTTCCACTGGCAGATACCCGTAGCGCAACTCGAGGCTGAAGGTGACGGGTTGACGTTCATGGTGTTCGTGGTCGTGGATGCCCACAAACATTTCCACTGTCATGTCGTCCACAAACACCCACATTCCCCGCGAGTTCGCTGCCGCATCGAACACGGGCGCATTGAACATCCGGTGACCGCTCATGAAGCCACCGACTCTGCCGCATCCAGAAGAATCCGGCAGAAGTAGTCAGCGAAACTTCGGCGAACAATGATGTCGAATACATCTTCGCCAGTACGGATGAGGATGATCGACGCCTTAAAATAATGCGTCTGTGCGCAGGTTCCGATACCGAATATGTTCGCGTCGACATCCAGCGGACAGCCCCGGGAAAGCACATCGCGAACGGCACGGCCGCTTACCGACACGATTGTGTAGCCGCTGCTGACATCTACAGCGGATGCGAACTGGCCCGAAAGTGCCGTCGCCAGCCCTCTCCCCAACGCGCCGGTGCCCGCTGTCTTACCCACGACCATCCACTCATCAGGGCCGAGCCACAGCATGTCGTGCGCTTCTCCGTGCGCGACCGTGTTGGGAACCGCCGGAACCTCACAACCCACAACTTGCGAGACCGCAGCAGTGAACAACGTGTCTGACACGACGCCCCGGATGGACACGAGGTCGACGAATGGCCGCTCGCGCATTTCGAAGCTCGCGGCAGGCCCGGCTTGACGACTGGCAATGGCGGATGCCATCGCCACAAGGGGCGACTCCTGCCACACCCCATCTTCTCCGCTCAGAATCTGGAAGATGCCGGTATTCGTGGCCCCCGGCTGACGGGTAGTTGTTTCATTCAACATTCTGACGAACTCCTTCAGGGTCGTAGAAGACCGGGCTGGCTATCTTTGCATTGACCTGCTTTCCGCCGGCAAGCGGGATTGTCACGTCCTGACCCATCTTGTCGAGTCCGCCTTTGACCACGGCGAGCGCGATAGAACGCTTGAGGATGGGACTGAAGTAACTGGACGTTACGTGTCCGACCATGGGTGCGGTGTCGCCCGAGAAGCGACCAGCGACAATCTGGCTGCCTTCCGGCAGGACTAGACCCTCGTCGTCTGGCAACAGGCCGACGAGTTGCTTGCGGCCGGCATTCGAAGTGTCCGAGCGAGTCAGGGAACGCTTGCCCAGGAAGTCCTTCGATTTCGCGACCATTCCGCCCATACCCAGGTCATGCGGCGTAATGGAGCCATCCGTGTCTTGACCCACAATGATGTAACCCTTCTCAGCACGAAGGACATGCATCGTTTCCGTGCCGTAGGGTGTGATGTCGAACTCGGCGCCCGCCGTCATCAAGGCTTCCCAGACTGCGCGCCCGAAGTTCGCGGGTACGTTGACCTCATAGGCTAGCTCGCCCGAGAAGCTGATGCGCATGATTCGCGACGAAACGCCAGCGACAGTGCCTTCGCGATAGCTCATAAACGGGAACTGGTCGTTCGCGAAATCGACGTCCCTGCATACCTTCTGCAACACCTTCCGGCTGTTGGGGCCGACGACTGCGAACGTCGCCCAGTGGTCGGTCACAGAGGCGAGACGAACGCGCAGGTGCGGCCATTCGGTCTGCAGCCATCGCTCCATCCAGTTAAGAACGCGTGCAGCGCCGCCGGTAGTGGTTGTCATCACGAAGTGCTGGTCGGCGAGCCGCACGGTCACACCATCGTCCAACACCATGCCGTTTTCGTCGAGCATCAAGCCATAGCGACACTTGCCAACTTCAAGCTTGCTCCATGGATTGGTATAAACCCAGTTCAGCAACGTTGCGGCGTCGGGGCCCTGGATGTCGATTTTGCCGAGCGTCGATGCGTCGAGGATGCCGACGCTGGTACGAACGGCAAGACACTCGCGACCGACCGCGGCATGAAGGTCCTCTCCTCGCCTGGGGAAGTACCAGGGCCGCTTCCAGTTACCAACGTCCTCGAACTCCGCGCCGTTTTCGACGTGCCATTCATGCACGCACGTCTTGCGAATGGGGTCGAGGAAGTCACCTAGCTCGCGGCCCGCGAAAGTCCCGAACGTGACGGGCGTGTAGTTCGGTCGATAGGTAGTCGTGCCGGTTTCCGGAATTGACTTGCCCAACGCCGCCGCAAGAATGGCCATGCCGTTGATATTGCCAAGCTTACCCTGGTCGGTACCGAAGCCCATCGCCGTATAGCGTTTCACGTGCTCGACAGACTCAAACCCTTCGCGGGCCGCAAGCAGAATGTCCGCCGCCGACACGTCATTCTGAAAGTCGACGAACTGCTTTGCGCCTCTAGATGCATCACGCGATGTGCCCACCATCCAGAGCGCCTGAATGGGTGTCTCCCTAACCTTGGCGACCTTGGGCATGTCCAGGGGAGAGGGTTTCAGACCAGTAGCCCGCGCGGCCTCCGCGCCGGCCGCCGCACCATCCGAAAACGCGCGGGCCAGGTCAAACTCCCCGTTGGCACCGCCCACGCTTACTTCCGCCTGCATAGCGCGGCCAGGCATGAAGCAAAGCCTGGCGTCATTCCACTGCGCCTTTCCACCGGATTGCGCGAAAAGATGCAACGCCGGACTCCACCCACCTGACACTGCAACGAGGTCGCACCGAACACGCTCCGTGCCGCCTGTCACAACCCCGTTGTCGTACCGCCTGATCTGAACGGACGACACGCGCTTCTTGCCTTCGGCACACGTCACGACAGAACCAGCGACAATCTTGATGCCCAGATGTCGGGCCATTGCCGGCAACGTTCCGTGCGTCACACCCCTTGAATCCACGACTGTAACTGAGCCTCCAGCGGCTTTAACGTCGAGCGCCGCCTGGTACGCACCGTCGTTGTTTGTGAAAACGACCACACTCTTTCCGGGGAGCACGCTGAAACGGTTGATGTAGCTGGATACCGCAGACGCGAGCATGATTCCTGGCAGGTCGTTGTTACCGAAAACAATCGGACGCTCATGCGCGCCAGTCGCGAGAATGACCCGCTTGGCCCGGATTTTCCAGAGCAGTTCGCGGGTGCCCTTTCGAACCGAAAGAGGAAGATGGTCGGTAAGGCGCTGAGCGGCTGTCACAAGATTGTGGTCTTGATAGCCAAAAGCGGTCGTTCGCGCGAGAACACGCACATTTGGAAGCGAAGCAAGTTCGTGCTCCACGTCGACCAGCCAACGTTGCGGAGACTGGCCATCGATGTCAGTCTTCGTCGACAGAAGGCTACCGCCAAGCACAGCTTCGGTCTCAACCAGAATGACGCGGGCACCCGCCTTGCCAGCAACCAACGCCGCCATGAGGCCTGCCGGGCCAGCGCCAACGACAAGGACGTCACAGTGCGCGTACGTCTTGTCGTACCGGTCGACATCTATCTCCGTCGGCGCCTTGCCGAGACCAGCGGCCGCCCGGATTTTTTCCTCGTACATCGGCCACCACTTCGCCGGCCACATAAACGTCTTGTAGTAGAAGCCCGCTGGCAAAAACCTCGCGAATTTCTGGTTGACGGCCATTCGGTCGTGCTCAAGGTCAGGTTCAACATTAACGCTGGACGCAACTAGTCCCTGATAAAGCTCAACTTCGGTTGCCCGTGCGTTGGGAACCGTTCTCGCGCCTGTCTCGAGCTGCACAATTGCGTTTGGCTCTTCCACTCCGGCAGTGACGATACCGCGCGGGCGATGGTACTTGAAGCTGCGCGCGACAAAATGGACGTTGTTGGCGAGGAGTGCAGACGCGAGCGTATCGCCCTGGAAGCCCTGATATGTCTTTCCATTGAACGTGAACGTCAACGGAATCGCGCGACTGATGCAGCCACCCGCTCCCAATCTGTTTTGTTGTGTCATTTTCCAGTGCTCCCAGGCTCACTACGCTCGGCGACTGCGGACGTCGTGTTCGCAAGCGGCTGCGGAAAGGTTTCGTACGCAGTGAACTCGTATGTCACGGTGTCTCGAGTGGCGATGAACCACCGGCGGCACCCTTGGGCATGCATCCACTGTTCGCGATGAATTCCGCGGCTATTTTTCCGCATGAAAAGGTATTCGCCCCATTCCTGGTCGGAGAGATTCTCGGGGTTCGGCGGCCGGGCGATGTCTGCCTCGCCGCCGCAAGAGAATTCCGATTCCGCGCGCGGTCCGCACCAGGGGCACTCGATGAGCAACATATTTGCGTTTCCTGTGTGGCGTTCAGTGGGCAACAGCAGCTGCGCCGTGCTCATCGATGAGATGGCCGGTATAAAAGCGGTCAAGCGAGAAGGGAGCATTGAGCGGATGCGGCGCATCGTTTGCGATCGTGTGCGCAAAGACCCAGCCCGAACCGGGAGTGGCCTTGAATCCGCCCGTCCCCCAGCCGCAATTGAAGTAGAGCCCCTGGACATCCGTCTTGCTGATAATCGGGCATGCGTCTGGCGAGAGGTCAACAATGCCGCCCCACTGTCGGTTCATCCGCACGCGCGAGAACGTCGGGAACATCTCCACGATTGCCTGCAGTGTGCCCTCGATGACGTTGAAACTACCGCGTTGGCCGAATCCCGTGTACTGGTCCACGCCCGCGCCGATGACCAGGTCACCTTTGTCAGATTGACTGATGTACGCGTGCACGGCGTTGGACATAATGACCGTATTGACCACGGGCTTGATGGGCTCGGACACGAGGGCCTGCAGAGGGTGACTCTCGATTGGCAAACGAATACCCGCCATGTCCGCCAAAGATGTCGTATTTCCGGCGGTGACGACGGCGACCTTCTTCGCCTTGATGAAACCCTTGACGGTATCGACCCCGGTCACCCGGCTGCCGTCGCGGCGAATACCTGTGACCTGACAGTTCTGGATGATGTCGACGCCATGCTGGTCAGCGCCGCGAGCGAAGCCCCAGGCCACCGCATCGTGACGCGCGACGCCTCCACGCCGCTGAATCGAAGCACCAAGCACGGGGTAGCGACTATTCAGGTTAATAGTCGGCTCGATTTCCTTGATTTGTGCAGGCGTTAGAAACTCTGCGTCGACGCCGTTAAGTCGATTTGCGTTGACTCTACGTTCCGTATCCCGAACATCCTGCAGCGTGTGAGCGAGATTCATCACACCACGCTGACTGAACATGACGTTGTAATTCAGGTCTTGAGAGAGTCCCTCCCAAAGCTTCATCGCCTTCTCATAGAGTCCGGCAGATTCGTCCCAGAGGTAGTTGGACCGAACGATGGTCGTGTTGCGAGCCGTATTGCCTCCTCCAATCCACCCTTTCTCGAGAATGGCAACGTTGCGGATACCATGCTCTTTGGCAAGATAGTAGGCAGTGGCCAGCCCATGTCCGCCGCCACCGACGATGACGACGTCGTATTCCTTCTTCGGCTCGGGGCTTCTCCACTGGCGCTCCCAGTTCTCGTGATACGACAACCCGTTCCGCACGAGACTAAAAATCGAATACCGGCTCATCTCTACTCCAAGTTCGCTGCGACCCGAAACATCATCTGCAGAATCGTTCGGCACGCTGTTATCGAATCGTTCTTTGACCGTACGTCTATTCAACAGGACCACAAATCCTTCCGATAGAACAATTGCGCCCCTGACAGAGAATTGCGCCGCCAACTCCGGGATATCCCGACGCCTCACGGTCAGACGCTGCTCCCGCGCGACACACCAAGGTCCGGCCCCAGTTTCAGAGCAGCGTCAGCCGTAGACCGGAAACCGCTTCGTCAGCTCCGCGACCTGAGCGCGAACGCGAGCGACATTGGCTTCGTCTTCGGGGCTCTCAAGCACGTCAGCAATCAGGTTACCGACAATCTCAGCCTCCTTGATGCCAAAGCCGCGCGTTGTCATGGCCGGCGACCCGAGACGCACGCCACTTGTAACGAACGGTTTTTCCGGGTCGTTCGGAATCGCATTCTTGTTCACCGTGATGTGAGCTGCGCCGAGTGCGGCTTCCGCTGCCTTGCCCGTGATTTTCCTGGCGCGCAGGTCTACCAGCATCATGTGGCTTTCGGTACGGCCAGACACAATGCGCAGCCCACGCTTGACGAGCGTCTCTGCCAGCACGCGTGCGTTGTCGAGTACACGCTGCTGGTATTCCTTGAACTCCGGCGACAGCGCTTCCTTGAACGCTACGGCTTTCGCCGCAATGACGTGCATCAGCGGACCGCCCTGGATACCGGGGAAGATGGCGGAGTTAATCTGCTTCTCGAATTCGGCCTTCATGAGAATGACACCACCACGGGGGCCCCGCAGGCTCTTGTGCGTTGTGGTGGTGACAAAGTCCGCATGCGGTACCGGATTTGGATACAGGCCAGCAGCAATCAGGCCGGCGTAGTGAGCCATGTCGACCATCAGATATGCACCGACAGACTTCGCGATTCTCGCGATGCGCTCAAAATCGATGCGAAGAGCGAAAGCCGACGCGCCTGCAACGATGAGCTTTGGCTTATGTTCCTGAGCAAGCTTCTCCGTTGCTTCGTAGTCGATGTCTTCCGCATCGTTCAAGCCGTAGCTGACAACGTTGAACCACTTGCCCGACATGTTGACTGGCGAGCCGTGTGTCAGATGCCCACCATGCGCGAGACTCAGTCCCATGATGGTGTCGCCCGGCTTGAGCATCGCAAAGAAGACGCCCTGGTTCGCTTGCGAGCCCGAGTTCGGCTGGACATTGGCGGCCTCTGCTCCGAACAGCAGCTTCACGCGGTCGATAGCCAGTTGCTCCACGACGTCCACGTATTCGCACCCACCGTAGTAGCGCTTGCCCGGATACCCTTCTGCGTACTTGTTCGTGAGCTGCGATCCCTGGGCTGCCATGACAGCCGGGCTCGTATAGTTTTCAGACGCAATCAGTTCGATATGGTCTTCCTGGCGTCGATTTTCGTTCTGGATTGCAGTCCAAAGTTCCGGGTCGACGTTTGCAACGGTGCTGGTTTCGCGAATGAACATGATGAGTAGTGGAAAAAGTTAAGGTTCAGTTGAATTCCGGGATGTCAACGCATCCTCGGGTTAGTTCAGACGTAGCTCGCTCAACACTCGATAACATTGACGGCCAGTCCTCCCCGGGAAGTCTCCTTGTATTTCGTCTTCATGTCGGCGCCAGTCTCAAGCATCGTCTTGATGACGTTGTCCAGAGTAACGTAGTGTTTCCCGTTACCTTTCAGGGCGATACGTGCAGCATTGATAACCTTCACGGCTCCCATCGCATTTCTCTCTATACAAGGAATCTGCACAAGACCCCCGACAGGGTCGCAAGTCATCCCCAAGTTGTGCTCCATGCCGATCTCCGCAGCGTTCTCGACCTGCAACGGGGTCCCGCCCATAACAGCAGCAACCGCGGCTGCAGCCATCGAGCACGCAACACCGACTTCGCCCTGGCAACCTACTTCTGCCCCCGAGATGGACGCAGTTTCCTTGTAGATGACGCCGATTGCAGCAGCAGTCAGTAGAAAATCGACGATGCCCTTCTGATTCGAACCGGGGACAAACTTCACGTAGTAATGCAGAACGGCCGGTATCACACCGGCGGCACCGTTCGTTGGAGCCGTCACAACACGACCGCCTGCCGCGTTCTCCTCGTTGACAGCCATCGCGTACAGGTTGACCCAGTCGAGCATCGACAGCGGGTCGCGCAGTGACTCTTCCGAACGGGAACGTAGATATTGAACAAGCTCTGGGGCGCGTCTTTTGACACTCATCGGCCCCGGCAATGAACCCTCAATACGACATCCGCGCTCAACGCAAGCGGCCATAGCGCTCCATATCTCGAGCAGACCCTCGTTGACCTCAGATGGCGAACGGGTCGCACATTCATTTTCGAATGCAACCTGTGCAATCGAGAGGCCACTTTCGTCACAGACACGCAGAAGGTCGTCCCCAGTCCGGAACGGATAGGGGACTGTTACTTTCGTGTCAGTTCCATTTAGGCGGCCGCCGTCCGCATTGACGACGAAGCCTCCTCCGATGGAGTAAAACTCCTTTTGCGCAAGCAGTAACAAGTCTGCGTCAAACGCCTGGAATCGCATGCCATTGGGATGCGCCAGCGCGGTACCGGTCATGAGACGACGGAAGAAGCCGATGTGCTCGCGTTCTTCGAACCGTACCGCATGGGTACCGAGAATCCGCAGAACCTTTTCTGAGCGTATTGCCTGTAGCGTGGCGTCGACAATGTCCGGGTCGATGGAAGTGGGATGGTGCCCTTCGAGCCCCAGCATCACTGCTTTGTCAGTGCCGTGGCCTTTGCCGGTGGCGCCAAGCGAACCGTAGAGCTCCACCTTGACCCGTTTTACCCGGTCGAGATAGCCGGAGTCTTCCAGGTGTCGTGCGAATTTCTGGGCCGCAATCATCGGACCCACCGTGTGAGAACTGGATGGACCAATACCTATCTTGAAGATATCGAATACGCTGACGTTCATTGCACTGGACCCTGAGATGAATGGCTATTCCGAACCGCCATTCCATCGCACTCGGACCCGTTCAGCTAGAAGGATTGCGACATATAGCTGGGATGCGGTGGCGCAATCCTCGCTGGCGCAAAAGAATCGAAGAACCGCGTCTGTGCAGCACCTTCAACCAGACTTGTTGGCCCGTGGGCAGCGAGCTAAGCTGATACGCTGGCCGTAAGCTGTACACCACGTGTCCGAAACGCGTTCGGGGCCTCCCCATACTCCTTCTTGAATTCGCGACCGAGATGTGACGCGTCTGAGAAACCGCACGACGACGCGATTTCGGTAACGGTCCGGTCTGAACTGGTCAAAAGCCAGGCCGCCGTCCGAAGCCGCAACTGACGGCCGTAAGTGAGTGGAGTGGTATCCATTTCGGCGTTAAACAGGCGTTCAAGTTGTCGCACAGACATCTCGAGTCGGTCCGCAAGTTCGCCGAGACTCAGCGGCTGCCCGATGTGCTGCTCCATCAGCAAGATGGCTCGCTTTATCTTCGGGTGAGTTGCAGGCCTAAGGCCCGGAGGAGCCGGTTGCGGCGCGTTTCCCTTATCGGCATCGTCCACTAGCAAGATGCGAAGCGCTTTCTGGACAATCGTCGCGTCGAAATGTCGGAGCAGAATTGCCGCCGCAACATCAATGGAAGCACGGCCGCCAGAGCATGTAATGCGTCGTCGGTCAATTACGAATAGTCGGTCGGCGACAAGATAGCGTTCATCTGTTTGCGGAAATCGCTCGATAAAGTCCCAGTAGTGAAACCAGCTGACGCACAACCGGTAGCCATTCATCACCTCTGCCTGCATCAACGCGAATGCGCCCGTGCATAGACCGACAAGCGTTGCCGATGTTTCCGCCGAATCGCGAATGAACTGCAAAGTCGCTTTGCTGGCGGATGACCCGGAATGCAGCAAGCCCCCCACCACTACGACATAGTCCAATTTCCCGGCTGCCTCGAACGTTGTCCAGGGCGTGACCTGGATACCGCAACTTGCCCGCACGGGTGTGAGTGATTCACTGATGATGGACCACGCGCAGCGGACCGGCCGGCTGAAGTCGCCTTCGTCGCCAGCGAGACGCAACAGGTCGACGAAGCCTGAGAAAGCCGTCAAAGTGAAATTAGGCAGCAACACAATTCCGAATCGAACCGGCGGCCCCCGCCCTATTCCGCACTCTTCGCGCGGCAGCGCTGCATTGAATTCCATATCAAGCTCAAGTTGTGGGGGCTGCCGTCAACCAACGCGAGGTCACGAACTGCCATCCAGCACACGATTGTCCTGGGGTGCCACGTCAGTCGGCGCCTTTGGCCAATCCTTCATCATCTCCTCGACCTCGTCCGCCAGCCATTGGCGAAACTTCAGAAATTCGGGCCGACTCCGCGCGTTCTTATGACTGATGAGGTAGTGATATCTATCATGGAAAACAATGGCGTCCTGTACCGGGCGCACCAGTGTTCCCTGTTCAACCTGGCGATGGACCAGGTGATGCCATCCGAGAAGGGTACCTTCTCCGGCTTCCGCCAACGAAACAAGAAGCCGGTAGTCGTTACTCTCGAAATGCTCGCCCGGGGCATATCTGTCAGAGCCGTCGCCCTGCTGGAACCAGTTCCGCCATACGCGCCAGTCCACGTGTTCGCAAACCTGGGCGCGCCCGAGCAGGGATAGATGCAAGGTCGGTTGCGTGAGCAGGTCGAGCGGCTTCAGCGTCTTGCCCTGGAAGTGACTCTCAAAGAGGCGCCGGCTACAGACAGGGTAAACCACGTCGTGAAAAAACGGCTCAACGTCATACTCCAGCTCGCGCGGTGGATTTTTCGTGATGATGACGTCCGGCTGCATGATCTCATCGAGCTCCATAAAGTGCTCGGTGACGGTCACGTTCAGCTTGATTTCCGGGAACAGCTTCCGAAAACGCGGCAATCTCGACGACAGCCACAATGCAGAGAACGTATGAGAAACGCAGACGTTCAAGGTCTGTTTGTCAGAACGGCGCACTGCCTCGGCGGCCTCGGCGATATTCATAATCGAAAGGTACGAGGCGTTGTACAGGATGCGCCCCGAATCAGTCAGCGCGATGTGTCGTCCTGTCCGCTCAAACAAGGGAACGTCCAACGCGTCCTCAAGCTCCTTAATTTGTCTGCTGATTGCGGCTTGGGTTACGCACAGCACCTCCGCCGCCTGTGTAAAACTTTCATAGCGTGCGGCCGTCACGAAACACCGCAGTGCACGCAACGAGGGCATTTGCGCCAGCAATCTATCGGCGAACAGTTGCTTCTTCTGCATTGTCCTTAACCTCAAGGCGGTCGAACCCGGGAAGGCCGCGAACCAGCGGCAGGCGGCTAATCAGACTTTACACCGACATATATATATAGCCATCTTCCGCGCCCAACTATCACAAACCACGACTTCCAGTCGAACCCGCCATCGACCGGAAGCCCGCCCCTGGCGAAGCCCGGCGCCCACGTAGACATCCTGCCAGCAAGTCCTCCCGAGACTTGCTAGCGTCGCTTTATCCGTTTCAACACATTGCCCAGAGCCGCCGAATAGTGGGAGTACGTTCCGTTGCCGGACAATTCGTGATGAAGCTGTTCATTGATACCCCCGGCTGTCATTGAGGACTGGACCAGAGCGGAAAATGGTTCCGCCCCCTTCGTCGCCTCATGGGAAAGTCCTTCGCAGTAGGCCGCCAGATATGCTCGGGCCGACCGGTAGTCGATTCCCTGTTCTACCAACCAGGCCGCCTGTGTTTCCAGGACGGCATAAAAGCTGGCCATGGTCGCCGTGACAGCAGACAGCGCATCAAACTTATTTTCATCGCCCACCTCCACTGCCGCGCCGACGTACGAGAAGAGTCGGCTCGCGATTTCATCTGGCGGACAGATTGCGGTACTTCCCTTTGCGGCCGCGACGGCGGGCAGTGGTATAGCGCGAACGATTGCGCCCACCGGTCCAACCATCTGTTTCAGATCCGAAATCGCCACTCCCGCAAGGAAGCTGATAACGTGGTGTCGTGCGGTGAAGCGCAACTCCTTGCATACGTCGGCCGCGATTTGCGGAACTACGGCTAAACAGACTACGTCGCTGGAGTCCAGTACATGCTGGTTTGTCCGACACACTGAAACACGCGAGTCAAGTGCTGCAAGACCCGTTGCCACCTCGGTATTGCGCGGGGAGAGGTAAATGCTCTCAAAGGGCGCGCCAACGTGCATCAACCCTGTCACGACTGCACGCGTTATGGTTCCTGTTCCAATGAATCCGAGTCGCATAGTTTCGAAATATAAAATGCGCGGACCAAACTCAGTCCGCTCCGCGCTAGCTTTATCAAGTCATCTGGCGTTTGCCGCGCGAGAAGACGCCCACTTAATTCAGCTTGATCCAGGTCGTTTTGAGTTCGCAGTACTGGTCGTGCGCGTAGACAGACTTGTCCCGGCCTCCGAACCCCGATTGTTTGAAGCCGCCGAACGGGGTCGCGAGGTCACCTTCTCCGAAGCAGTTGACCGTCACTGTTCCGGCGCGGATTCTGCTGGCTACCTTATGAGCGTTATTGACGTTGTCAGTCCACAGTGACGCAGCAAGCCCGTAGCACGTGTCGTTCGCTATCTTGACCGCGTCGTCGATGTCGCTGTACTCGATAACGCAAAGCACGGGACCGAAGACCTCTTCTTTTGCAATGCTCATGTCAGGGGTCACGCCATCGAAGATGGTCGGCTCAACAAACCACCCCCCGCTCTCGACGAAGAGAGCATTTCCCCCCAGTACAACGCGCGCTCCCTCCGCCTTCGCCGTTTCAATGTGGGAGAGGACCTTCTTATAGTGTTTCTGCTCTATCAACGCCCCGAGTTTCACCTCAGGGTCCAGCGGTTCCCCGGTTTTCCATCCTTGCAGCACCGCTTCAATCTTCTTGAGTAAAGCATCCTTCATGCTTGCATGGACCAGCAAACGGGAACCCGCGCTGCAGTTCTCGCCCATGTTCCAGAACGCGGCGGCGACCGCATTCTCGGCGACCGCGTCCAGGTCGGCGACATCCGGCAGCACCACCTGGGGGTTCTTGCCACCACACTCGAGAATGACTCGCTTAAGATTTGTATCGGCGGAATAGCGGAGGAAGCGCTTGCCGGTCTCCGTCGAACCCGTGAATGCAATGAGGTCAACGTCGGCGTGAAGACCGAGCGCTTGACCCGCGCTTTCACCGAAGCCGGTTACGACGCTAAACACGCCAGGCGGAACGCCGGCTTCCAACGCAAGCTCTGCGATGCGCAGCGTCGCAAGAGACGTTTGCTCTGCAGGTTTCACGATGACACTGTTACCAACAGACAGCGCCGGGCCGATTTTCCATGCGAGCATCAGCGCGGGGAAATTCCATGGCAGGACTGCGCCCACAACCCCGATTGGCTCGCGCGTAATCATGCTAACGACTCCCGCGCCCGACGGGGAAAGCGCATCGTATCGCTTATCCGTAACCTCAGCATGCCATCGAATACACGCTGCCGACTCCGGGATATCCAGCCCCAGGCACTCCGCGACGGGCTTTCCCGCCTCGAGTGCCTCAAGCATCGCAAGCTCGTCGGTGTTCTCCTCAATCAGCTGAGCCAGCTTCAGAAGCACCGACTTACGGTGCGATGGCGCGGCCTTTGACCAAACGCCTTTTTCGAAAGCCTCTCTCGCTGCGGTGACCGCGACGTCGACGTCCCTGGCGTCGCATTGAGCGACGTCGGCAAGGACCTTTCCGTTCGACGGGTTTATGGTGGGGAACGTCTCGCTCGATGCCGCCGGACAGCGTTTTCCTCCAATAAAAGCACGGCCATCCAGCGTCAAGGCATCTGCCTTCTGCTTCCATTCCTGATGCGTCGTCATTTCGTTTCCTCAATCAATTAAAGTTCGACTCCGGCCGAGCGCTCCTTGAACCATATTGCCGTCGAGACTGCCAGGTCCGCGATGGGACGCATAGGAAGAGGCCGAGGCTGAGGCTGATTCAGTAACTGATGAACCATGTCGCTGGACATACCCAAGGCATATTCGGCGATGACTTTTCCGGACGCAGACCCTCTGCTGAGCCCCAAGCCGTTGCAGCCAAGCGCCTGATACACGTCATCGTCCGTCTTTCCAAATAGCGCGCCGCTGTTTGCCGACAGGCAAAGTGCGCCGCCCCATGTGTATTCAAGGCTGACATCCTTGAGCATTGGGAAGCGCCTGTCGAAAGACCGCTGGTGCAGATGCCTTGATTTACGTAAATCTGCCGGCGAGACCTCTAAACCAGGCCGGAAAGCAAAGTGGTTACGAACGCAAATCCGGTTGCTGCCTAAACGCCGAACGGTGGTTCCCATTGGGTCTGCGGGAATTAACGCCCATGAATCGATGCCACCAAGAGTCTTGATCTCAAACGCTGTCATCGTTCTGCTCAATGAAGCGAAGGTGTAAACCGGCAGCAAACCGTTCGGATTTCCTCCGAACGTTGCTGCGTACGCGTTTGTGCAAAGGACCACTTTGCCTGCGGTAAGCCTCCCGTTCGGGAAGGAGAGGACGCGACCGGACGCCCCCTGCTCCATGCCGCGGACGGGACTGAGCTCAAAGACCTCCACGTTTGACGGCATTGTGCGGGCAAGCCCTCGCATCAGTGCGGCGGGCTGGACAGTGCTGCATCCCGGCGTAAATACAGCACCGTGGTAGAAGGACGTACCCGTAACCTTTGCGATAGCGCCCTCATCAAGCCACTCAAAGTGCTCGCCGATGCGCTTAAGGCCTGCCGCAAAGTGGTCAAGCGCATCCTTCCCGCGTTTGTTCGCCGAAGCATGATATTTGCCGTCGTCACGCCAGTCGCAATCGATGTTCTGGTTTCGCACCACTGACCTGACGTAATCGATACCGTGACGCTGCATTCGTACATCGGCCTTGTCAGCGTCAACGCTTCGCGAGTAGCTTTCACTGCTTATGTCATGCGGCAAATCGACGAAAAAACCCGAATTTCGACCGGCAGTCGAGCGACCAACACGGTCGGCCTCGACCAGCGCAACCGAGGCCTCGGGCGCCAGCTCAGCCAAACGCCGGGCAGCACAAAGACCCGTGATTCCGCCGCCGACCACCACGAAGTCAAATGTCCTGTCGCCGTGGAATTGATTCACGGCTGCCGGCGGTGGGAGTATTTCCCACCAACCATTGACCCCATCGGCTGCAGGCAACCGACCGAATTCGAGTTTCGAGGCCATTCAAATTAACTTCCCTTGCGAAGCAGCGGCTGCACAATCTTCGCGAAATCGCGACGCTCGTCATCGGTAAGTCCGCCCAACGGTGCGCGAGCATTACCGACCGGCTTTCCCGCCAATTCACAGCCGTAACGGACATACTGGATAAACTTGCCACTCCGTTCGAGCAACTCGAGCACCGGCAATAGTTGCGTCATCAGTTCGCGGCCAGCAACGAAATCGCGACGCTCGACACACGCCTCGAACAGCTCGACGTGTACCTCGGGAAGGAAGTTAGCCGCGCCCCCGACCCAGCTCCGGGCGCCCCAGACGAAGAATTCGAGCGCCTGGTCATCCATGCCGCAGCTAAGTACAAGCTTGTCCTTAAAGTGGGTGGCCAGATGGTGCAGGTGCGCGACATCGCCCGTGCTCTCCTTCATAGCAGCAAAGTTCGGGCGCTTGAGCAGTTCCTCCAGCACCCGGTCACTAATCTCAGTGCCCGTACGCGCCGGAAAGTTGTAGAGCATGATGGGCATGTTGAGACTGTCGTCAATCGCGAGCATGTGCTGCAACAGTTCATCCTGAGTCGGTTGTGCGTAGTAGGGGGCCGCCACCAACAAAGCTTTAATTCCGGCGCCCTTGGCTTCACGCCCAAGGCGGATAGTTTCCCGAGTGGTGGTGGCGTTGATGCCAGCCGTCAGGGACGTCTTTCCGGCGACCGCGTCGGCGACCGTGTGAAACGTAGCAACGCGCTCGTCGAAACTTAGCGCGTAGTATTCGCCCGTCGTACCGCCTACGCCGAGACCCGACAGGCCCCGGCCAGCCAGATCGACTGCGTGCTGTCCCAGCAGTTCATGGTTGATTTCGCCGTCCGGCTTGAACGGCGTGACCAAAGGTGCGTGTACTCCCTCGAAGCTCATCAGTAATTCTCCTGTTGCGGACACCTGGTACGGATGCCAACGCCAACGCGTAACCGTTATGGAACGCATGGTGTGACTTCGCTCGGGGTCTCGGGTTAAAAAGTATTGGCTGCTGGCATCTAGCCACGTCAACCGGTCAAATGACCGACTTAAATCAACGCATCAGCGTGTGAATAGATCGGGAACCGGCTGCAGATTTCTCGAACACGGCTGCGGACCGACCGCTCGACGAATTCATCGCCTGCCGGCTGCCTTTCCAGCGCGGTCAGAACATCGAGGATGAGCGCGCCAATCACCTCGAACTCGCTGGTTCCAAAGCCGCGAGTCGTTCCAGCGGGCGTCCCGAGCCGGATGCCTGACGTAACAGCTGGATTTTCCGTATCGAATGGGATGCCATTCTTGTTGCATGTGATGCCCGCGCGTTCGAGCGCTTTTTCAACCTGTATCCCGGTAAGCTTCTTTGAACGGAGGTCGACGAGCAGTAAATGATTGTCTGTTCCGCCCGTGACCAGGCTCAATCCGCCAAGTTTCAGAACCTCGGCAAGCGTTTGAGCGTTTTCTAGAACCCGGTCGATGTATTTCGCAAACTCGGGACGCAATGCCTCCCCGAACGCGACTGCCTTTCCTGCAATCACGTGCATCAGCGGCCCACCCTGCAAACCTGGGAAGACTGCCGAGTTAACTTTTTTTGCGATGTCAGAGTTGTTTGTGAGGATGAAGCCACCTCGTGGACCACGAAGCGTCTTATGCGTGGTGGACGTCACTACATCCGCGAAAGGCACTGGATTCTCGTGTCGGCCAGCGGCCACGATTCCCGCAATGTGCGCGATATCGACCATCAGCATCGCCCCAACACTGTCGGCAATTGCCCGAAAACTCGCGAAATCGAGGGTACGCGGATAAGCCGAAAATCCAGCGATGATGAGCTTCGGGCGATGCGTTTCAGCGAGTCGACGAACTTCCTCATAGTCGATACGAAGCGTCTCGGGATTGACGCTGTATTGGACCGCGTTGAACCATTTTCCGGAAAGCGCGACGCTCGCCCCATGCGTCAGATGCCCACCCGCATCTAACGACATGCCGAGAACGGTATCGCCTGGCCGCAATAGCGCGAGCATCACCGCGCCATTAGCCTGCGCACCGGAATGTGGCTGCACATTGACGTATTCGCATTCGAAGAGCGCCTTCGCCCGGTCCATCGCCAATGCTTCAATTCGGTCAACGTGTTCACAACCACCGTAATAGCGCCTTGACGGATAGCCTTCCGCGTACTTGTTTGTAAGCACAGTGCCCTGTGCTTCCATCACCGCGGCCGAAACTATGTTCTCAGACGCAATCAGTTCTATTTGAAGCTGCTGGCGACGTAGTTCGAGCACGATTTCGGCAGAGATAACCGGGTCACGGTCTTGCAGGCTCTCTGAGAAAAATCGAAGATCATCAGTCACAGACATACTCCGTGATATTCAAAAGACGTGTTTCACTTCAAAACTTCGGAACGAAAGCACACCATCGCGATGGCCAGAGTGCGGACGTTCCCGATACAAGGGATGGGCGTGACCTGTGAACGCGGTCGCGAAGAAACGCGCCTGATTCTGCAGTCACGCCGGCATCCACTGTTACTGCTGCAGCCACGCGTTCACTTTGTCTGGATGCGCGTCGACAAACTTCTTTGCGGCAGTGGCATAGTCGTTCGTGGTGTTGCCCTCAAACTCAATCGCTTCCACGTCAGCAAGCGTGAGCTTGAAATGCTTCATGAACACATCGGCCCGCGGATACTTGCTCGCAAACTGTTTGGATGCGAATGCGTGAACCTGCTCCTCGCCACCCAGCGTACCTTTCGGGTCCTTCAGGTAACGCATCTTGTACTTCTGGAAGAGCCAGTGGGGACTCCAGACCGTGTCGACAATCCAGCCCTTTGACTGGTACGCACGCTGAGTGGAGGCAAGCATCCCTGCCTCACTCGAGGACTGCAGGTTGTAGTCCGCCAGGTTGTATGCCTTGATGGTCTTTTCGGAGGCCTGCATCAGACCGCCTCCTGGTTCGATGCCTTGAATCGTGCCATTCAGCTTGCTCTTTACGTCGGGCTTGTTCAGGTCGGAAATCGACGAGAGTTCGGCCTCCGGCACGTAAGCGGGAACGGCCCAACCGTTTCTTCCACCGGTGTAGATGATGCCGACATCATCCATACTGTCCTTATACTTCGCGTAGTAGGTGGCATGAGTGACCGGCAGCCAGCCGCCAACCATAAGGTCCACATCGCCCCGGGCGACGCCTTGATACTGGATGCCAATATCGGCCTGAACAAACGTCACCGGCTGCTGCAGCTTTGTCTCCATGACGTACTTCGCCACATTCGCAACGGCCAGAACGTCAGCCCAGTTAGTAATCGTTATCTTCACCGGCTTCACCGGCTCCGCCGCCACCGCCACACCGCCGTAAATGCCGAAGGCGCAGAGTGTCGATGCAGCAATTTTCAGGGCATAATATGCAAGATTTGCGGATTTCATGTAGTACTCCTATATTATAAAAAGAATTTCTATTTGGCTTACCGTAGCTGCGAGTATCAATGCTGCAAGAGTCCGCGGAGGAATTCCGACTTCCCCCGCAAAAAGCTAATCACGGTTGCGTCTGAACGGCCTCACGAACTGTTTGCCTGGCCGCCCGCGCTTTTCCCTTCTTCTTCGCAGATTTAACGCCGAAACTCTCCGTTAGACGGTCAAGAATGATGGCGAGCAGAACAACTCCAAGACCACCTTCGAATCCGATACCGACATCGAGTCTCTGAATTCCGCTAAGGACGTACTCGCCGAGTCCTCCCGCTCCAATCATGGAAGCCACCACAACCATCGAAAGTGCCATCATGATGGTTTGATTGATGCCAGCCATAATGGAGGGCAACGCATTGGGAAGTTGAATCTTCCACAACAGTTGAGAGTCGGTGCTACCAAAAGACCGCCCCGCCTCCATCAGTTCTTCCCGGACCTGCTTGATGCCCAAAGTAGTGAGACGGACCACAGGCGGCATCGCAAAGACAATTGTTGCGAGTACGGCAGGCACTCGACCAAGTCCGAACAGAATGACTGCGGGAATCAGGTACACAAACGCTGGCATCGTCTGCATGAAATCGAGCAGCGAACGCAAGACGAGCTCGGCGCGGCGGTTACGTGCGCCCCAGATTCCAAGCGGGATACCTATTAGCAAACTGAAGACGGTTGCCGCAATCACAAGTGCAAGGGTCGACACCGTTTGTGGCCAAAGTCCCATGTAGTTGATTGTGAAAAGCGCAATGCCTACGAAGGCAGCAAAAACAATGCCTTTGCGCCACAGCGCGATTACCACGAAGAGAATCAGCATGACAATGAAAGGAACAGCGCCGAGTCCGTCCTGAAGAAGCTTGACGACAGCGTTCAGGACCGTGGAAAACGCGTCGAATCCGCCCCGGAAATGTTGAAAGAGGAAGTTGACCCCGTGTTCTGCCGCGCCCCCGATAAATGATGAGTTCATGCTCCCCTCCGTTGCATAACCTGTTTCAGAATCGCCCGGCACGACACGGCGCCCGCTAGCACGCCGGCTCCGTCGATAATCGGTACGTCATGCTCCTGGTTCAGTGCAATCATCGACAGTTCGTGCAGGTCGGCGTCCATCGACACGACCGGGACGTCTCGAAGCAAGGCTTCGCGAATTGGCGCACTTCCGCATTTGCGGAGTGACGCAGACGTTACGCAGCCCTGATATCGACCCGCTTCATCGCAGACATAACCCCACTCGACGCCGGCATCAGTAAGTGCGTTTAGGTAGCGGTCAGCGGATACACCTGCGTCACACATAATTACGCCACGGTCAATTCTTGAAAGGAGACTAGACGCCTTCTGGAAGCGTGAGACGTCGACGTTGCAGAAGAACTCGCGAACGTAGTCGTCAGCGGGCGATTGAATCAACTCTGCCGGTGTACCCACCTGCACCAGCCGACCATCCTTCATGACTCCAACTCGCCCACCAATCTTGATGGCCTCTTCGATGTCATGCGAGATAAAGACCACTGTTCGTTGCTCTTCTTTCTGCAAGCGCAATAGCTCGTTCTGCATTTCGAACCGGATGAGCGGGTCAAGCGCGGAGAACGCCTCGTCCATCAGAAGCACCGAGGGGTTCACAGCAAGTGCGCGCGCCAGCCCGACCCGTTGCTGCATACCGCCTGACAGCTCGCCTGGATGAAGCTTTTCGTACGAGCCGAGCCCAACGCGAATGAGTGACTTACGTGCCATTTCATATCGCTCGATTTTCTTTCGGCCGGCTACTTCAAGGCCGTAGGCAACGTTGTCGATGACAGTCCGGTTGGGAAGCAGGGCAAATGATTGAAAGACCATTGCCATCTTTTTCCGGCGCACCTCGCGCAACTCCGGGGTCGACATTGGAGCAATGTCCTGTCCCTCGAGCACGACCTTGCCCGAGGTCGGTTCAATCAGGCGATTCAATAGTCGAACAAGTGTGGATTTTCCAGAGCCCGAGAGCCCCATGATCACGAAAATCTCCCCCGATCGAACACCCAGGCTCACGTTGTCAACCGCAACCATGTTCCCGGTCTGCTGGAAGATTTCGTTGCGCCCAAGGCCTTGCCGCAACATCTCGGCTGCCCGTTCGGGCTTCGGTCCAAAAATCTTGGAGAGGTTCTGAACCGTAAGGATTTCATCCGCGGGCGTTGACACCGGCTTCACGATTGACGATGTAGAGCTTGTAGCTGCACCCGGATATGCTGCCTCTTCCGATGCGAAAGTGAGATTTGGGGACATTCTGTCATTCCGACTGGCAAGTTCAAAAACCTGTAGGCCTGGAGAAACGAGACCGGACATGCTCGGCAAGCACCTTCCGTCGGGTGTTCCTGCGGGTCAGGATGAGCATTGCGGCTGTCGAACGCTCAAGCGCCGAAAGCCATTTCGCAAGTAAAGACAGTCAAGTCACGAATTCGAATAAATTCGACTTATTTGCGCAAGGCTTGAAATCTTTCCTCACTGAACTCATTATCAGCAATGTTTGTTGCGGTAATGACAGCGTACATCGCCAATTAGGCTAGGCCAGCTACATTTTCTGTGGTCTTTCCCCTACCGCTGGTAATGGGTGCACCCCTGCTGATTACCCGCACAAGGCACGCGACCCTCGCAGATATACGCCAGGCATAGGTTTGGGCAGCATGAAGCGCTGAGGGACGTCGCCTGCGGGATTTGGGCTTATAGGGAAAGTCCGGAGACGGCACTATTGGCCTCTCGCGAAAGAAAACTTTTCGAATATCATCGGCTCACGGCTTACGCGGCCCCCATACGTATAGACCCGAACATGAAACCTGCCACCGAAGGAGCGAAGGGATACCGACGGCTGATACCTTCGTTGACCGCGCTGGTGGAGTTTGAGGCTGTAGCGCGGCTGAGCAGCTTCACGTTGGCGGCGAACGAGCTCGGGGTCACGCAAGCAGCCGTGAGCAGGCAGGTGCGATTTCTCGAGGAGTCCCTCAATGTTCGCCTCTTTCATCGTTTGCACCGGGCAATCAAGCTCACCAGTGAGGGTGAAGCGCTTTATTCGGTAGTGGCTGACTCGATGCGGCGGATTGCGGGCGTCTTCGACCGTCTGTCAGACGGAAGCGCGCAACAAGAATTGGTTCTCGCCACAACCGCGGCGTTTTCGCATTTCCGCGTGTTGCCCAACCTTCCTCAATTGAAGCGTCTTGAGCCGCAATTGGCACTTCGTTTGACGACCTCCATGTTCACCGCAGACCTCCGTCACAACGAAGTCGACCTCGCAGTGCGATTCGGCAACGGCAAATGGCGTGACGGAACGTCCTCGTTGTTATTTGATGAGGAAGTATTTCCAGTCTGCTCGCCTGAGTGGTTGGCCAGGAACGGCTTATTGCAATCCATCGATGACCTCACCATGACTCAGCTAATTGATTCCGACTCCACCTCGGAAGGATGGATGGACTGGGAGACCTGGTTCCAGGCTGTCGGAGTGAGGCCGCCGCGGTTGCATTACTCACTGCGCTGCAGCCTGTACACGGACGCAATTCAAGCTGCGCAACATGGACATGGTGTTGCTCTCGGCTGGCGTAGACTGCTGGGCGATTTACTTGAGTCCCGGCAATTGGTGCGGGTAACGGACGCCTCGGTGAAGGTCAGCGATTCCTATTTCGTTGTTGTCCCGCATGGTCGGACGATAACGCCGACCACGAGCACCGTCATTGACTGGCTGCGTGCAGACGTACAACCGACCTGAGGACAGCAGGTGCCAGGACGCGCAAACAACGGTCGCTGCACGAAGCGGATGCGCCGCATAACCAGATGTAATGCGACAGCGAAAATAAAGCGCATTGACGCTTGATATCGTCCACTCAATACTGGCTTCTTCCGTGTCGACAACTACTCCCCTGCTACCCATGAACTCAGCAAGAATCCAAGAAGGCGCGTCACCCGGTCCAGTGCAATTGGCAGCGCGACGAAGCTACAAAATTAACGATGAGGATTGGCGTCCACTGAAAATAGGTGAGTCCGAGATTCCCGGTTACTCCTGGATTCCTTTGTCTGATGACGAAGGAGGCGGATGGACGAGCTATTGGATGAAAATAGAGCCCGGGGCACGCGGACCGACGCATTTGCATGAGACGACCGAGATGATTTTTGTCGCGGAAGGAGTCTTTGCGGATAGCGATGGGGCTCAGTTTTCAGTCGGCCATGTACTTACTTATCCGGCAGGTTCGAGCCACTCAAGCTCTTCAGAAAGCGGGTGCACAGTGCTAGTTGTCGCTCGCACCGGCTCACAACTGGTCGACTGATATAGCATTGGCCTTCAGCGCGGACAGGCAAACGTGCAAGTCGAAGTTGTGAGCTTGGCCATGAATCCCTCGCCATGACGGAACACGATGTCAGAAACCGTCGTGGCGAGAAGGTCGGACCGACCAGATAGAGAATTGCGGAGCAGGCTGGCATTTGCGAGCATCAGCCAGCCTGCAAAAACCGCTGAGTTATCGCGACGAGGGCGATCTAATGCAAACAGGCCCCGGACTGGCTGGCGCGGTAGATCAAAAGTCTCCGACCGTGTTGACCGGCTCAGGTGGCTCAATTCTGCGTGGACATCCACACTCCGGGAAAGGCGTGCACTTCTCCCACAGCTACCGACAGATCGAAGCCTCTGAGGACGCTCGTCGGACCGTAACTCTTCACGATGCCGCGCGGGGTCATAAGAATTGATTCGCTCACGTTTCTCTCGTCTTCCCATGACGGTGCGCCGTCGAACTGACGCACCGTCACAGCTCCCAAGGCTGTGGCCCCGACTTACCTGTCTCGTCGGGATACTCCCTGCGCTTATCTGAGCCAACTCTTTATCGTGCTCGCCATGACGTTGGTCGAGATGCCATAGCGGTCGTGCAGGGTCGGCAGCGCGCCTGCGGCGAGAAACTCATCGGGCAGTGCGATTTGGCGGTACATCGGCGTGACGCCGGCCGTGAGCAGCGTGGTCGCGACCACTTCTCCGAGACCGCCGATCACCGAGTGATTCTCGGCGACCACGACCATTCTGCCTGTGCGCCTGGCTTCGCGCAGGATCGTCGCTGTATCGAGCGGCTTGATGGTCGGCACGTGCAACACGCCGACGCCGACGTTGTCCGCTTCCAGCGCCTTCGCGACCTCCAGCGAACGCATGGTCATAATGCCCGAGGAGATGATCAGCACCTCGGCGCCGTCGCGAAGCAGCTTCGCCTTGCCCAGTTCGAACTGATAGTCGTATTCATCGAGCACGGCCGGGACGTTGCCACGCAGCAAGCGCGCATATACGGGACCGTTGTGCGCCGCGATCGCGGGCACCATCTGCTCGGTATCGAGCGCGTCGCACGGATCGATGACCGTCATGTTCGGCATTGCGCGCATCAGGGCAAGATCCTCGGCCGCCTGATGGCTCGGGCCGTAGCCGGTCGTGAGGCCCGGCAGCGCGCAGATGATCTTCACGTCGAGGTTGTCCTCGGCGATGGCCTGGTGCATGAAGTCATACGCGCGACGGGTCGCGAACACGGCGTAGGTCGTGACGAACGGCTGGGCGCCTTCATGTGCCATGCCGGCGGCCGCGCCCATCAGCAGTTGCTCGGCCATGCCCATCTGATAGTAGCGTTCAGGGAATTCCTTGCCGAAGATGTGCAGGTCAGTGTACTTGCCAAGGTCAGCGGTCATGCCGACCACGTTCTTCTTCTCGCGAGCCAGCTGCGCCAACGCATGGCCGAACGGCGCCGACCGCGTGACCTGTCCTTCGCCGGCAATCGAGGCGATCATTGCCGAGGTCTTGAGACGCGGCTTGCTGATGGTGGTGTCGCTCATGCTTGTCTCCCTGCTTCGAGTGCTGCAAGCGCCAGTTGCCACTCATGGGCATCGACGCGGATGAAATGGTTCTTTTCCCGTTCCTCGAGGAACGGCACGCCGCAACCCATGCGCGTATCGCAGACGATGATCCGCGGCTGCGCCTTCGGATGAATGCGCGCGGCATCGAAGGCCGCCTTCACGGCATCGATGTCGTTGCCGTCCACGCGCTGCGTAAACCACCCAAATGCTTCGAGCTTCTCCACGAGCGGCTCGAACGCCATGATCTGCGTGGAGGGACCGTCGGCTTGCTGGTTGTTGACGTCGACCATGGCGATCAGGTTGTCCAGCTTCCAGTGCGCGGCCGACATCAGGCCTTCCCAGATCGCGCCTTCATCGAGTTCGCCGTCGGAGAACAGCGTGTAGACGAAAGCGTCCGAGCCCTTGCGTTTCAGTCCGAGGCAGCGACCCACCGCGATCGTCAGACCATGGCCGAGCGAGCCGCCGGACATCTCCATGCCGGGCGTATAGCTCGCCATGCCGGACATCGGCAAGCGGCTGTCGTCGCTGCCGTAGGTTTCGAGTTCTTCCGGTGGCAGGAAGCCGGCTTCGAACAGCGCGGCATAGAGCGCAATCGCGTAGTGGCCGTTGGACAGCAGAAAGCGGTCGCGGCCGTCCCATTCGGGGTTGTCGGGCTGGTAGCGCATCGCGCCGAAGTAGGCAACCGCGAGTACATCGGCGATATCGAGTGCCTGGCCGATGTACCCCTGCCCCTGCACTTCGCCCATCAGCAAGGCGTTTCTGCGGATCCGATAGGCGCGCTCAGCGAGCGTCACCGCATCTGATGACGGACTGTTCATGATGTCTCCTTGGAGAGAAGTGAGTCTTTGCAGCGGACAATGTCAACGATTGACGGTTTTGGCTGGCACGAGGAAAACAAGCGCGGCGCCGATGACGATTGCGACAGAGATAAAGATGAGCCCAGCCGTCGACTTACCGGTCAGGTCGTTCAACCAGCCGACGATCGCCGGCGAGAAGAAGCCCGCGAGATTGGCGAAACAGTTCACCGCGGCGATACCCGCTGCGGCGGACATGCCGCCGAGGAGCGCCGTCGGCAGTGACCAGAACTGCGACGACGAAGCGAGGATGCCGGCGGCGGCCACGCTGACACACACCAGCGACGCGCCGACTCCGCCCAGCATCGGCAGCGTTGCAAAGCCTGCCGCCGATACGAGCATCGGAATCGCAAGATGCAGACGACGTTCGCGATGGCGGTCAGCGCTTGCTCCCACCAGCGGCAGCGCAATGATGGCGCACAGGTACGGAATGGCGGTAAAGATACCGACCCATAACGGATCAGCCACGCCCGACTTGCGGATGATCGTCGGCAGCCAGAACGTCAGTCCATACTGACCGAGCACGACGCAGAAGTAGATCGCAGCCATCAACCACAAACGACCATCGCCGATGAAAGACCGGATCGACACGTGGGCCACCTTGTGGGCGTTGTCGTTCGCCACGTTGCGTGAGAGGAGCGCTTTCTCGGCATCAGTGAGCCACTTCGCGGCGGCGATGCCGTTGTCGAGGTACAGCAGAATGGCAACGCCAAGCAGCAACGACGGCAGCGCCTCGAGCATGAACAGCCACTTCCAGCCCGCGAGACCCTGTACGCCATGGAACGCGTGCAGGATGTAACCGGACAGCGGCCCACCGACAATGCCGGCAAGCGGGATCGCCATGAAGAAGAGGGAGAGCGCCTTGGCGCGCCGTGCCGAAGGAAACCAGTACGTCAGGTACAGAATGACGCCTGGCGCAAACCCGGCCTCCGCCACACCCAATAGAAACCGCAGAACATAAAACGTCGTGGGCGTCTTTACGAAGACGAAGGAGGCGGAAATCAGCGCCCACGTCAGCATGATGCGAGCGAGCCAGTTTCGCGCGCCCACTTTGTGCAACATAAGATTGCTCGGCACTTCAAAGAGGAAATAGCCGAGAAAGAAGATACCGGCGCCGAAGCCATACACGGTCTCGCTGAATCGCAGGTCATTGAGCATCTGCAGCTTCGCGAAGCCCACGTTGACACGATCGAGATAAGCGCCCAGATAGCACAGCATCAGAAACGGTATCAAGCGCCGTCCAACCTTCGCATACGTTTTTGATTCGAAGCTCGCCGTATCGGCAAGCGACGTGACATCGACCGTCATCGACGGCACCGTGGACTTCGATTTCATGCTTGTCTCCTGCCATATCGCCCCGGGTCTCTCCCGGGTGCGTTGAGGGTTCGCCCGACATCCAGGCGAGTCACTTTTCAGTGGATCAACATCCCACCGTTGACATCGAGCGTGATACCGGTGAGGTAGGCCGATAGATCGCTTGAGAGGAAAAGACAGGCATTGGCGACGTCGAGCGCGTCGCCAAGACGACCAAGCGGAATGCCCTTGATGATGTCGGCACGCATCTCCGTCGTGAGCTTGTCGCCGGTGATGTCGGTCTGGATCAGGCCCGGTGTGATCGAGTTGACGCGGATGTTGTCGGACCCGAGTTCACGCGCCATCGCACGAGCGAGGCCGAGTACGCCTGCTTTGGCGGCGCTGTAGTGCGGACCGCCGAAGATCCCGCCGCCGCGTTGCGCGGAAACCGACGACATGCAGACGATGCTGCCGCTCTTCTGTTTTCTCATCTGCGGAATAACCGCTTGCGACATGTAGAGCGTGCCGCGCAGGTTCACGTCGATGACCGCGTCGAAGTTGCCTGCTTCGATGTCCATCGTCTTCAGCGGCTGGGTGATGCCCGCGTTGTTGATCAACCCGTCGATCCGGTCGTACTTTGCCAGCACCGCCCCGGCCGCGGCGATACATGCGGCCTTGTCGGTCACATCGCAGGCGAGCCCCAGGTGCCCGTCGCCGAGATCGCGCGCGGCGCTTTCGGCGTCTTCCTTTCGAAGGTCCAGAATGACCACTCGCGCGCCCTGCGCAGCGAGCGCTTTTGCGGTTGCCTTGCCGATGCCGCGCGGCGAGGCTGCACCTGTGACGATGACCACTTTGCTGTTGAGCAACATGCTTGTCTCCATTGATCGTGTGAGTGAGTAGGCGCAGTTTCAGCGCTCCGACCATCTCGATCAATGCAGTTCGGCTCAACTATTGCTGAAGAATTTTCAGGTGTCGCGGCACCGTGGATTTACAGGCGTCGGTAGTCATCCATTTCGCCTCATGGCGGGCGCCGTCGTCCCGCCTGGCGTGGCTTCTTGACCCATTGCGTCTTCGCCGGTCTCTTGCTCGACCCAGGTCACAAATTTGGCCACGCGGGGCAAATCCGCGTTCTGGCCAGGGTAAACGAGGTGATGGGCACCGACTTCGACCGCAAAGGTCTGATCGAAGACCGGCACGAGCGAACGTCGCCTGAGCTGGACCGATGCGAGCATCGTGCTTTCGAGCGCGATGCCGTGCCCCAGCGCTGCAGCCTCGAGCGACATGTAGGAACGGTCGAAAGAGAAATCGTAGGCTTTCCCGGCCGCCGCGACGCCGAACTTGCCGAACCATTGCTTCCACTGTACGAGCGGAGTCTCCGAGAAGATCAGACGCCGCTCGAGCAGATCCTCGGGAGTGCGCACCGGGAACCGTCTCAGGTAGTCCGGTGAGGCAAGAGGCGCAATGAATTCATTGCGGAGCGTCTTGATCTCTCCATCGGTCCAGTTTGCGTAGCCGTGCCGTACATCGAGGTCATAGTAGCCAGAGGTAAACGACACATCTTCGTAGGAACAGGCCAGATTCAACTGGATGTCGCCGTTCGCTTCCTGGAACGAAGCCAGCCTGGGTAGCAGCCACATCAACCCAAAGCTTGGACTCGAATGGATACGAAGGATCTCGAGGCCCGACTGGCTCGATGCGCGCTCCGTCGCGCGGCTCAGATCAGCAAGCGATCCTGTGACGTCCGTCAGGTATTGCTGACCGGTCGGAGTCAGAACGAGCCCTCGCCCTAGCCGGGTGAACAAAGGTCTACCGACCATGGATTCGAGGTTCGAAATCTGATGGCTGACCGCCGATGGCGTGAGCCCTAATTCGTCAGCCGCCCGATTGACGCTCTTTGTCCGCGCGACACTTTCGAATGCAATGATGGCTTTCAGAGGTGGGATGCGCATTATGTAGACACCTGGTTCGCTAAGGTTATCGGCTTCTCGTTGACGGCGTTCAGTGAACCCGCTTCGCTCGCTGGAAGCCGGAGTCCAGGACGGCATTTAGTGGTGGGATGCGGAGTGGTCGCGAACCGTCCTGGACCAAGGTGTTCTGCTTCGCTACTGGCGATTCCAGAAATGTCGCGTATCCCAGAGGTAAAGGCAAGCCGGGGTTCGGCCGATCGACAATCGGTTCGAAGGGGCGCGAGAGGTCGTATGAATACGAGGGTTGTCTCGTTGTGCGCCCTTTCAGCACAAGTCTAGAAGGGCATCCAGGAGCGCGGCTTTTCGTTTGTTCCCAATTGGATAGGAATCCAGCATCTGGGAATACCAAAACCCGTCAGCAGCGAGCCTGCACAGCAGCAACCGGTTCGCCAAATCCTCATCCACGCCGTCGGCCGCTATTGCAGCGGTCACGACAGCGCTCCACCGCTCGCGACATGGCGGCCATGTCAGTGCCAGCAAGGCAATAGCGCGTTGCGTGCGAACCTGCTCGTGATCGTTGCCGCTGTCAAATGACAGTCGCACGTACGCTCGCGCGTGCCGACCGGGGCCATCAGGCTCGGCAAGCAGCGCAAGCTCATATCGCTGATGGAACCCCACGAAAAGCTGATCGCACAGCGCATCAAGAAGTGCCTGCTTGCTGCGAAAGTGATGCTGGAGTCCGCCCTTGGTCACGCCAGCCCGTTTCGACACCGCGTCGAGTGTCACGGCATGCGGTCCTTCATCCACCAGTATCTGCAGCGTGACATCCAGCAGTTCTTTACGCACCAGTTCAGGTTGCTTCTGTCTGCGATGAGCAAGGGTCATTAAACATACCATCCGTATGGAATGTTTTGATTATAATCTGCTCCTCTCCCGGACTGCAAACCCGAGATCCCCAATGTTCCCCTTTTTCGGCACACCCTCCATCCACATGCATATTCTCGATAGAACGATGAGTCGCGCTGATCTCGTTGAGCTGCTCGGCACGAGCAACGGCCCGATTGAATTCGAACGGTGCGCTTTCGACGGCGCCGACCTGTCCGATCTGACGTTCCGGGACTGCACATTTTTGCGCTGCTCAGCAGCAGAAACGTCATTCAGGCGCGCCAGACTCGAGAACAGCCGATGGCTGGGCTGCAAGGGCCGCGGCATCGATTTCGTCACGGCACAGTTGACCGACGCGCGTTTCAAGGACTCCGACTTCAACAATTCCTCGTGGGCCCGCGCGAAGCTGGCTTCGTCAATGTTCGACGGCGTGAAACTGACAGGGGCCGTCTTCACCGGAATATCGGCCCTGGGGCTTGAGTTCTTCGATACGCTGCTGGTTGGCGCCGACATGAGTGGCGTTTCTTTCAGAAAGCAGCGACTGGTGAGGCTTGACTTTTCCGGTGCCGATTTGAGCGGCTGCGACTTCCGGGATACCGTGTTTGAGGGGGGCAGCCTCCGCGAAGCGCACCTCGCGAATGCGAAGTTCGAGGGTGCCGATCTGCGCGACGCGGAGCTTGGAACGCTCAGAGTTCGTACTGCTTCAAGCTTCAAGCGCGCGACGATCTCACATGCGCAGGCGGCGCTGCTGGCAAACGATCTGGGCATAACGGTGGCTTGAACTGGCCACCGTTACAGGCGAATTCGTGATCGACCACGTTCGGCTGTCTCTGACAGTGACGCTTGACCTGTTCAACAATGAGCGCGGACATTAGCGACGTTGATGCTTTGGCAAAGCGCCTATGCGTACGCGAAGTGCAAGGACCGAGTTCACCGTCAATGTCGCCCAGTTCAGCGCGCTGGAAGCCCGATATCCTCCAACTTGGGGCGAGCGCGGCCACTTGTTCTGCCGTCGGAGCGGAGAGGCTACAAATCAGACCGGCCGGCGGACTCACGTAGCCGGTGCTCCCGTCGAGCGATACAGCATTGTTCTTTTTGCCAGGTACAAAGCTGGCGCCACCCACCAGGGTACGAGTCACTGCCGGACACAGTGCAGCGCTTGCAGATCGAGTTGCGCTTCGGTCTGGCCTGCGCCGATACATCCACTACTACAATCGCCAACGCATCAAGACCAAACTAAAAGGGCTGAGCCCTGTGCAATACAGAACTCAGCCCTCATTGATCTGCTATCGGAGCGGTGACCACCCCACGATGCCAGAATTGCGGAAAAATCCCCGAATTGCGGAAATCGGTGCTCACTACATGAAACCCCGCAAACCCAAGCCAGGCTTGGTGGGCCGGGTCGGATTCGAACCGACGATGTCCTTTCGGAGGCGGATTATGAGTCCGCTGCCTGCAACCAGCACGGCGTCCGGCCCAAGAAAAAGACCCGGTCTGAGGGCCGGGCCTGATTGCTGATTTGGCCGACATACTACACGAAAAAAGGGGCTTCCGGGACCGCCTGCTTGAACACAGAACGATCTGGAAGCCCCTTCATCGGCAGCAGACTGCCTTTAACACCAACAGCCGTCGATCAATTCCCTTCGAGGAACGACTTCAGCTTGTCCGACCGGCTCGGGTGACGCAGCTTGCGCAGCGCCTTCGCCTCGATCTGACGGATCCGCTCACGCGTCACGTCGAACTGCTTGCCGACTTCCTCGAGCGTGTGATCGGTGCTCATCTCGATACCGAAACGCATGCGCAGCACCTTCGCTTCGCGCGGCGTGAGCGAATCGAGCACGTCCTTCACGACATCGCGCATGCTGGCGTGCAATGCGGCGTCGGCCGGAGCAACCGTGTTCGTATCCTCGATGAAGTCACCCAGATGCGAATCGTCGTCGTCACCGATCGGCGTTTCCATCGAGATCGGCTCCTTCGCGATCTTCATGATCTTGCGGATCTTGTCTTCCGGCATTTCCATCTTTTCTGCCAGCGTTGCCGGATCCGGCTCGAGACCGGTTTCCTGCAGGATCTGACGCGAGATGCGGTTCATCTTGTTGATCGTTTCGATCATGTGAACCGGAATCCGGATCGTACGTGCCTGGTCCGCGATCGAACGCGTGATGGCCTGACGGATCCACCATGTTGCGTACGTCGAGAACTTGTAGCCACGGCGATATTCGAACTTGTCCACCGCCTTCATCAGGCCGATGTTGCCTTCCTGGATCAGATCCAGGAACTGCAGGCCACGGTTCGTGTACTTCTTCGCAATCGAGATCACGAGACGCAGATTCGCCTCGGTCATTTCGCGCTTCGCCTGACGCGCCTTCAGTTCACCGGCCGCCATCTGACGGTTGGTTTCCTTCAGGTCCTTCAGCGGCAGCACAACACGCGCCTGCAAGTCGAGCAGACGTTGCTGCTGTTCGCGGATCGCCGGAATGTTACGCGTGAGGATCGCGCTGTAAGCGTGACCTTCGCCGACGATCTTTTCCGACCATTCGAGATCCGTTTCATTGCCCGGGAAACGCGCGATGAACTCGGCACGCGGCATGCCGCACTTGTCGACGACCGTATGCAGGATCTGACGTTCGACCTGACGCACTTCGTCCACCTGCGCGCGCAGCGTGTCGCACAGACGCTCGACGGTACGTGCCGTGAAGCGGATCATCATCAGCTCGTTCTGAATCGTTTCCTGAGCCTTCAGATACGCCTTCGACTTGTAGCCTTCCTTCTCGAACGCACGACGCATCTTGTCGAACCATTCGCTGATCGACGCGAATTTTTCGAGCGACGCGCGCTTGAGCGCTTCGAGCTGCGCCGCGTTGGCCGTAGCCTGCGCGGTGCCGTCGTCTTCTTCTTCTTCCTCTGCTTCCTCTTCGGCTTCCTCTTCTTCAGCCTCGATCGCTTCCGCTTCCTGCTCGGAGAAGCCGTCCGCGTCTTCCGCGTTGGCATCGATCAGACCGTCGACGAGTTCGTCGATACGAATCTCTTCGTTCGCGACGCGCTCGGCCATCGCGAGGATGTCGGCGATCGTCGTCGGGCACGCGGAGATGGCCATGACCATATGCTTCAGGCCATCTTCAATCCGCTTCGCGATTTCGATTTCGCCTTCGCGCGTCAGCAGCTCGACGGTACCCATTTCGCGCATGTACATGCGGACCGGGTCGGTCGTGCGGCCGAATTCGGAATCGACCGTGGAGAGGGCGACTTCTGCTTCTTCTTCGACTTCATCATCCGACGAAGCCGCCGGCGCGTTGTCGTTCAGGAGCAGCGTTTCAGCGTCGGGCGCCTGCTCGTACACAGCCACGCCCATATCGTTGAACGTGCTGATGATGCCTTCGATCGCCTCGGTCTCGGCAAAGTTATCCGGGAGGTGATCGTTGATTTCGGCGTACGTCAGGAAGCCACGTTCCTTACCGAGCTTGATCAGCGCGCGCAGTTTCGCGCGACGCTCTTCGAGCTCTTCGGCGGTGCCCGGCTGCGTCGACGCGAAAGCGTCTTTCAGCAGCGCTTTTTCCTTTGCGCGGCGGTCGCGTGCCTTGGCCTTTTCGCCTTTGCCCGGAACGACCGGCGCTGCTGCTGCCTCTTCGTTCTGGGTTGCGTCGTCATCGACGGATACTTCGTTCAGCTTTTTCGTCATGGAGTTCGCCATACCGGCTGTAGTCTCGACTCGCGGCTGCTGGACAACAGCCGGTTGAACCGTGGATACTGGAGTCTCGCGCACTGCCGCAGTGTCCTGCGCGGCAGCCGCTTCCCTGGTACTTCTGGAACCCGGCCGCTTCGTTGCTGGCTGCGTGGCTTTTGAGGCTTTCGAGGCGCCAGCCACGTTAGCTACAGATGCCGCAACCGGTGCCGCTCGCGCGGCAGAAGTGGACGAGGATTTCTTCCCAGGAGAAGGTGCGACGCTTGTGGCAGACGTTTTTCTCGCGGAAGAAGAAGCAGACCTGGCCTGCGTGACCTTTCTGGTCGGCTCCTCGGAGCCTTTGCCCGTCGCTTTCTTTCCGCCTGTAGTCTTTACCATTGCAATTCGCCCTCTTGCCTGGAAAACAAACAAAAACTGCAAACAAACTGCTGGGAACCTTTTATTATAGCACCTCAGGTTCTGCCCTTCCCCGCTTACAGCCCGAGCTGACGTTTCATGTCCGCCCGCTTCCGATTCAGATCGGTGTATTCGGCCAGTTCTTCCGGCGTATGTCGTGACTGCCGCGACAGTTGATCGAGCCTCGCGCTGTACGCGTCATAGCTCATCCTGAAGATCGCCGCCTTCAGTTCCTCGCCAACAATCCGTTCCTGCTCGCGGCGCTCCTCGATGACGGTTTCGTCCTCGGGATTCTTCAGCAGCAGGTCGCGCACGTTTTCATCATAGTCCAGAATTTCGCGGAAGATTTCTTCGAAAGTCGGCGCATTCGCGCTGTTTCTGAGCAGATCCGACAACAGCTGAAACTCAGCCGCTTCGCCCAGCGCACGCGCATGCGTCGTCACTTCCTCGAACAGTTCACCGTGACGGGTGACCGTCAACAGCGCCTGTTCCGCGTCCTCGTCCAGCACCGCGACAATGCGCGGATGCATCACAAGATTGCGCAGCGCCCGCTGTTCGATCCCGGTCACGCTACGACGATCCTTGCGCGGCGGCGCGGCGCGCGAAGCCGCGGCGATCCGGGCATCGACCTCGCAGAGCGCGGCCACTTCGTCGAACGGCACGTCGAGCCGGTCGGCGAACATGTGCATGATCTGGGCACGCAACGCGTTCGCCGGCAACGCCTGCAACAGCGGCTTGGCGTCGAACAGCGCGCGCGCCTTTCCTTCCGGCTGATCCAGCTCCTTGCCGGTCAGCACTTCGTTCAACATGAACTGCGACAGCGGCATCGCCCGCGCGACCTGTTCCGAGAACCCCTCGGTACCGAACTCACGCACGTAACTGTCCGGATCGTGCTCTGTCGGCAGGAACAGGAAGCGGATCGTCCGGTTGTCCGCTGCGTGCGGCAGACAGGCATCCAGCGCGCGCCGTGCGGCGCGTCGGCCGGCTGAGTCGCCATCGAAGCTGAAGATCACGGTATCTGTCTGGCGCATCAGTTTCTGCACATGAATCGGCGTGCACGCCGTACCGAGGGTCGCAACCGCGTTCTGGAACCCCAGTTGCGCCAGCGCGACCACATCCATGTACCCTTCGACCACCAGCACGTACTGCTGCTCGCGGATCGCGAGGCGCGCCTCAAAAAGGCCGTACAGCTCGCTGCCCTTGTTAAATAGAGGCGTTTCCGGCGAATTCAAATATTTAGGTTCACCGCTATCCAGCACACGGCCACCGAAGCCGATCACCTGCCCTTTCACGTTGCGGATCGGGAACATGATCCGCTCGCGAAAGCGGTCATAACGGCGGTTCTGGCCCTGCGCATCCGACTTTTCGCTGACGATCACGAGACCGGATTCGACCAGCGCGTCGTCCCGATAGTCGGGAAAAGCGGTTTCGAGGTTCTGCCAGCCATCCGGCGCGTAACCGAGCCCGAAACGCGCCGCGACTTCGCCAGTCAGTCCACGCTTTTTCAGGTACTGGATCGCATTCGGCGCGCCACGCAACTGCTTGCGGTAAAAATCGCACGCGGTCTGCATCACGTCAGACAGCGCGGTCGTGACAGCCTTCGATACAGCCGGCGCATAACCTTCTCCGCCACCGCCACCTCCGCCGCGCATGGGCGACGGCTCCTGCGGCACCGTCAGGCCCACGGATTGCGCCAGCTCGTTCACGGCCTCCGGGAAGGTCAGTCCGGCGTGCTCGATCAGAAAACCGATTGCCGTGCCATGCGCACCGCATCCGAAGCAGTGATAGAACTGCTTAGTCGGACTAACGGTGAACGAAGGGCTCTTCTCGTTGTGAAACGGACAAAGCCCCATGAAATTCGCGCCGCCCTTCTTCAACTGCACGAAACGACCAACCACGTCGACAATATCGACGCGGTTCAGCAGATCCTGCAGGAACGAGTGCGGAATCACAGTAGGAAGGCGGCCTCGAATTTCATGAGGAACCGGGCGACCCGTCAATACGCGGGTCGCCCGGTTCCGGACAGGGTTTTACTTCGCGAGTGCTGCCTTGACGAGCCCGGACACGGCCGTCATGTCAGCGCGGCCGGCGAGCTTCGGCTTCAGTACGCCCATCACCTTGCCCATATCCTGCGGGCCGGCGGCGCCCGTCTGCGCGACGGCGGCCTGCACTTCAGCGGCAACCTCAGCGTCGGACAACTGCTGCGGCATGTAGGCGGTCAGCACGACGAGTTCAGCCGCTTCCTTGTCGACGAGATCCGTGCGCCCGGCCGCCTCGAACTGGCTGATCGAATCCTTGCGCTGCTTGATCATCTTGTCGATGACGGCCGTGATCGCCGCGTCGTCGAGCGTCACGCGCTCATCGACTTCGCGCTGTTTGATCGCGGCGAGCAGCAGGCGGATCGTGCCGAGACGCTCGGTCTCGCGCGCCCGCATCGCGGCTTTCATATCGTCGTTGATCTGGTCCTTGAGACTCATCACTCACCTGAATGCGTTGATTAAAACAAGCCTGATAAACAAGCCATGAAAACAGTCCCGCGCGACGCTCGCATCAAGACAAAAACCCGCTTGGGACACCTTCCTCAAGCGGGTTGTCGCGAATTCGCGTAATGGATGCGGCCTCACCGGGGCGGCCTTGCGGCCTGGTCTTTCCGCGTGCGACGGCATCGAGCGCTGGATGCCGCCAACGATTGCACGCCACGGCGCTCAAAGCGACTGCGGCGGACAAAGAATCAGTAAAGCTTTTTGGGCAACATCTGGCTGCGCAGACGTTTGAAGTGGCGTTTGACCGCGGCCGCCTTCATGCGTTTGCGTTCAGCCGTCGGCTTTTCGTAAAACTCGCGCGCGCGAAGTTCGGTCAGGAGCCCGTTCTTCTCGATCGTGCGCTTGAAGCGGCGCATCGCGACTTCGAAGGGCTCGTTATCTTTTACGCGGATAGTCGTCATTTTTCAATAACGGAGCTTTGCAAAGGTTGGAGATTATAACAGACGTTTCGCACAAAGAAACGGCGCCGTCAAGCCCCCAGAACCTGCTCCGCGGCCGCCTGGCCCGCCGCGACGCCCGATGCCCACGCCCACTGGAAGTTGTAGCCGCCAAGCCAGCCCGTGACGTCCACGGCCTCGCCAATGAAGTAGAAACCGGGCACCCGCGCGCTCATCATCGTCGACGAAGAGAGTTCGCGCGTGTCGATGCCACCGCGCGTTACTTCGGCCTTGCGATAGCCTTCGGTGCCGTTCGGGGTGAGCGTCCAGCGCGAAAGCGCCTCACCGATCCTGCGCAGCGTTTTGTCCGGCAGATCGGCGACGCGCGCCTCGGCTGGAATCGCATGCGTCTCCAGCCAGACGTGCGCGAGGCGCGTCGGCACCCATTCGGCGAGCAGATTGGCGATCTGGCGCTTCGTGCCGGTTTTGGCTTCCAGAAGTGCCGTCGTGGCGTCCCGGTCCGGCAGCAGGTTCACGTGGACGGGCTCACCGGGCTGCCAGTAGGTCGAAATCTGCAACACGCCCGGACCTGAGAGGCCGCGATGGGTGAGCAGCAGATCCTCGACGAACTCACCGCCGCTCTTTTTATTGCCGGTCGCCAGCTGGACTTCCAGCGAAACACCCGATAACGCCGAAAACGGCGCCCAGTCGTCAGCGGCAAAAGTGAGTGGCACCAGCGCCGGACGCGTGTCGATCAGCTTGTGCCCGAACTGCTTGGCGAGACGATAGGCGAAGTCGGTCGCGCCGATCTTCGGGATCGAAAGGCCGCCGGTCGCCACCACGACAGCGCGGGTGCGGATCGGGCCTGCGTGGGTGTCGAGCGTGAAACCGCCGGCGGCTTCATGCCTGACCTGCTCGACCGCGAGCGGCCGGCGCCATGCAACGCCGCCGGCGTCGCATTCGTGCTTGAGCACATCGATGACCGCTTCGCTCGACTGGTCGCAGAAGAGTTGCCCCTTGTGCTTCTCGTGCCACGTCACGCGATGGCGCTTGAGGAGCGCCATGAAGTCGCGCGGCGTGTAGCGCGCGAGCGCGGAGCGGCAGAAATGCGGATTCGAGGACAGGTAATTCGCCGGACCGGCGTACAGATTCGTGAAGTTGCAGCGGCCGCCGCCGGAGATGCGTATTTTTTCCGCGAGGCGCGGCGCATGGTCGATCAGCACGACGCGCCGGCCGAGCTGGCCGGCCACCGCCGCGCACATCATGCCGGCCGCGCCTGCGCCGATAACCGCAATATCGAAGGATTCCATGGCGCGCATTGTACCTGCCGCCCTTCGTCGCCTTGCCGTCGCTGCTATACTTTCAGGCTTGCCTTTACCTTTCGGACGCCTTCGCGGCGCCCGTCCAGCCCCCGAATCATGCTCGTTCTCGGCATCGAAAGCTCCTGCGACGAAACCGGCCTCGCGCTCTACGACACTGAGCGCGGCCTGCTCGCGCACGCGCTGCATTCGCAGATCGCCATGCATCGCGAATACGGCGGCGTGGTGCCGGAACTGGCGTCGCGCGATCACATCCGGCGCGCGCTGCCGCTGCTCGAAGAGGTGCTGGAGCGCGCCGGCACCGCACGCACGGAGATCGATGCGATCGCGTATACGCAAGGGCCGGGGCTTGCGGGCGCGCTGCTCGTCGGCGCGAGCATCGCGAACGCGCTCGCGATGGCGTGGGATCGCCCGACGATCGGCATTCACCATCTCGAAGGGCATCTGCTTTCGCCGCTGCTCGTCGATGAACCGCCACCGTTTCCGTTCGTTGCGCTGCTGGTGTCGGGCGGCCACACGCAGTTGATGCGCGTCACCGATGTCGGCGAATACGAAACGCTCGGTGAAACACTCGACGATGCCGCCGGCGAAGCCTTCGACAAAACCGCGAAGCTGCTCGGCCTCGGCTATCCAGGTGGCCCGGAAGTGTCGCGCATGGCGGAATTCGGCAATCCGGGCGCAGTCTCGCTGCCGCGTCCGATGCTGCATTCGGGCGATCTCGACTTCAGCTTCAGCGGCCTGAAAACCGCCGTCCTGACGCACACGAAGAAGCTCGGCGGCGCCAACATTTGCGAGCAGGCGAGGGCGGATCTGGCGCGTGGCTTCGTTGATGCAGCTGTCGATGTGCTCGCCGCGAAATCACTGGCGGCGCTCAAGCAGACGAAGCTGAAGCGACTCGTAGTGGCGGGCGGCGTCGGCGCGAACCGGCAGTTGCGCGAGGCGCTTTCTGCCGCCGCGAAAAAGCGCGGCTTCGAGGTGCACTATCCGGACCTGTCGCTGTGTACCGATAACGGCGCAATGATCGCGCTCGCGGGTGCGCTGCGGTTGCAGCGCTGGCCGGAGCAGGCAGGCAAGGACTACGCATTCACGGTCAAGCCGCGCTGGGATCTGTCGTCTCTGGCTCGATAGGGCCTGCACACGCGTCCTCTTCCGCCTGCGGGCGACGACCGGTATCCAGACAAAAACGGCCGCATCACATGATGCGGCCGTTCGTCTTTCAAGGCAGACACGGTAACGCTTATCGCACCACGCGCCTGTCGTTTTCGATCAACGCATACGCGCTGTGATTGTGGATCGACTCGAAGTTCTCGGCTTCGAGCACATACGCGATGATCCGCGAGTCCGCGTTCAGACGCTGCGCCACATCGCGCACCAGATCTTCGACGAACTTCGGGTTCTCATACGCGCGCTCGGTGACGAACTTCTCGTCGGGACGCTTCAGCAGTCCCCACAGTTCGCACGACGCCTCTTCTTCCGCGATACGGATCAGATCTTCCACCGGCACGTCGTCCGCGAGTTCGGCGTTGATCGTCACGTGCGAGCGCTGGTTGTGCGCGCCGTACTGCGAGATTTCCTTCGAGCACGGGCACAGGCTCGTCACCGGCACCAGTACCTTCAGGAACAGACGCGTTACGCCATTGCGCGTGTCGCCGGTCAGCGTCACGTCGTAATCGAGCAGGCTCTGCACGCCGGAGACCGGCGCAGTCTTGTTCACGAAGTACGGAAACGACACTTCGATGCGGCCCGCCTCGGCTTCGAGCTTTTGCAGCATCGATGCGAGCATCGCGCGGAACGCGGCCACGTCGAGCGGCGCCTTGTTCTCTTCGAGCAACGCGACGAAACGCGACATGTGCGTGCCCTTCACTTCGGCGGGCAGGTGGACGTCTAGATTCCACGTGCCGATCGTCGGCTGCGCGTCGCCTTCGGGCGTACGAACGGTCAGCGGATGACGCACCGCCTTCACGCCCACGCGCTGGATCGCGATCTGACGCGTATCGACGGTGCTCTGCACGTCGGGCATCATGAAGGCGGGGTTCATCTGGTTCATGTTGTTATCCTCACTGGCTGCGCGTATCGACTGGCGCAACCGCATGCGCCGGCAGGGCGCCGACGCTGCGCGACGAGCCCGCAGGCCCGTCGATTCGTCTGAAGGGAAATTGCCGTCTCACGACGGCAGCAGCATCACGCGACGCGCTTGACCGACTTGCCGGCAGCGTGATCAAGGAAGCGCTCGCGGATCGATTTCGCGATGCCCGCGGCATCAAGACCACATTGCGACAGCAGCTTCGCCGGATCGCCATGATCGATGAAGCGGTCGGGCAGGCCCAATTGTAGAACGGGCTTGATCACCCCGCTCTCAAGGAGGGCTTCCACGCAGGCTGAGCCCGCACCGCCCATCACACAGCCTTCTTCGACCGTGACGATGGCGTCGTGCGTCTCGGCGAGCCTGCGAACCAGCTCGGCGTCGAGCGGTTTCACAAAGCGCATGTTCGCGACAGTAGCGTCGATCTGCTCACCCGCAGCCAGCGAAGGCGCGACCATCGTGCCGAACGCCAGAATCGCGATACGCTTGCCAGCCGACTGCGACGTCTCGCGACGGATTTCGCCCTTGCCGAGCGGAATCGCGGCCATCTGCTTGACCGTCGCCACGCCCGTGCCCGCGCCACGCGGATAACGCACGGCCGTCGGATTCGGCTGTTGCAGCGCCGTGTAGAGCATCTGACGGCATTCGTTTTCGTCCGACGCAGCCATCACCGTCATGTTCGGGATGCAGCGCAGGAACGCGAGATCGTATGCGCCCGCGTGCGTCGCGCCATCAGCGCCGACGAGACCCGCGCGGTCGATTGCGAACACCACCGGCAGGTTCTGCAGCGCGACGTCGTGGATCAACTGGTCGTACGCACGTTGCAGGAACGTCGAATAGATCGCGACAACAGGCTTCATGCCCTCAGCGGCGAGACCGCCGGCGAATGTCACCGCGTGCTGCTCGGCGATGCCGACGTCGAAATAACGATCCGGATAGCGCTTCTCGAACTCGACCATGCCCGAGCCTTCGCGCATTGCGGGCGTGATGCCGACCACGCGCGCATCGAGTTCCGCCGCGTCGCACAGCCATTCGCCGAACACCTGCGTGTAGGTCTTCTTCGACGGCGTGGTCGCAGGCTTGATGCCTTCAGCCGGATTGAACTTGCCCGGGCCGTGATACAGCACCGGATCGGCTTCGGCCAGCTTGTAGCCCTGGCCTTTCTTCGTCACGACGTGCAGGAATTGCGGACCGCGCAGTTCCTTGATGTTCTGCAGCGTCGGGATCAGCGAATCGAGATCGTGACCGTCGATCGGCCCGATGTAGTTGAAGCCGAACTCTTCGAACAGCGTAGCCGGCACGATCATGCCCTTCGCGTGCTCTTCGAGCTTGCGGGCAAGGTCGAGCATCGGCGGCGCGACGCGCAGCACGCGTTCGACGCCTGCGCGCGCGGCAGCGTAGAAGCGGCCCGACATCAGACGCGCGAGATGGCGATTCAGCGCGCCCACCGGCGGCGAAATCGACATGTCGTTGTCGTTGAGGATGACGAGCAGCGGCACGTCGTCCTCGACGCCCGCGTTGTTCATCGCTTCGAACGCCATGCCGGCCGTCATCGCGCCGTCGCCGATCACGGCGATGCCCATGCGGTTGTCGCCCTGCAGCTTGCTCGCGACCGCCATGCCGAGCGCAGCGGAGATCGACGTGCTCGAGTGCGCCGTGCCGAACGTGTCGTATTCCGACTCGTCGCGCTTCGGGAAACCCGAGATGCCACCCTGCTGACGCAGCGTGTGCATCTGGTCGCGGCGGCCCGTCAGGATCTTGTGCGGATAGGTTTGATGGCCGACGTCCCAGACGATCCGGTCGCGCGGCGTATCGAACACGTAATGCAGCGCGATGGTCAGTTCGACCGTCCCGAGATTGGACGACAGGTGGCCGCCCGTCTTCGAGACGCTGTCGAGCACAAAGGCACGCAACTCGTCTGCAAGCGGTTGCAATTGGCGGCGATCGAGGCGGCGCAGGGCTGCCGGGTCGTCGATGGTTTTCAGCAAGTCGTACATCGTCGTTCCATTGTAGGAAAACTTACGCGCCCGCACTTCGTAACGCGCACCCCACGTGAATCGTGCGCGGCGGCGGGCTTTCGCGTTTTTAACTCACCCGGTCTACGACCAGGTCAGCGAGCTCGGCCAGACGCTGCGCACGCGCGCCAAAAGGCACGAGTGCGTTGTGTGCGTCCGTGCGTAGCTGTGCGGCAAGCGCACGCGACGCATCGAGCCCAATGATCGACACGTAGGTCGGCTTGCCGTCCTTCGCGTCTTTACCTGCGGTTTTGCCGAGCGTGGCGGAATCGGTCGTCACATCGAGAATGTCATCGACGACCTGAAACGCCAGGCCCACAGCAGCGGCATACACGTCCAGCGACTTCATTGCATCCACCGACGGCGTCGTGCCCGCCAGCGCACCCATCCGCACCGAGCCACGCAGCAACGCGCCGGTTTTCATGCGGTGCATCGTTTCGAGCTGCGCGCGCGTCAGCGTATGGCCGACGCTCGCCAGATCGATCGCCTGACCGCCGGCCATGCCGATCGAGCCGCTGGCCAGCGCCAGTTCACGCACGAGCGCGGCCTGTTGCGCGGGCGCGAGCACAGCGTCCGTCAGCGTAACGAAAGCCTGCGACTGCAGCGCATCGCCAACGAGCAGTGCTGTCGGTTCGTCATATTTGACGTGTACCGTCGGCTTGCCGCGACGCAGTGCGTCGTCGTCCATACACGGCATGTCGTCGTGAACGAGCGAGTAGACGTGGATCATTTCGAGCGCGCACGCCGCCGCATCGAGGCATTCGGGACGCGCATCCGTCAACTCACCGGCGGCATGAACGAGCAGCGGACGTACGCGCTTGCCGCCACCGAGTACGGCGTAACGCATTGCTTCGTGAAGCGTGGCGGGTTCAGTCGTCTGTGCCGGCAGGTAATGATCGAGTGCCGTCTCGACGCGATCGAGTACCGATCGCATCCATTGTTCGAAAGTCATAGGTCGTCTCCGCTCTCCCCAGCGGCTGTGCCTGCGGCGTTCGTCGGCAGCGGCTTGAGCGTCTCGCCATCGAGAACGCGAACCTGCTGCTCGACCTTTTCCAGTTGCTGCTGACAGAAGGCCACGAGTGTCGCGCCGCGCCGATAGGCGGACAACGATTCCTCGAGGCTCAGACTGCCGCCTTCCATGCGTCCGACAAGACCTTCGAGCTCCGCCACCGCCGCCTCGTAGTTGTCGGGCAGCGGCACGCCGCTTGCGTCCTGTACAGGTGCTACAGCGGTGTCGTTCGATGCGGTCTTCGCCATGAGTCGTCGCAAAATTAAAACAAGTCGGACATTCTACGGCAAAAGCGCAAATCCCGACCCGATCGTGGGCTCAGGCCAACTATCCGACAGCTTGCACCCGATAGAAAAAAAGCGGTCGATTGCACGGCGAAATTGGCAACTTTCGTAACAATTTTGACCCAAATCAGGCACTTAAGCGCCCCAGGAAAGGGGAAACGGGTATAATCGCGGGCTCCCTAAATCGAATCTTCGATGGTTGGGTTGTTCACTGCTTTCACGTTTTCATCGGGAGTGGGAATGTCCAATCTGAGCAATGCATTGCAGCTGAAGTCTGTTCACAGCCAGTTGCCAGTCACGGCTTACTTTGACGAAGCGCTTCTTACGCGCGAAATCGACACCCTTTTCAGGAAAGGTCCTCGCTACATCGGCCACGATCTCATGGTGCCCGAAGCGGGGAATTATTTTGCCTTGCCCAGCGAGAGCGAGGGGCGTGTGCTCGTCCGTAACCAGCAGTCGCAGGTCGAACTGCTGTCGAACGTGTGCCGCCACCGCCAGGCAATCATGCTCAACGGCCGCGGCCAGACGCAGAACATCGTCTGTCCCCTGCATCGCTGGACGTATGACCTGAACGGTCAACTCCTTGGCGCACCCCATTTCGCTGACAACCCCTGCCTGAATCTCGGCGCCACGCCGCTGCAGAACTGGCAGGGCCTGCTGTTCGAGTCGCAGGGGCGCGACGTCGCGAAAGATCTGGCAAGGCTCGGCACGAAGCAGCATTTCGACTTTTCGGGCTTCATGTTCGATCACGTCGAAGTCCACGAGTGCAACTACAACTGGAAGACCTTCATCGAGGTCTATCTGGAGGATTACCACGTCGCGCCGTTCCATCCGGGCCTCGGCAGCTTCGTTTCGTGCGACGACCTGACGTGGGAATTCGGCGAGTGGTACAGCGTGCAGACGGTCGGCGTCCACAAGGATCTCGAACAGCCGGGCAGCCCGACCTACCGCAAGTGGCACGACGAAGTCCTGCGCTTCCGCAACGGCACGCCGCCCGAGTTTGGCGCAATCTGGATGGTGTACTACCCGGGCATCATGATCGAGTGGTATCCGCACGTGCTGGTTGTGTCGTGGCTGATTCCGCGTGGTCCGCAGAAAACAACGAACGTCGTCGAGTTCTATTACCCTGAGGAAATCACGCTCTTCGAGCGGGAATTCGTCGAAGCCGAGCGCGCCGCCTATATGGAAACGGCCCGCGAGGACGATGAAATCGCCGAACGCATGGACGCCGGACGCCGCGCGCTGATGGAACGCGGCGAATCGCAGGTCGGGCCGTATCAGAGCCCGATGGAAGACGGCATGCAGCACTTCCACGAGTTTCTGCGCCGCGAACTCGGCGCGATCTGATCAGCAGTCGCCCATTGCGGGCGGGCAAGTGCGAATCGACGGAAAGACGGGCTTCGGCCCGTCTTTTTTTGTTTAGACTAACAACGTCAGCCGGCCGCGCCGGAAACGCCAGTCTCAGGAGTTGTCATGCCGCACACTCACTACACCACGCTGATCTCAGCCACGAACCTCGCGGAATGCCTCGCCGCCGCACCGGGCAGCGTGCTGGTCTTCGATTGCCGCTTCGATCTCGGCGATACGGACGCTGGCGAGAAAGCTTACGCCGCCGGACATATCGCCGGCGCGCAGTATCTGCACGTCGATCGCGACCTGTCCGGTCCAAAGACGGGCACCAATGGGCGCCATCCGCTGCCCGATCGGGCGAAGCTGGTCGAAACGCTCGCCGCGCATGGGCTCTCGAATGGGAAGCAGGTTGTGGCTTATGACGCGCAGGGTGGGATGTATGCGGCGCGTCTCTGGTGGCTGCTGCGCTGGGTCGGCCACGATTCGGTTGCGGTTCTCGACGGCGGATTGCCGGCCTGGGAGGCCGCGGGGCACCCGCTGACACAGGACATTCCGGCGAAAACAAAGGGGAATTTCACGCCTGGCGCGCCGCTTTCGGTGACAACCGACGCACAGGCCATCCTGCGCAATCTGACTGTGCATGAACTGACGGTCGTCGACGCGCGCGCGCCGGACCGTTATCGCGGCGAAAACGAGACGATCGATCCGGTCGGCGGGCACATTCCGGGCGCGCTGAACCGCTACTTCAAGGACAACCTGACCACCGACGGCCGTTTCAAGCCGGCGCACTCGCTGCGCGAAGAGTTTGGCACGCTGCTGGCGGCCACCACGCCGGATCGCGTCGTGCTGCAGTGCGGCTCGGGCGTGACCGCCTGTCACAACATACTCGCCATGGAAGTGGCCGGTCTGCACGGCGCGGCGCTTTATCCTGGCTCGTGGAGTGAGTGGAGTGCGGATCCTTCGCGGCCGGTGGCGACCGGGGCAAATCCGTAAGCCACACTGGTTCAGGTCACGTCAGGCAACAACAAAAGCGCCGCTGCGAGCGGCGCTTTTGCTTTCCAGGGACCAATGTCACTGAAACAAGTGTGCTTCGGGCGCAATGTGCGCAGTTCAAGCGACGCCATGCTGCCTGAACCACGCCTGCGCACGACGCCAGCCGTCCTCGGCATCGGCCTTGCGATAACTCGGACGATAATCAGCAAAGAACGCATGCCCCGCATCGTCGTACACGACGAACTGCGAGCCACTCGCTGGCGGCGGATCCTGCGCGATTGCCTGCTTCATTTGCTCAAGTGTGTCCTGCGGGATGCCCTGATCCTGCAGCCCGTACAGGCCCAACACCGGCACGCGCAGATTGCCTGCCAGATCGAGCGGATTTGCCGGCGTCATCTGCGTCTTCTCGCCGGCCACACGCCCATACCAGGAAACCGCCGCCTTCACGTGAGGATTGTGCTCAGCGTACAGCCACGCAATCCGGCCGCCCCAGCAGAATCCGTTGATGCCCACCCGCTTCAGATCGCCGCCATGCTCGCCCGCCCAGGCGAGCGTTGCATCGAGATCGCCCATCACCTGATCGTCCGGCACCTTCGACAGAAGCTGATCGCTCAGTTGCTGGATCGTCGGATAGGCCATCGGATCGCCCTGGCGCGTGAACAGATCGGGCGCGATCGCCAGATAACCGAGTTTGGCAAAGCGCCGGCAGACATCGGCGATATGTTCGTGCACGCCGAACGCCTCATGGATGACGATGATCACCGGCAGATGCGTCTTGCCCTTAGGCTGCGCGCGGTACGCCGGCACCAGCGTGTCGCCGGACCGCACGCCGATCTCGCCGGCTTCGAGCCCTTCTGTATCGGTGTGGATGGTCTGAGCGGAGACCGGCAGCACGGCGGCCGCGAAACCCGTGCCGAGCGCGGCCTTGATGAACGTGCGGCGATTGAAGGGAACGTGAGGCACCAGACTGTCGACATCGGGGTTCAGCATACGGGCTCCTTGTGACCGGCGAGGTGGAGGCGACAGGATACAACTGCCGACCACCCCGCTGCAGAAGCCCGCGAACCCGTCGTAAAGCTCGACGATGCTCAGTGAAGCTTGACGCGCGGCAACGTCGAGCGACGCAGCCAGTGTGCGAACGTATCGAGCACCATCCGCGGATAGCCGTGAAGCGCGGCAATATGCAGACGATACAGCGACATGTACATGAATCGCGCGAACAGTCCTTCGATCAGCATGTTGCCGCCGATCACGCCGCCCATCAGGTTGCCGACAGCGCTGAAGTGCCCCAGCGACACCAGCGAGCCGAAGTCGCGATAGGTAAATTCAGGCAGCGGCCTGTTCTCGAGCCGCGCGGCAAACGACTTCATCAGAAAACTCGCCTGCTGGTGTGCCGCCTGCGCGCGCGGCGGCACATTGCGCTCGTTGCCAGGCCATACGCATGCTGCGCAATCGCCGAGCGCGAAGATGTTGTCGTCGATTTCGGTCTGCAGCGTACGGCGCACCGACAGCTGACCCAGTCGATTGACAGGCAGGCCATCGAGCTGGCCCAGGATTGCCGGCGCCTTGATGCCCGCGGCCCATACGGTCAGATCGGCGCGCACAGTCTTGCCGCTCGCCGTGCGCACGATGCCAGGCGCCACTTCCGCCACCGTCTCGCCGATCATTACCTTCACGCCAAGCTTGGTCAGCAGTTCGGCGGTCGCCGTCGAGACGCGCTCCTGCAACGCGGGCAGAATGCGCGGCCCTGCCTCGATCAGCACGATACCGACGTCGTGACGCGGGTCGAGCTTGTGCAGGCCATACGCGGACAGCACCTGCGCCGTATTGCGCAATTCCGCCGACAATTCGACGCCCGTCGCGCCACCGCCGACAATCGCCACCTGAATGCGCGGTTCCGTCGAAGGCGATGTGCCGGGCCCGGATTCGACGCACTCATGCGCCTGGTGCTCCGCACGCATGCACGCCGCGATCAGACGTTTGCGAAAGCGCTCGGCCTGGCTGACGGTATCGAGCGCGATCGAATACTCAGGCGCACCCGTGACGCCGAAGAAAGCCGTCGTACTGCCGATCGCGATGATCAGCGTGTCGTATTCGAGGTCGCGTTGGGGAAGAAGCTCAGCGCCGTCGTCGTCCGCGACGGCTGAGAGTGTGATGCGCTTTGCCGTCCGGTCGAGCCCGGCCAGTTCGCCCTGCTGGAACTCGAAGCCGTGCCAGCGCGCCTGCGCCGCGTATTCGAGTTCCTGCGTGAACGGATCCATGCTGCCGGCCGCCACTTCATGCAATAGTGGCTTCCAGATGTGAGTCGGATAGCGGTCGACCAGCGTCACCTGCGCTTTCGCCGCGCTCTTCTTGCTATTCGAAGCGTAGCGATCACCAAGACGTGTCGCCAGCTCCAGACCGCCTGCCCCGCCACCAACGATAATGAAACGATGCATCGAGACTCTCCGTGCTTACCGGGGGTTGTGCGTCAGGGGACGGCGCAGGTCGCGTATGAATACGCCATCCGCCACCGGCCGTCCTTTAACGATTGTCTGCGAGCAACGCGCTTTGTCACAAGCCATCAAATCACATGTGTGTCATGTGCGCGACGATATCGTGCCGCGTCGGCACCGGTCAGCGCTTCATCAATGCGCCTCTTCCCAGTTCGCGCCCGCGCCGACTTCCGCGACGAGCGGCACCTTCAGCTGGGCCACGCCGCACATGAGCTCAGGCAAACGCTTGCGCACCTCGGACAGTTCGCTGTCTGGCACTTCGAGGATCAGTTCATCGTGGACCTGCATGATCATGCGCGTGCCGATCTTCGAATCTTCGATCCAGTTCTGCACAGCGATCATCGACAGCTTGATCAGGTCAGCCGCCGTGCCCTGCATCGGCGCATTAATCGCGGCGCGTTCCGCCGCCTGGCGACGCGGACCATTGCCACCATTGATCTCAGGCAGCCACAGACGCCGGCCGAACACCGTTTCGACGTAACCCTTCGACTTGGCGCTCAGGCGTGTTTCGTCCATATAGCGCGCGACACCCGGATAGCGCTGGAAATAGCGGTCGATATACAGCTTCGCCGCATCACGCGTGATGCCGAGGTTCGACGCAAGACCGAACGAGCTCATCCCGTAGATCAGACCGAAGTTGATCACCTTCGCGATCCGCCGCTGGTCGTTCGACACTTCGATCGGCGTCACCGTGAACACTTCGGCAGCCGTTGCGCGGTGGATGTCTTCGCCCTGCGCGAATGCGCGCAGCAACGATTCGTCGCCCGAGATGTGCGCCATGATGCGCAGCTCGATCTGCGAATAATCCGCCGACACGAGCTTGTGTCCCGGCTTCGCAATAAACGCTTCGCGGATGCGCCGCCCTTCGGTCGTGCGCACGGGAATGTTCTGCAGGTTCGGATCGTTCGACGCCAGCCGCCCCGTCACTGCGACGGCCTGCGCATAGTTCGTATGCACGCGGCCGGTCTCTACGTTCACCATGCGCGGCAGCTTGTCGGTATAGGTCGACTTCAGCTTCGACAGCCCGCGATGTTCGAGCAGGATCTTCGGCAACGGATAGTCTTCGGCGAGCTTCTGCAGCACGTCTTCATCGGTTGAAGGTGCGCCGCTCGGCGTTTTCTTGACGACCGGCAGTTCGAGCTTCTCGAAGAAAATCTGGCCGATCTGTTTCGGCGAGCCAAGATTGAATTCGCCGCCGGCCAGCACATACGCTTCAGTTTCGAGCTCGACCAGACGCGTCGCGATCTGGGCGCTTTGAATACGCAGCTTTTCGGCGTCGATCAGCACGCCCGTGCGCTCCATCTTGCGCAATACACGTGCGGTCGGCAGCTCGATCGCGCGATAGACGTGATCGAGGTCTTTCTCCGCCGCGATCTGCGGATACAGCGTCTGATGCAGACGCAACGTGATATCGGCGTCTTCGGCTGCGTATTCGGCGGCCTGTTCGAGCGCGACTTCGTCGAAGCCGATCTGGCCTGCGCCCTTGCCCGCGACATCTTCATACTTGATCGTCTTCAGACCGAGATGACGCAGCGCGAGGTTATCCATGTCATGCGGACGATGCGACTCCAGCACATACGACTGCAGCAGCGTGTCGTGCTCGATGCCGTTCATCTCGATGCCGTAATTCGCGAACACCTGTTCGTCGTACTTCAGATGCTGGCCGACCTTCATTTTGTCAGCGCTTTCGAGCCACGGCTTGAGTTTTGCGAGTACTTCATCGCGCGGCAGCTGCATGGGCGCATCCGGCCCGCGATGTGCTACCGGAATGTACGCGGCCTTGCCCGGCTCAACGGCAATCGACAAACCAACCAGTTGCGCCGTCATCGGATCGAGCGACGTGGTTTCCGTATCCAACGCGGTGATCTCCGCGGCATTGATCTTTGCGAGCCACGCGTCGAACTGCTCCCACGTTTGCACGGTAGCGTATTCGCGCTCGCCCGGACCTTCGATGGTCGGTGCGGGCGGCGCATCGGTCTCAGGCCCTTCAACCGCATCGGCGATTTCCACTTCGCGCAGCCACGTCTTGAAGCCGTGACGCGTGAACACGTTGCGCAGTTCCTCGCGTGATTCCGGGCGCGCAGGCAGCGTTTCCGCGATCGACACGACGTGGTCTGCCAGGTCGCAATTCGTGTCGACGGTGACGAGCTTTTTCGCCATCGGCAGAAAATCGAGCGCCCGTCGCAGATTGTCTCCTACCGCACCTTTGATTTCGTCCGCGTGTGCGACGATGCCATCGAGCGTTTCGTATTGCGTGAGCCATTTGATGGCCGTCTTCGGACCGCACTTCTCGACGCCAGGCACGTTATCGACGGTATCGCCGATCAACGACAGATAATCGACGATCCGCTCCGGCGGCACGCCAAATTTGGCGATCACCCCGGCACGGTCGAGCGTTTCGTTCGTCATCGTGTTGATGAGGGTGACATGATCCGTCACGAGCTGCGCCAGGTCTTTATCTCCCGTCGACACGATCACGTTCATACCGTGTTTTTCAGCGGCGCAGCAGAGCGTGCCGATGACATCGTCGGCTTCGACGCCGTCGATCATCAGCAACGGCCAGCCGAGCGCGCGCACGGCGACGTGAATCGGCTCGATCTGCTTCGACAGATCATCGGGCATCGAGGGCCGGTTCGCCTTGTAGTCCGGATACCAGTCGTCGCGAAACGTTTTGCCCTTGGCATCGAACACGCACGCGCTATACTCTGCCGTAACTTCCTTGCGCATGCGGCGAAGCATGTTGACCATTCCGTAGAGCGCACCCGTGGGCCCGCCGTCGGGGCCGCGCAGATCAGGCATCGCATGGTAGGCGCGGTACAGATAACTCGAACCGTCCACCAGTAGAAGGGTCTTACCTTCCAGCCCAGTTCCCGGCTTGGTTTTCAGATCAGTTTCCAGGACTCGTTCTTCAGGCATTATGAACAAAAGAAAGTTGATTCCGAGTCTGCGATCACTCGCAGATCAAGAGCGCGCGACAGCCAAGAAGGCCCGCGCATCGTGGCAGATGTTCACGATTATGGCAGAGTTTATCGAGGCGACCGAGTACCTCTCGGAGATCCGCCCGGCTGTGAGCATCTATGGCTCAGCGCGTCTGAAACCGAACTCGCCCTACTACAAACTCGCCACGCAGATCGCGCGCAGACTGTCCGACGCGGGCTTTGCTGTGATCTCCGGTGGCGGTCCCGGCATCATGGAAGCGGCCAATAAAGGCGCTCATGCAGGCAAGGCGCCTTCGGTCGGCCTGAACATCGAACTGCCGCACGAGCAATCGGGCAACCAGTGGCAGGACATCTCGCTGCGCTTCCGTCACTTCTTCACGCGCAAGGTCACGTTCGTGAAGAACTCGGATGCGGTGATCGTGATGCCGGGTGGCTTCGGCACACTCGACGAACTCGCCGAAGTGCTGACGCTCATCCAGACGAAGAAGTCGCGTCACGTGCCGATCATTCTCGTCGGCGGCGAATTCTGGAGCGGTCTGCTTGGGTGGTTCAAAGATTCGCTGGTGCCGATGGGTCTCATCAATCCCGACGACATGAACCTGATGCAGGTCATCGACGACCCGGAACAGGTGCTCGAAGCCGTGCTCGCGTTCTATGAAGATCGCGACGAAGGCGAACAGCCGCCGGCGAAGTCGGACGAAGACCGGATGTTCTATCTCTGATGCTGGCGGGTGCTTAACGGGTGGCCACGTGCTGCCCGTTTTGTCATTCAGGCCGGGCCTGCGATTCGAGCCAGCGGCAAAACTGCGCGACAAGCGGCGCGTCAGCCACTTCGCGCCGCGCGACCCACCAGTAGCCACGCGCATCGATGCGCGGGCCGTCGAGCGGCACCACCAGGCGTCCTGAAGCGAGTTCCTCCGCCAGCAACGGCAACGGCCCGAGCGCCACGCCGAGACCATCCACTGCAGCCTGCAACGCAAGATAGAAGTGATCGAAAGACTGCTTCTTGCGGCACTTCGCCTTCACACCCGCTGCGGCAAGCCAGTTACGCCATGCATCCGGACGTGTGTCCGAATGCAGCAGCACGTGCTTCGCGAGATCGTCAGCGACGTTGATCGGCGAGCGCTGCAGCAGGGCGGGACTGCATACAGGTATCTCCGTCTCCTCAAGAAAATGGCCGCTTGCGCAGTTGGACCAGTGCGCAGGCCCGCGCCGCACAGCCACATCGAAGTTCTCGAGCGTTTCGACGGGTGCGTTCGAGGTGGCCAGCCGCAACTCCACGTTAGGCGCCATGCGCTGGAACTGGCTCAGGCGCGGCAGCAGCCATTTCATCGCGAACGTCGGCAACGCATTCACACGCAGCACATGCACTACACCCGTATCGCGAAGCTGTTCCGTCGCGATCGCGATGCTGTCGAACGCGGCCTGCACGGTGGCGAGGTAGCGGCGGCCGTCTTCGGTAAGCCGCACGCGCTTGCCGTTGCGATGAAACACCTGCACACCGACCCATGCTTCGAACGCCGCAACCTGACGGCTGATTGCACCGTGCGTCACATAGAGTTCGTCGGCGGCGGCCGTAAAGGTTTCGTGCCGTGCGGCGGCTTCAAAAGCGCGCAGCGCGGCAAAGGGAGGAAGTTCGCGAGCCATGCTTGTGATTCTAGATCACAAGGCGACGCCGCAAAAATCGTTTTGCGCAAAGGATGAAGCGCGCTAACCTCCACAGCTTCAGACCTCACCGCGATCGAACATGAATCACGACACTGCCGCCACAGCGCTGGCGCCAACGCCGGGCCTCGGCGACCTGTTTCGCGGCTTTCTCGGCCTCGGTCTGATCTCGTTTGGCGGCGCACTGCCGCATGCGCGACGCGCGCTCGTGGAACAGCGACGCTGGCTGACTTCTGCCGAATTCACCGATCTGCTGGGCCTCTGCCAGTTTCTGCCCGGCGGAAATGTCATTAACCTTTCAGTCGCGGTCGGCATGCGCTTTCGCGGCGTGTCCGGCGCGCTCGCCGCTGTGCTTGGCCTGATCGCAGGGCCATCGCTTATCGTCATCTCGCTCGGCGTGTTCTATGAACGCACGCAGAACGACCCACACGTACGGCACCTTTTCGCCGGACTCTCCGCTGCCGCAGCGGGTCTGCTCGTCGCGATGTCCGTGAAAATCATGCTGCCGCTGCGTCGCGACCCCGCTGCCGCGACCATTGCGGCGATCGGCTTCATTGCGATCGCGATCCTGCGTTTTCCATTGCTGCCGACGATGCTCGTTCTCACACCACTCAGCATTTTTGTCGCCGCGAGGGCCGCACGATGACCGATACCCTCATCTCACTCGCCGCGATTTTCAGCCAGCTGTCGCTGCTCGCGTTCGGCGGCGGCAACACGATTCTTCCTGAAATGCAGCGGCAGGTGGTCGATGTGCATCACTGGATGCCCGCCAGCGAATTCAGCGCATTGTTCGCGCTTGCGCAGGCCGCACCGGGTCCGAACCTGATGGTGGTGACGCTCGTCGGCTGGCATGTGGCAGGCTGGGCGGGAATGCTCGTGACATCGGTGGCGAAGTTCGGGCCGTCGTCGGTGGTGACGATTCTCGTGCTGCATGGATGGGAGCGTTTCAAGGACCGCCCGTGGCGCGCGATGGTGCAGAAGGCGCTCATACCTGTCACAGCGGGGATCGTCGCGGCGAGCGCCGTGCTGATCGCACAGGCGTCGGACACGACGTGGATCGCGTGGATCACTACCGGCGTGTGCGCCGCGCTCGCGTGGCGCACACGGATCCATCCGCTGTGGTTGCTAGCCGCCGGCAGCCTCATCGGCCTGACGGGATTCGGCCAGCTCTGATCCTCACGCAAAACTTTACGGAAACCCGCGTTACTGGAACGCGACCTCGGCGAAGCTGCGCAGCTTGCGGCTATGCAACCGATGCAACCCGTTGGTCCGCAGAATTTCCATCGCTTTCACGCCGATCTGCAAATGCTGGTCGACCTGCCCGCGATAGAACTGGTCCGCCATGCCGGGCAGCTTCAGTTCACCGTGTAGCGGCTTGTCCGACACGCACAGCAACGTGCCATACGGCACGCGGAAGCGGAAGCCGTTCGCCGCGATCGTCGCGCTTTCCATATCGAGCGCGACCGCGCGGCTTTGCGACAGCCGCTGCACCGGCTCGCGATGATCGCGCAGTTCCCAGTTGCGGTTGTCGACGCTCGCCACCGTGCCCGTACGCATCACGCGCTTGAGTTCGATGCCTTCGAGCTTCGTCACTTCGGCGACCGCGCGCTCCAGCGCAACCTGCACTTCCGCGAGCGCCGGAATCGGCACCCACAGCGGCAGATCGTCATCGAGTACGTGATCCTCGCGCACATAGCCGTGCGCGAGCACATAGTCGCCAAGCCGCTGCGTGTTACGCAGGCCAGCGCAGTGGCCGAGCATGATCCACGCGTGCGGACGGAGCACCGCGATGTGATCAGTGATCGTCTTCGCGTTCGACGGGCCGACGCCGATGTTGATCATCGTGATGCCGCTGCCGTCGGCGCGCTTCAGGTGATAGGCGGGCATCTGCGGCAGACGCGGCGGCGCAGTGCCTTCGTCCTGCTGCTCGCCAATATTCGCGTTGTACGTGACCACATCGCCTGGCTCGACAAACGACGTGTATTCGCTGCGATACGCGCGCAGATCTTCGTCATCGGTGTGCGCCATCATCGTGCGGCCGAGCTTCACGAACTCGTCGATATAGAACTGGTAGTTCGTATACAGCACGTAATTCTGCACGTGCGTGGGCGACGTCGCCGTGTAGTGCTTCAGCCGATGCAGCGAAAAATCGACGCGCGCCGCCGTGAACAGCGCAAGCGGATGCGGCTCGCCCGGCGGCGGTTCATACGTCCCGTTGACAATGCGATCGTCGAGCAGCGCGAGATCGGGCGTATCGAACACGTCGCGCATCGCGAGCAGACGGTCGCGGTCGAGATCGCCTTCCAGATGAATACCTTCCGCGAACGCGAAGTGAATCGGAATCGGATGCTGCGATACGCCGACTTCGATCGCGACATGATGGTTCTTCGTCAGCAGACGAAGCTGCTCACGATAGTAGTTGCCGAACAGGTCGGGCCGCGTCGCGGTTGTTTCGAACACGCCCGGGCCGGCGACAAAACCGTATGAGCGGCGCGAATCGACATGCGTGTTGACCTCGGTGCGGATGCGCACGAACGGATAGCACGCCCGCACGCGGCGTTCGAACGGCTCGTTGCGGCGGTAGCGCGCGAAGGCGTCGCGCAGGAACGAGGTGTTGGCTTCGTAAATGGCGGACAGACGCGTGACCGCCTCGGTGGCGTCTTCGAATGACTCGGTCGGGAAGTCGCTGGCGGGCGTCTGCACAGTGCGCGGGGTCGTGTCGTTGTTCATCTTCAATTGCCTCATTTGATGAGACGACATTACCACGGAAATAACGCATCCAGATGTGGCCACCCGCACGTGCGAAGGGCGTCGAAAAACCCGGCGAGTGTCGCGAAAGCAGCGCAAAATAAGGCGGTCACGCCCTTCTGGCAGGTCGGATTTGCTAGAATCGGGGCACCTACCCGGAGAATTACCATGAAGCCGCTCCTTCCCGTCGCCGTTGCGCTGACGCTCGCCTGTAGCGGCGTCGCGATGGCCGCGCAGCCCGCCGCCGACGCCCAGGCTGCCGCCGAGGCCCACGCCGCCAACGAACGGGCCGGCTTGCCGGATCTGGAGGCAATCAACCGTCCAGCCGCACAAGTCAGTTCCAAAGTGGAAATCAACCAGCCGCGTACGCCGAGTTTCTACGAGCGCAGCGGCAGCGGCACGGAAATCACCGAGTACCGTGACAAGGGCAAGCCAGTCGAGATCGACGTGCATTCGAACTTCGGCACGCGCTATCAGATGAGCGCGTCGCCCGACACGTCGCCGCAGGTGCGTGACAACGGTCGCGCCAGCACACGCCTGCCGTCGGTGAACCTGCATTACTGATCTTGCGCCGGCAGCGCGTGTGCGCTGCCTGCCCGCATCGCTGGCGCGCGCAGTGCTCGCCGGCTTTCGCCCTTGCCTGTCGCCGTTCCGAATGCACTGGCCGCACGCGTCAGTCCGACCAACCTGATTCCACCTTTTCCCGCATGGCCGTCTTCACCGCTGTCACCGACACCCAACTCGCTCACTGGCTGCGTCATTACGATCTCGGCGAAGTCGTCGATTTTCGCGGCATCCAGTCCGGCATCGAAAACAGCAACTTCTTTCTGACGACGACGCGCGGCGAATACGTCCTCACGATTTTCGAAAAGCTGACGGCTGAACAGCTGCCGTTCTATCTGGATCTGATGCGCCATCTGGCCGCGCACAAGGTGCCCGTGCCGGACCCGATGCCGCGCGACGACGGCGCGCTGTTCGGCCTGCTGCACGGCAAGCCCGCTGCAATCGTCACGCGTCTTGAAGGCGCGCCGGAACTCGCGCCGCGCGAAGAGCACTGCATCGAAGTCGGCCAGATGCTGGCGCGCATGCACCTCGCCGGACGCGCTTTCCCGAATCATCAACCGAACCTGCGCAGCCTCGCCTGGTGGCAGGAAACCGTGCCGGCGGTAGCGCCGTTCCTGAGCGGCGCACAACGCGACCTGTTGACCACGGAACTCGCGCATCAGCAGGCCTTCTTCGCCTCCGACGACTACGCCGCGCTGCCCGAAGGCCCGTGCCACTGCGACCTGTTCCGCGACAACGTCCTGTTCGCGCACGCGGCGCCGGAAAGCGGCCATGAAGTGCGCCTCGGCGGCTTTTTCGATTTCTACTTCGCCGGCTGCGACAAGTGGCTCTTCGACGTCGCCGTCACGGTGAACGACTGGTGCACTGATCTCACAACAGGCGCGCTCGACATGCCGCGCGTCGAGGCGATGCTGCGTGCCTACCAGACCGTGCGGCCGTTCACGGCGGAAGAGAACCGCCACTGGGATGACATGCTGCGCGCGGGCGCGTACCGTTTCTGGGTCTCGCGTCTTTATGACTTTTACATGCCCCGTGCGGCTGAAATGCTGAAGCCGCACGATCCAGGCCATTTCGAGCGCATCCTGCGCGAGCGCCTGTCTGGCGTTGCACTTCCTGGCATCCATACCTCATGCAACTGATCGAAGTTCCCGCGAAGGCCGGCTATGTCTGGTTCCGGCAGGGTATCTGGCTGTTCCGCAAGAATCCGCTCGCGTTCCTGACGCTGTTCTTCACCTATCTGCTCGCGATGATGCTGATCTCACAGATCCCCATCATCGGCGGGTTTCTGCCGCTCGCGGTCATTCCGGGTGTGGCCGTCGGCTTCATGGCGGCGTGCCGCGACACGATCGCCGGCAAGCCGGTCTTTCCGACGATCCTCGTCGACGGCTTCCGCTCGTATGGCGGCACGGCCGCGAAGCGGCTCGCCATGCTCGGCGTGCTGTATGTAGTGGCGATGGCGCTGGTACTCGCAGGTTCGGCGATCGCGGACGGCGGCATGCTGCTGAAAGTGATGCTTGGCGGTACCAGCATGGAACCGGAAGCGATGGTCAACAGCGACATTCCGCTCGCCGTCCTGACCGCTCTCGCGTTCTACATTCCGGTCGCGATGTTGTTCTGGTTCTCGCCGGTACTCATCACCTGGCACGAAGTGCCGCCCGCGAAGGCGATGTTTTTCAGCCTCGTGAGCTGCTGGCGCAATCGCGGCGCGTTCATCGTGTTTGGCGCGCTGTGGTTCGCGATGGCGATCACGATTTCGTTCGGGCTGTCCGCGCTGATGCAGGCGCTCGGCGCCGCCGAGTACGCGTTCGTCGTGCTGATGCCCGCGACGATCGTCGTCACGACGATGCTCTACTGCTCGTTCTACGCGACCTATCGCGGCTGCTTCGGCGTGCAGACGCCCGAAGCGCCGGACGCGCCCACTACGCCGGCAGCTTAAGCCTGTCGGCTTGCAGGATCCCGACGGGCAGCAGGCGTTCGCGCTGCTGTTCGTCCGTCAGCGCACCGGGCGTGTCAGCCAGCGTTGGAGGCTTGCGGTGCGCTTCGCCGCTGCCTGCCGGGCAGCATCAGCCTCTCGCAAGCCATTCGCGATTGGTGCACAATGATTTGCGCGCGATCCATTCGCGCGCACTTACTGGACGGTAAGCACCATGACCCAGCGCCCGGTTTTCCCCTTCACGCTCGACGAACAGCTTTGCTTCGCGCTCTACTCGACGTCGCTCGCGATGACGAAAGCGTACAAGCCCATCCTCGAAAAACTCGGGCTGACGTACCCGCAATATCTCGCGATGCTGGTGCTCTGGGAAGCGGACGACGTCACGGTCAAGGACATCGCAACCCGTCTCAATCTCGATTCGGCGACCGTCACGCCGCTGCTCAAACGCCTCGAAGCGCAAGGCTACGTCGAGCGGGAGCGCGGCGTCACGGACGAACGGCTCGTCTACATCCGGCTAACCAAAGCTGGAACCGCGCTCAAACGCGCCGCCCGTGAAGTGCCCGCCGAAATCTTCTGCGCGACCCAGCAGGCGCCCGAATTCCTCCTCAAATTGCGCGACGACCTGACGCGCCTGCGCACCACGCTCACCGACTACAACGAGAGCTAAAAGCCGGCGCCCCGCCGTCTATCGCCGGGATAGCCAAATTAGTTTGCACACTAATGATTAGTGCGATATCTTATCGACATGCCAGATCGATGGCGACCGCCACACCGCGTGGCACCCACTTTAAAGGAGCAACACAATGAGCATTCTTTACAAGGCAACGGCAACGAGCACCGGTGGACGTGATGGCCGCGCGGTATCGTCGGACAAGGTTCTCGACGTGAAGCTGGCCGCCCCGCGCGAACTCGGCGGCAACGGTGCGGAAGGCACTAATCCTGAGCAACTGTTCGCAGCCGGCTACTCGGCCTGTTTCCTGAGCGCGATGAAGTTCGTCGCCGGCCAGCGCAAGCAGGCGATCCCGGCGGATACGACCGTGACGGCAGAAGTGGGCGTCGGCCCGAATGACAACGGCGGCTTCGCACTCGATATCGAACTGCGCGTTTCGCTGCCGGGCCTCGCAACCGATGCCGCACGCGAACTCGTCGACGCCGCGCACCAGGTGTGCCCGTACTCGAACGCAACGCGCAACAACGTGGCTGTGCGCCTGCAGGTTGCCTGAGCGCAGTTGCGCGCGGGCTGCACGTAGAGCACGACGCGCTTCGCCGGCGCGGCGCCTAAGGGCGTCGTTGACCGGCCGCGCGTCGTTTGCATTGATGCGCTTCCGCGCGTTGTTTGACTTCGATGGTATCGTCGGCAGGTCATACGCCCGCTATGTCGCGTGCGCTGTCACCCCACAATGAACTGCTAATGACGCGTGTTTATCGCATCGACGGTGACGGCGCGCTTTCTCGTCAAGGATGTGGGTATCGACTGGCGTTGGGGAGAACGCTACTTCGCCGTTCTGCTGAACGACTTCGATTTTTCGGCGAATAACGGGGGATGGCAGTGGGCGGCATCGACAGGATGCGACGCGCAACCGTGGTTTCGGATCTTCAATCCGGTCACGCAGCCGGGAAAATTCGACCCGCAGGGCCGTTTCATCAAGCGCTATCTGCCGCAACTGTCCGGAGTGCCATCGGAATGGATCCACGCGCCATGGCTGGCGGGAGCCGAACAGTTGCAAAAATGGGGGGTGACGTTGGGGAAAGACTATCCGTCACCGGCGGTCGACCATGCCGAAGCGCGTCAGCACACACTGGCCCGCTTCGGAAAGTGACCTGCTACTACGGTGTTGCGGTGCTACGGTGATGCTTTACTTCGGTACGACGGCACTGAAGCGGATGCTTAGTGCTGGCTCATCCACGACGGCTGACGACGATTCGCTTCGCGATCCAGCTTGCGCATACGGAATTCGAGGTCATGCAGATCGGTGGCTTCCGACAGGTACGCGTCGCTATATTCCTTGGCGATCTGGTCGGGCGATTTCGTGAGGAACAGGAACAGGCGGGTCAGCAGATACATGGTCAACTCCGAAGATGATCTAGGGTTTATTCCTAGTGGATAACCCTTATTATAGGGAAAACCCTGATCGAACGCCATGTTTACCTGCTGCGACCGTTGGACGCGCGCTACGCCTGCCGCGCAGCCGCCGCACTAATAGCGGCGCGGGACGGCACAGCTTCGGCCGCGCGACGCTGATAGCGGAAAAATTCCCACATCAGCGCACATGCATCCGGCCCTTTGGATGAATGGAATGGCACGGCATCATCGCCGCCGCTCCAGGCGTGGCCCAGCCCGTGCACGCGACACAGACGCACCACGCGTCGGCCGCTCTTGATGTAATCGCGCGTCACGACGCCGGCCTTGCGCTCTTCGCGCACCTCGCCGCTGCGCCGCTCGCCGTTCACGTCGAGTACGCCATTCAGGCGCGCGAACTGGACCGCCAGCTGCTCGGCGTTTTCCGGCGCGACGACGTTGTCCGAATCGCCGTGCATGATGATCGCCGGCATGCCGGGATAGGCATCGACGTCGACGGCAGCGTCGATCAGTGTGACCGGATCCTGGCGCGTTCCGCGCCGCATCACGTCCATCGCGGTAATGCCTGAATGGGCTTCGCCCATCGCCGGACCAGAGTGGAGCGCCACCGCCGCAAACTTTTCCGGATATTCGACAGCCAGCAGTGAAGCGAGCCCGGCGCCCGCGGACAACCCCGCGACGTACACCCGCTCGCCATCAAAACGGTAGGTTTCCACCAGCGAATCGACCAGCGACACCACCGCGCGCGCCTCCGCGCCGCCCGCATGCTCGCTCGCGTCGTACCAGTGCCAGCAGCGATGCGCGTGAACGTGCTTCGACTGTTCAGGGTAGACAACTGCAAAACCGAAGCGGTCGGCGAGCAGGTTCATGCGCGTCCCTTCGGCGAATTCGTCGACCGACTGTGTGCAGCCGTGCAGCATCACCACGAGCGGCAGCCCTTTGAGCGCGCGCCCGGGCGGGACATACAAACCATACGACAGGTGATTGACGAGGCGCCCAGGCGCGACGGGCGCGGAATGGAATGAGCGCGTCCAGTCGCCGCTCGCCCATGCGGCGGCGCGCGGCCGCACTCGCGACTCGCGGGCTCCGGCGTGCGGCAAGTCGCGGGTTTTGACCGTGCGTAATTTGGCGGGCGGTTTCGCTACCGGACGCGCCGGCCGTGCTGCAGTGCGCTTGAGGGATTCCTGGGTTTGCTTCGTTTGGGCGGCCAGCAGGCGCTTGAGACCGCCCAGCCAGAGTTTCGACAGACTTTTTGCCATCGGATAAACCTCGCAAAAAGGGACCGTTCCGGGCCAGAATGGGTGGATTGTTGTGCAATGCACAATAACACCAATTCCCATAAGATGCTGACTGCATGCCAAACCCGCGTCTGGTCCTCTGCCGATCGCGAGCGTCGTATGCCGCGTCCGCATCGCCCGTACTCACTTTATACTGGCGGCTGTCGGCCAGCACGCTAAGCCCGCTTGTTGCATTTGTCTGTCAGGCAGCACACGCTCGCGTTTAATCACCCTCATTTTTGCCGGATTCTCCGTGGCCGCTGCCGCGGCTGCTGCCATGCCTGATCTGCCTCTTCACCTGTGGTACGCGATTACCAGCCTCGGCGGTGCCGGCCTCACGCTGCCGCTCGCAATCGCCATCGCGCTGTGGCTGGCGATCGGCTACACCTGGCGGATGGCGGCACTGTGGTTGGGGTTGCTCGGCGCGGCGATTTGCGTCGTCACGATCACCAAGCTCGCGTTTCTGGGCTGGGGCGTCGGGGTGCGCGTACTGGATTTCACCGGCGTAAGCGGCCACGCGATGCTGTCGACGGCCGTTTATCCCGTCGCCCTGTTCCTGATGCTGCTGCCTGCGCGCAGGTCGATCCGCATTGCCGGCGTGCTGCTCGGACTCGTCGCGGGTATCGCGGTCGGGCTGTCGCGGGTGGTGCTCGAGGCGCATTCGCCGTCTGAAGCCGTCACGGGCTGTCTCGTCGGCGCGGGTGCCGCGTTACTGTTCGTGCGCGCCGCCTGGCATGCGCGCCCCGGCCAGCTGTCGGCGGCGGCGGTGGCGCTCAGCCTCGTCGCCCTGACAGTTACGTTGCACGACGTGCGCGTGCCGACGCAGCGCTGGGTTACCCATATCGCGCTCAAAGTGTCGGGCCACGACCGGCCATTCGTTCGCGCGCGCTGGAAGGCCAGCCACGACCGGCCGCCCGCGCCCGTGTCACGTACGCGCGACACCCTTCTCCCTCCTCCTGCCGCAACCGACGCGTAACACCGGGTAACAACGCATGAGGCTCATGCTGCCCTCAATATGTCCAGCATCCCCACCGTTATAACCGCAGCTATATTACGATAGCGCTTTTCAACGCTCGTCCGGCTCTCACCGGATTACTGAACTCATGTCGATTTCCCTTCGCCGTCTGCTGAAGCACGCGCTTGTCACCGCGAGCGCCGTTTCCATCGCGATCTGCGCCGACGCCCGTGCCGACGAGCTTGTGGTATCGGCGGCGGCAAGTTTGACCAACGCGTTCAAGGCTGTCGGCGAGGCGTTCGAGAAGCAGCATCCGGGCACGAAAGTGCTGATGAACTTCGGCGCATCGGATGTGTTGATGCAACAGATCGTGAAGGGCGCGCCCGCCGATGTGTTCGCCTCAGCGGACCAGAAAGCGATGGACAAGGCCACGGAGCAGAAGGTCGTCGTGCCGGCGACGCGCCAGGATTTCGCGGCGAACTCGCTCGTGCTGATCGTGCCGTCGGACAGCAGGTTCACGCCCGCGAACCTGCGTGACCTGACGACCGCCGAAGTCAAGCGCATCGCCTACGGCGATCCAGCTTCGGTGCCGGTCGGCCGCTACACGGAAGGTGCGCTGAAAAGCGCCGGCGTGTGGGACGCCGTCAGCGCGAAGAGCGTGCTCGCGTCGAACGTGCGTCAAAGCCTGGATTACGTGGCGCGCGGCGAAGTCGACGCCGGCTTCGTGTTCGGCACCGACGCGGCGGTCATGCCCGACCGCGTGAAAGTCGCGCTGACCGTGCCGACGCAGACGCCGGTCACCTATCCGATCGCGCTTGTCGAAGGCAGCCATCACGCGGCCGAGGCGCAGGCGTTCATCGCCTACGTACTGTCGCCGGACGGCCAGGCCGTGCTCGCGAAGTACGGTTTCAAGCCGGCGCACTGACACTGGCGCCCGCAACCGCTCGCAACGGAAACCGCCCAACATGCAACAAGCCTGGATTCCGCTTCTGCTCTCGCTGAAAGTCGCAGGCTGGGCGACCGCGCTCAACCTCGTGTTCGGCGTCGCGACCGGCTTCGGGCTGTCGCGCTGGCGCTCGGCCGCGCGCGATGTCGTCGATTCGCTGCTGACGCTGCCGCTCGTGTTGCCACCGACTGTGCTCGGCTATTACCTGCTCGTCGTGCTGGGCCGGCGCGGCACGATCGGCGGCTGGCTCGACAGCATCGGCATCCAGCTCGTGTTCACGTGGCAGGGCGCGGTGATCGCGTCGATGATCGTCGCGTTTCCGCTCGTGCTGAAGTCGGCGCGCGCCGCGTTCGAATCCGTCGATCCACAGCTCGAACGTGCCGCGCGCACGCTCGGCGTCAGCGAAGCCGCGATCTTCTTTCGCGTGACGTTGCCGCTGGCTACGCGCGGCATTCTTGCGGGCACGCTGCTCGCGTTCGCGCGCGCGCTTGGCGAATTCGGTGCGACGCTGATGATCGCCGGGAATCTGCCCGGCCGCACGCAGACGCTTTCGGTGGCCGTGTACGCCGCCGTGCAGGCCGGCGACGACAGCACCGCCAACTTCCTCGTGCTGGTGACGTCGGTGACGTGCGTCGTGATCCTGCTGCTCGCGGGCCGGCTCGTGCCGCAACATACGCTTTTGACCTCCCGCTGACATGACGCTCTCCGTCGACATCCGCCAGACTTTCGTGACCGCCGAGCGCCGGTTCACCCTCGACGTCAAGTTCGAGACGACGAACCAGCGCGTCGTGCTGTTCGGTCCGTCGGGCGCAGGCAAGAGTCTCACGCTGCAGGCGATCGCGGGCCTTCAGCATCCCGACGAAGGCGCGATCATGCTTGATGGCGCGCCGCTCTTCGACAGCGCGCGCGGCATCGATCTGAGGCCGCAGTCACGAAAGGTCGCTTATCTGTTTCAGGACTACGCGCTGTTTCCGCATCTGAATGTCCGGCAGAACATCGCGTTCGGGCTGCACCCGGGCTGGCTCAATCCGCGTGCGCGCGTCCACCACCCGGACGTCGATTACTGGCTGAAAGCGCTCGATCTTGGCGGCGTCGCGGGCAATCATCCGGCGCAGCTTTCCGGCGGACAGAAGCAGCGTGTCGCGCTGGCGCGCGCGCTGGTTGCGCATCCGCAACTGCTGCTGCTCGACGAGCCGTTCTCCGCGCTCGATTACGCACTGCGACAACGCATGCGAAGCGAGCTATCGGACCTGCAGACGCGGCTCGACATTCCGATGCTGCTGATCACGCACGACCCCGACGATGTCGCCGCGTTTGGCGACCAGGTCGTGCACATCGTCGACGGCCGCGTGCAGCCGCACGCCGCGTTCGCGGGCTACGCGCGCAGCGTGTATTGATGCTGACTACGGTCAGTCGCTGACGCCGAGAATCACGCTTGAAGCCTTGAACGCCGCGATCGCCGGTGTCCCTTCCACGAGACCGAGCGTGTCGACGCTCCCGTTCGTGACCACCGCCGTCACGACGACGCCACCCTCCAGCGCCAGCGACACTTCCGCATTGACCGCCCCGCGCTTCACGGCTGCGACCGTGCCGCGCAACTGATTGCGTGCGGAGAGCCGCACCGGCGCTCCGCCGCTTTCGTCGACCATCAGCATCACCCACGACGCTTTCACGAGCGCAAATGCCGCCGCACCGACGGCAAGCCCGAGCGTCTCAGTGCTTTCGTGCGTAAGGACCGCGACGATCGTCTGCCCGCCTGGCAGCGCGAGCGACACTTCGTCGTTGACGGCGCCGCGCGTGATCGCGGACACCGTGCCAAACAGCTGGTTGCGTGCGCTTGTTTTCATGCCGATCCTGCCGATCAATGGCCAGTCGCTGGCGAAGTGCTCGATCGCCGCGCCGGCCCGTTCGAGAAACCGCTGGTGCTCATGTTCAACCGCACGAAACGTCTCGATCAGACGCACGGCGCGCGGCGTGAGCGTGGTGCCGCCGCCGCCCTTGCCGCCCGTCGCGCGCACGACAAGCGGCTCGCCGGCGAGGTTGTTCATCGTGTCGATGGCGTCCCAGGCGGCCTTGTAGCTCATGCCGACCGCACGCGCCGCGCCGGTGATCGACCCCGTCTGGCGGATGGCCGCGAGGAGCGCGATCCGCGATGCGCCGCCAAGCGTCTGTTCACCTGCCTGAAACCACACGGAACCGCCGAGTTCGAGCGGTTCGTGGGGCGTGCGGGATGCGCGTTTACCGGTCATTTTGCGTGCAGGAAAAGGATGAAGCGTGGCTCAGCCGGACGCGCGTCAGGTCGCCGGCCGCCTTGAAACGCTGACGCTCGATGGTACACGGCCGGGTCTGGCTTGCAACGTCGCGTCGGGCGCTGCCGCAAGCTCGCCGAAGGCTTTCATCTGATCAATATGGTGCTTCCTGTCACCACCGCTATAATTCAACCTTTCCCCGTCTTCCATCGAAGCATGCGACGTCTCCTTTTCCTGATCCTGCTTTCATTCGGCCTGACGCCCTGCGCGATGGCCGATGAGAACGAGCAGGTCGCCCAGATTTCTGCGTACCTCACGCAGAAATTTGGCGTGGCAAAGGAAAAAGCCGAGCAGATATCGGCTGCCGTGACCTCCGCGGCATCGAAATACTCGCTGCCGCCGGCGCTGCTGCTCGCGATCATTTCGATCGAATCCCGCTTCAAGGAAAAGGCCAAAGGCGCAAACGGCGCAACCGGCCTGATGCAGGTCGTGCCGAGCGCCCACAAACGGCTGCTGAAGAATGTGGATGATCTGACGGAGCCGACCGCCAATATCGAAGCCGGCTCAGCAATCCTGTATGGCTACATGCAGTCGGCCGGTGGCGACCTGAATACCGCGCTGAAGAGCTATGGCGGCTCGAAGGCTTACGCGGCAAAAGTGAGCCTGCGCGCGAACTCGTTTGCGCAGGTTGTCGCGCGGCCCGGCGACATGGCAGCCGATGACACCGGCATCAGCACGTGCAACGTACGCTGGACGAGCGACGGGCCCGCGCCTGTCGCCGGTTCAAACGCCTTTTTTGCTTCGGCCGGCAGTTGCGCCGTCCCCGTCGCGCCGGCGAGGACAAGCCTGCTGAACGGCTTGTTGCCCTCGCCTTGACGCGAGCTTCTATCTGGCTTCCCCGGCGTGGCGCGGCGCGATGCGCCATCAAAGCGCGTACTGCGCGATCCCGTTCCCGAACGACCAGTTTTCCTTCAACACCTCGACGAGGTTGATGAAAACATCCTCTCGTCGCACGCCGGGCGACTCCGCGAGGTTATCGGCGACCTGTTTGTAAAACGCCTTCTTCTGCTCGAGCGTCCGCGTGTTGTTGAACGTGATCTGGATGACGACGAGATCGTCGCTCCGCTCGACGCCAAGATAATGACGGTCGAACACGAAGTTGCTTTCGTCATGTTCGTTGATCAGCATGAAGATATCGTCCGCCGGCACCTTGCAGTGTTCGATCAGCGCGCGCTGGATGCCATCCGTCAGCGCCTTGCGATATTCGGCGGGCTTGCCGGCGCGAAGTGAAATTCGGGTAAGCGGCATGATTGACCTCCATCAGTTAATGAAAAATTCACGTAGCCATCTTGCGCCGCGCAGATCATAATGAGTAGATATCATTGAAGATATCAGTCATTTTCAAACGAAATGAAAGTTCTCGATCTCGACGCGGTCCGGGCATTCGTACTGGTCGCCGATCTCGCCAGTTTCACGCGCGCCGCCGATGCGCTCAGCACTACCCAATCCGCCGTCAGCCTCAAGCTGAAACGGCTGGAAGCGCATCTCGGCAGGCAGTTGCTGGATCGTACGCCAAGGCTCGTGCGGCTGTCCGCTGAGGGAAACGCGTTTCTCGAAGCGGCGCGCGACTTGCTGCAGGCGCATGAACGGGCGTTGGGGTCGCTCTCGGTGGAACATCGCAAGCTCGCGCTTGGCTTGAGTGAGCATGTCGCGGGCGCGAATCTGCCCGAGTTGCTCGGCAGGCTGAAAGCGCATGATCCGGGGCTTGTGATCGAGCTGCATCTCGGCATGTCGGCGGCGTTGCTGGATCAGTTCGACGAGCGGCGGCTCGACGCGGTCATCGTCCGCTATGAGCCCGACGAAGCGCCACGCGACGACGCGCAGCCGCTTTTCACGGAGCCCATCGCCTGGCTCGCTACGCCCGACTGGATGCCGCGTCTGAACGAGCCGCTGCCGCTCGCATTGCTGGCAGCGCCGTGCAGCGTGCGCAGAGCGGCGCTGCGCGCACTCGACGATGCGGGCATTGCGTGGCACGAAGCGTTTATTGGCGGCGGCGTGGCTGCAGTGGGCGCGGCGGCGGCGGCGGGCATCGCGGTGTCGCCGCTGGCGCGGCGCGTCGCGCCGCGCGGTCTGGTGGACGTCGGCTCGCGCCTCGGCCTGCCGGCGTTGCCCGAATCGCGCGTAACCATGCATTCGCGCGTGCGCGACCGGCGGACGCTGGAGACGTTGCGGTTGCTGGCGGGTGGGTTGGAGAGTGGGTGATGGGTCATCCTGCGCTCCGCCGATAAGATAAGTCGGATATGGCATTGCCCGCCGTTGCTTGAAATTCCTTCGCGAGGCGAACTCGTCGATCTCGCGCCAAGGCAGCCGACCGACATCGAACTGTTCTGGCACGCGTGGAAGGTGCAGTCGCCGCGGCTCGAAAATCTGTCCGCACGCATCGTGGATCTGGGGCGCGCGGCGCTTTCCGGAGTCAGCCCAAAATCGGCGGCAACTCGCGGCCGGGCGCTGCGGACTTCGGCTTGACGCTGGCAGTGCGAGCGGATTTCGTCGCCGTGCTCGCATGGCTGGATGCGGGTGTCGCGGCTACGCGCTGACCTTTCGCCTTGCCCGGCGGCGCAGCGCTTTCTTGTACGGGCTTCGCTGCAACCTGCGCAGGCTTCGTTTTGCCCGATGCTACTTTCGGCGCATTTTTCCCGTTGCTCTTCGATACGGCCTTCGTGGCCTTCGTGGCGCTCTTCGCGGCGCTCTTCGTGGCGCTCTTCGCGGCTTTCTGACTCGCGCTCTTCGCGCCTTGCGCCGGCTTCGAAGCCGCACGCTTCGGCGCTGCGGCGTGCTTTTGCGTCGACGCCTCGGGCGGATTCCACACTTCAACGTAATGATCCGCCGCCATCGCTGCGCCGGAAAAGAGACCGATGACCACCGCTACTACGACTGCTCGCACACCTGACTCCTGATCTTCAACTAACTGTGGGGGCGCGATTATACCCACGGGAAAATTCGGGATGACCAACCGGAACGGATCAATATTTCCCGCCAATAAATGCCCGCTGCAGCAGCGTTTCAATCCGCCACACCCGCTTGCTTTAATCCACAAATAGACTAATATTCGTTTATGGTTTAATTGAGGACTAAATAGCCATGTCCAGCGCCGCCCATGCGTCATCTGCCGAACGGCCCATTCCGCGGTCTGCCGGCGAGCCGTCGCTCACCGAAATGTCGGCGGCTGGCCTGCGTGCCTTCTTCAATATCGCGCGCGACTGGGATCTGAGCGCCGACGAGCAGATTGTCCTGCTCGGCTCGCCCGGCCGTTCGACGTACTTCAAATGGAAGCAGGCGCCGCAAACGGCAAGGCTCGGCCGCGACACGCTCGAACGGCTGTCGCTGCTGCTCGGCATATACAAGGGTCTGCAGATCCTGCTGCCGCAGCCGTCCGCTGCCGACACATGGATCCGCCGTCCGAACAGCGCGCCGCCGTTCGGCGGCCGTCGCGCGCTCGATCGCATGCTGGCCGGCAATATCAGCGATCTCGTCGCGGTGCGGCAATATCTCGATGCGATGCGAGGCGGATGGGCGTGACTTCACCGCACTGGCAGGACCGCTGGCGTGCGACGCCGCTTGACTGGTCGCCCGCGTATCGGGTGATTCCCACGCGTTTTCCGGCTGTGAACCTGTTCGATCGCGTCGCATCGCCGGAAGACTTCGACGCGCTTTATGCCCTCGAAGCGATGACCAACGACCGTCTGCGCACCGAGGTCGGCGAACTCGATCTCGTGCCGCGCGAAGAGCGGCGCTTCGGGCCAGGCTGGGGGCCCATCATGGCCGCGTTCACGCATCTGAATCCGCTTGGCAGCCGCTTTTCCGACGGCACCTACGGCGTGTTCTATTGCGCACGGTCACGCGTCACGGCGATTGCGGAAACGCGCTATCACACCGGCAATTTTCTCGCGGCGACGAACGAACCGCCGTTGCGACAACAGATGCGTCTCTACACGGTGATGGCGCACGGGGACGTGGTCGATCTGCGCGACGATCCAGCGCTCGATAAAGGCGTGCTGTCGCCGGACGATTACGTCCCGGGCCAGTCGCTCGGACGCGCGGCGCGGGCCGCGGGCGCGTCGGGCATCGTCTATCCGTCAGTGCGGGATGCGGAGGGCGAATGTCTCGCCGCGTTCAGAACGACGCTGCTACGCGACTGCCACCACGCGGCGTATCTGGAATACAACTGGAACGGCAGCGCCGTCGATATGGTGTTCGAACTGAACCAGGTCGGCTGATTTCAGCCGCGACCGTCATTGGGGCGGTTCGCGCAACGCACCTCAAGGCAACCTGAGGCAACCTGAGCCAACCGAACGCAACCGACACAACCTGAGGCCGCTTAAGGCAACGCCATCGCGGCCGCGCCATGCGCGCGCGCCACATCCACCGTCACCGACCATCGTTGAGACCGGCGCGCTTCGACGATCGACAGTTTGCCGCCAGGTCCGAACGCACCCGTGTCGACGAACACCTGCGAACCGATCTGCTGCAACTCGCGCATCGGCGTGTGTCCGCAATACGTGAGCGACAGGCCGCGCTGACGCAGCGGATCGCCCGTCCCCATCGCAAGTTCGCGGCCCCACAGCAGTTTCTGGCGCGTTTCGTCGGAGAAGTCGCCGGCGTCGAGATCGGCGTCGGTGCCAAAGAACTCCGCGTGCAGGATATTGAAGCGCTCGGCGCCGCTGCCTACCACGCGTACAAGCGGCAACGTACGAAGCCGCTCCGCGTAATAGCGCAGCTTCTCGTCGGAGAGCGTCGCCGCCCACGATCCGCCGATGCCGTACCACCAGTGCCGGCGCAACCGCCCTTCTGCGACGGCGCACAACGTGTCTTCGTGATTGCCGAGCACGGCGTAGAACCAGGGTTTGTCGAGCAACGCCAGCGCTTCTTCCGACTGCGTACCGCGGTCCACCAGATCGCCGACCGAAAACAGCCGGTCACGCGCCGGATCGAACGCGATTTCACGGAGCAGATAACGTAGCGCATCGACGCAACCGTGCAGGTCGCCGACGATAAAGTCGCGGCCTTTCCGGTTGACGGAGTGATGCCAGACGTCGTTGAAGAGTACGGGGTCCATAGCCCCATGATAGTGCCACGCAAAAATAGCGTATGCGGGGTGTCTATCGTTTCCGGCGGGTATCGTTTGTTGCGATCGCTGTCCCGCGCGTGATCGGCAAGCCCTACCGGCCGTCACGCGCGGGAAGGGTCATTGTTGCGTCGCACGTAGCTTCACGACCTGTTCGACCGAGACCATCGATTGTGGATTACCGAACTGTTTCGTTACGTAGTTCGTGATCGCCGCGACCTGATCGTCGGACAGTTGCGTGGCGAACGACGGCATCAATACATCGGCGTCTTTCGTCTTACGTTCGACGCCGTGCAGGATCACCATCGCCAGATTGTTCGCCGGGCTCGCGCCAACCGCACTGTTGTGGATCAGCGAAGGATACGCACCAGGCGCACTCGCGCCGATGCCCTGCCCGGTCCAGTTGTGACACGCAGCGCAGTTGGCGATGAAAAGCTGCGCGCCGTTCACGCCGCTGATCTTCATGCCGCGCAGTGCGGCGACATCGTTGGCAGGCTCGCCCCACGCTTCTCGCGGACGCGTGTCGCCGCCATTCACTGGCGGCACCGAACGCAGATACACCGCGATCGAACGCAGGTCTTCGGACGTCAGATACTGCGTGCTGTCCGCCACCACTTCCGCCATCGGCCCGGCAGCGTTCGCGCGACCGTGCACGACACCGGTCGAGAGATAGCTCGCCACGTCGTCATCGCTCCAGTTGCCGATGCCGCTGTTCCTGTGCGGCGTGATGTTGAACGCGTGCCAGCCGGCCTGCGTCGCGCCTGCAAGACGCTCGCTCGTCTTCAACCCCTGCGTGAAATTGCGCGGCGTGTGGCATTCCTCGCAGTGCGCAAGCCCTTCGACGAGATACGCGCCGCGATTCCACTCGGCGCTCTGCTTCGGATCGGGAACGAAGCGCCCTTCAGTGAAGTTGAATATGTTCCAGAACACCATCAGCCAGCGCAGGTTGAACGGAAACTTCACATCGTTGCGCGGCGGCGTGTAGTGGATCGGCGTAAGCGTGTTCAGATACGCGCGGATCGCGAGCACGTCGCGATCGGTGACCTTCGTGTACTCGGCATACGGAAACGTCGGATACAGCCGCTCGCCGCCCTTGCCGATGCCTTCGTGCATTGCCTGCAGGAAATCGGCGTCGGACCAGTTGCCGATGCCCGTGTCGGGATCAGGCGTGATGTTCGGCGTATAGAACGTCCCGAACGGCGTGGCGATCGGCAGGCCGCCCGCGAATGGACGGCTCTTGTCGGCGGTATGGCAGGCCACGCAGTCACCCGCGCGCGCGAGGTACTCGCCGCGTTTGACGAGATCGGGCGTCGCGCTGCCCGATGTGTTGCCCGACGCATCCTGCGCGAGCGCCGCCGCGATCGGCGATTCGTCTTCGCGACTCACGTCCCACGCATGCGATGCGTGCCACGCGAGATACAGCGCGAACACGCAGAAGGAAGCGGCCAGCGTCGCCATAAGACGGCGACGCCGACGCTCGATGTAAAGATGCGACTGTGCGCCCGGCCCGGCCGGCTGCACGCGCGACGTTTCTTTCGTCATGGTGGCTCTCCGTCAGGGTGTGGGTCAGAGTTCGCGCTTGAGCTTGTCGGCGATCCGAAGCGAAAGCGCCGCGATCGTCAGCGTGCAGTTCACCGAAGCCGCCGTCGGCATCACGCCGCTCCCGGCGATAAAGAGATTCGGATGATCGTGCGAACGGCAGTCGGGATCGACGACTGAATCCGACGCGTCGCTGCCCATGATCGTCGTTCCCATGATGTGATTGTTCGGCGCGAAGGTATCGTCGAAAGACACTTCCGTGCCGCCGAAAAGGCTCGCGATCTGCGAGTACAACTCATGTGTATTCGCGGCGCTTCTCTTCACGTAATCGTTGATCGAGTAGTAGATTTCGGGCTGCGGGATACCGAGCGAATCCTTGTGGTCCGGCGACGGAATGATGCGGTTCTGCGGTTCGGCGAGATGCTCATGGAAGCTGTTGATGTTCAGCGTGCGCGCCGCACGGTCGCGAATCTGGCGGTCGAGTTCGGCGCCGGTCAGGCCTTTTTTCAGCAGGTCGGCGGTGACGCTCATCGTCGCCACGCCATTCGAAAGATGCAGCTTTTTCGCCGCGTAATCAGAGCGGAACGCACCGTCGCGGAAGTTGACAATCGAGGTCATTTCCATCGGCCCACGTCCCGGCCATAGCGGCTCGTTCGCGAGGAACGTGACGCCGGTGCCCGGATGATCCATCAGGTTGCGGCCTACCTGATCGGAACTGTTGCCCACGCCTTTCGGGAATTTGTCGGAGGTGGACATCAGCATCAGTTTGGGTGTTTCGATGCCATTCGCCGCAAGCACGAAGAGCTTGCCGGTCACGCGCGTGCTGTTGCCGTTCGGATCCTTGTAGTGAACCGCGGTGACAAGACCTTTCTCGTCGGACTCGACCTTGTAGACAGTCGCCTGTGGAATCAGTGTCGCGCCGGCTTGCTCCGCCTTTTCCGCGTGTACGACGCCGTTGTACATCGCCGCGATCGGACAGATCGGCATGCAATTGTTGTTGCCGCAACAGGTTGGGCGCGCGTCGTACGGACGGCTGTTGCGCGCGACCGGTTCGGGTACGACCTTGAAGCCCTGCCGATTCAGCACGTCGGAAAAACGTTGATCCATGTACGAGAGCGGCAACGGGCTCATCGGATAGGGCTTCGAGCGCGGCGAACCCAGATCGACCGATGAATCCGGACCCGACACGCCCAGTTGCACTTCGGCTGCGAAGTACCACGGCTCCAGCGCTTCATAGGGAATCGGCCAGTCGCGCCCGACGCCGTACATCGTCTTCAGCTTGAAGTCTGATGGCAACAGACGCCAGGCAGCCGCCGCCCAGTGCCACGTCGTACCGCCGACCAGCCGCAGATACTGCGAGTTGTACGGATACTCGCCCTTCTGGATCAGATAGTTGTTCTCGGGGGAATACTCGGGATGCGGTGCGTAAGGCGCGGATGGATACGGCGTCGCAAAATCGGATTTTGCCGCCGAGTTGCGGAAATTCTCGACGATCTGCCAGCGCGGAACGCGTGGCCCGGCTTCGAGCAGGATCACGGATGCGCCAGCCAGTGCCAGCTGATGCGCGACCAGACCACCCGCGACGCCCGAGCCGACCACGACCACGTCGGCCGAATGTGAATTTGCCATTGTTGCCCTCTCCTGCTGGCTTGTTGTTGTCTGTCGATGGGGACGCTTGCCGGTGCCGGCTGGCGCGCATCACGCGGCGCTGCGATCACGCCGACCCATTCGCGAACTGTGCGATGACGACGTCGCTGAATGATTCAGCACGACCGGCAGCCAATGTGCCGCCCGGTGCCGCTCGCATACCGCTCGCATACCGTTCAGGCATGCCCAGGCTTTTGGGTCCAGTAAAACGGCACGTCGCGGCAATACGATGGAATTGTCAGGACGTCTTTCACCGGATCGAACATCAGCGCACGCTCCCAGGCGACGACCTGCACATGCGGCGCATCGCCCACGAGGCCGAGATACCACGCGCGCATGATTGCGCCGACAGTCTTCGCGAGCGGCGGCTGATCCACCTGAAGCGCCTGCGTGATGGTGTCGGAGGGCACGCCACCGTGGCCCTGCAGCCACGTATTGAGCAGAGCGACGTTCTGCGGGAACTGGCTGTCCGATTTAGACAGGGTGTCGTAGACCCGCCGGCCCAGCACCGGATCGAAGCTCGTCCGGCCGGTGAGATGCTGCGACAGCGCGAGAAACGCGTCGAGGCCGCCGCCTCGAGGGGCGTCGGCGAATGCGGGGGAAATAGCGGAGAGGCCGTACGGCAGGCCGAGGCGGCCTGCTGTCGTGAACGCCAGTACGGCCGCGCCGGCGAACGCGCCGAGGACCAGTGCCCGGCGGCGAGCAGACTGCGGCGCCGCAAGGAGCGCGGCGGGTGCATCGTTCTCGCGAACATCTGTCATGGGGGCTCCAGATGATGTTATTGGATCAGCCTGCATGCCTGCGGCGACGCGTGTCGCCAATGGTGTCGCATGCGGGCCGTCTGCCCCAAACCTGGTCATCGCCGCTTTTGCGGTCTCTTGATGTGATGCCTGTGGTGACGCCGGCCTGACATCGGCCTTTCATTTGCGAGGCCGGCGCGAGAAGACCTGCGTCCGTTGCGAAAGACTATAGCCAAAGCGCGCGCATTCGACAATTGAGGGCCGGACATCACGGTAGAATCGATCACGCCGCCCGCCCCCTTCGCGCGCCACGACTAGCCAACGCCGACACTCTTCTATCACATGCTCATGAATCTGTATCCGCAAGCGCTCCGCAACCGGCCACGCATGGTTATCGGGTTCGTCATCGGTGTGGCCGTCGCAGTGCTGCTGCCCGGCACCTTGCGCCCGATGGTGCGTGTGCTGTGCGCGTGGGACGTCGCGGTATGGGCCTATCTCGCGCTCCTCTGGTCCCACATGGCGACCACGAAGCAGGCTCAGGTGCGCGAGTTCGCAGTACGCGAAGATGAGAATGCGGGCGTGGTGCTCTTCATGATCTGCGTGGCGACGGTCGCAAGCATCGCAGCAATCGTGCTCGAACTGGCGACCGTGAAAGGCATTAAGGGCGGCACGGGCGCAGTGCACTACGCGATAACGGGCGCAACGCTGATGGGCGCGTGGTTCCTGATTCCGACGATCTTCACGCTGCACTACACGCGTCTCTACTACAGCGCCGACCAGAAGGAAACCCCGCTGCGGTTTCCCGATCATGGCCTCAAGCCCGATTACTGGGACTTCCTGTACTTCTCATTCACGATCGCCGTCGCCTCGCAGACGGCCGACATCGCGCTGAGTTCACGCTCGATGCGGCGCGCCGTGCTCGCGCAATCAGTGCTGTCGTTCTATTTCAACGTTGCGGTGCTCGGGCTGTGCGTGAACATCGCCGCCGGCCTGCTCGGCCCCTGATCGTCAGACGTACCGCCGTAGCCGTGTAAAAGCCACGGTTGAACCGCCCGTTTTACACGCGCCCCGCATGCCGCCTGCCTGTGCGGGTCGCGCGTGGCTGCGCGCCGTCCCTGCCATGCGTCTGGCACAGCGTTTGCTGCATGACCCCAGTCGATCCGGCCTGGAACCGTTGCGCGCGCCTTTGCGGACCGGCTTCGCGATTCCATGCGGCGACATGTCGATCTTTGCACTACATTGACCAGTACGCGCACGTGCCTCATGCATCCGTCTGGCATTGCGCGGCATCCGGCTCTGGAAGCCCAACGAGCGATGTGATCGTACCGTACGTGCATCCACACCGCGGCAGGACCAATCTGGACACGACCGATGGAATCTCCCCACGCTTACGCGCCGCGGATCTATTTCCTTCATCCCCTCCTCGTCGGACCGATCGAGGCCTGGGCCGCCCAGTTTGAACATGCGGCATCGCTCGGCTTCGATCATGTGTTGATCGGCGCGCCGTTTCAGCCCGGCATGGCCAGCCACGGACAGATCGTCGCCGATCATGACCGGCTTCATCCCGTATTCGACGCCCGGCAGCCGGCTACCGACGCCCTGCACGAACTCGCCGGATCGGCCCGCGAGCACGGGCTGACCGTGCTCCTCGACATCGTGCCCGACCGCGTTGCCGTCGACGGCACGCTGTTCCGCGATCATGCCGACTGGTTTCATCCGTTCGAGCCGGAAGAAGCGCGGCTCGATCCGCGCCACGGGCATCGCGAGGACAACGTGGCTTACGCGAATTTCGCGAGCCCCGAGACGTCAGGCCATCTGCTCGACTGGTGGACGCAACAGCTCTCGGCGCTGGCCACAGCGGGCATAGGTGGCTTTCGTTTCGATTCGCCACAGCATGTGCCGATCGGCGCGTGGCGGAGGCTTGGCGAGGCCGTACACGCCCGGCATCCGGATGTGCGGTTTCTCGCGGCCACGCCTGGCCTCGCGCGTGACGACATCGCGAAGCTCGCCGGCGCCGGTTTCGACAGCGTCTTCTCGTCGGCGCGCTGGTGGGACTTCCGTGCGGCGTGGCTGACCGAGGAACACGCGACGCTCATGCGCGTCGCGCCGCCCATCGCCTTCCCGGAAGCACCGTACGGCACGCGACTCGTCGCCGATCTGCCCGACGTGCACGACGCCGGCGTCGTCGAGCGCGTCTACCGGCGCGCGCTCAATCTCGCGGCGGGGGTCGGCTCGGGCTGGCTCGTGCCGATGGGCTTCGAATACGGCATGGCGCTGCCCATGTCGTACACGCGCGGCAACGAAGCCGATTACGCCGCCGCACGCGAGGCCGCCCGCTTTGACCTGACGAAAGACATCGTTCACGCGAACGCCTTGCAGCGCGGCCTGAAAACGCTCGGCGCGGCCGGCGAACTGCGCGCGCTCAGCGGTCCGGGTGCGCCGGCAACCGTGCTGCTGCGCGGTGACCATACTGACCTGCGAGACTCGGAAGAAGCGGTGCTCATCGTCATCAATCCCGACCGCGATGTGCCGGTGCCCGTCGATCCGGCGCGCTTCCTCGACGGCGTGCCGGGCAACTTCACGCGCTTCGCGCCGCTCAACCGCGAAACGGACGCGCCGAAGCGCTCGCTGCCGCCGTTCACGCTCAAACCCGGCGCGTGCCGGTTGTTCAGTGCGGCGCCAGACAAGCCCGTCGTACTCGCGCCGCCCATCGACAAGGCGAACAGCAACCGCAGCGGCCACAAAACCGTCATGGACGCCATCGCCGCACCGCGTGTCGCGATCGAAAGCGTGACGCCGTCGATCGATGCCGGACGTTTCCCGGTCAAGCGCATCGTGGGCGAGCGCGTCGAAGTGAAGGCCGCGGTATTCGCCGAAGGTCACGACAGGATCGCAGCGGCCGTCATCTGGCGCGCCGCCGACGAAACCGTCTGGCACGAAGCACCGATGTTTCCAGCGCAGCCGCCCGGCAATGACCTCTGGTCCGCGCGCATTCCGCTCGAACGGGTCGGCCGCCATGAATTCACGGTAACGGCATGGCGCGACGACTTCGCGTCGCTCACCGAGCACGTGCAGAAGAAGCTGAAGGCCGGCCAGACCGTCGAGCTTGAAATCGACGAAGCGAGTCATCTCTTTGCACTTGTGCTTGCCGAAGTGGAAACGGCGGAAGGCGCAGTGACCGGGCCACTCATGCAGATCGTGACGGAATTCGCCAAAGCCGACACCGCAGGCCGCCTCGAACTGCTGCTCGCGCCCGCGACGGCAAAAGCCATCGCCGCTGCGCGCCATCGCCCGTTTCTCACGCGCGATCCGGTCATCTACCGGATTGAGGCCGAACGTGCCGCCGCGCGCTTTGCGAGCTGGTACGAGATCTTCCCGCGTTCGATGAGCGACGACGAGAACCGGCACGGCACGTTCGCCGATGTCATCACGAAGCTGCCACGCATCCGCGAGATGGGTTTCGATGTGCTGTACTTCCCGCCGATCCATCCAATCGGCGTCGCGAACCGCAAGGGTCGCAACAACACGCTGAACGCGCTACCGGGCGACGTCGGCAGCCCGTATGCGATCGGCGGCACGGAAGGCGGCCACACGGGTGTGCATCCCGAACTGGGCACGCTCGGCGACTTCAGAAAAATGCTCGCCGCCGCTCACGAACAGGGCCTCGAAATCGCGCTCGATTTCGCGATTCAGTGTTCGCCCGATCACCCATGGCTGAAGGAGCATCCGACGTGGTTCGCCTGGCGTCCCGACGGCTCGCTGCGTTACGCAGAAAATCCGCCGAAGAAGTATCAGGACATCGTGAACCCGGATTTCTACGCGCACGACGCGAGGCCCGATTTATGGATCGCATTGCGCGACGTGATCCTGTTCTGGATCGACGCGGGCGTGCTCATTTTCCGCGTCGACAATCCGCATACGAAACCACTTCCGTTCTGGGAATGGATGATCGCCGACGTGCGTGCGCGTCACCCCGATACGATCTTCCTCTCCGAAGCGTTTACGCGGCCACGCATGATGAACCGGCTCGCGAAGGTCGGCTACTCGCAGTCGTACACGTATTTCACGTGGCGTGAATCGAAGCGTGATTTCACGGAGTACCTGACCGAACTCACGCAAACCAGCGCGCGCGAAGTCTACCGGCCGAATTTCTTCGTCAACACGCCCGACATCAATCCGCGTCATCTGCAATCGCAGAGCCGCGCGGCTTTTGTGATTCGCGCGGCGCTGGCTGCGACGCTGTCTGGCCTGTGGGGCGTGTATTGCGGCTTCGAACTCTGTGAAGGGGCCGCACTGCCGAACAGCGAGGAATATCTCGACTCAGAGAAATACCAGCTGCGCGCGTGGGACTGGAACCGGCCGGGCAACATCGTCGGCGAAATCACGGCGCTCAACCGCATTCGCCGCGCGAATCCTGCGTTGCACACGCATCTGAACCTCACGTTTCTGCCCGCGCACAACGATCACATCCTGTTCTTCGAGAAGGCAACCGAAGCGCGCGACAACGTGATCATCGTCGCGATCAATCTCGATCCGCTCAACGAACAGGGCGCGGATATCGAGCTTTCATGGGCGACGTTCGCGCACTGGCATCTGAACGATCAGGCCGCGATCGAAGTCATCGACCAGATGACCGGCCAACGCTTCGAATGGTACGGAAGGTGGCAACACGTGCGGCTCGACCCCGGCACGCGACCGTTTGCAATCTGGCGCATTGCGCCCGCCGGCGGACTACCGCGCGACATCCCTGACAACCACGGCGAGACAGACGTCGAAGTCGACTCTCCGAATGAAGGTGCGATATGAAACGCGACGACACGTCCGAAAGCTCCTCGCATGCACGCACGACCAGCGCGACGGCCAGCGTAGCAGCGCCGGTTGGCCATCCGGCACCGCACAGGGCCGGCGCCCGGCGCGGCAAGCCATCCACATTGAGCGACGATCCGCTCTGGTACAAGGACGCGATCATCTATCAGGTGCACATCAAGTCGTTCTTCGATGCGAACAACGACGGCGTCGGCGATTTTCCGGGGCTGATTGCGAAGCTCGATTACATCGCCGAACTCGGTGTCGACGCGATCTGGCTGCTGCCGTTCTATCCGTCGCCGCGTCGCGACGATGGTTACGACATCGCCGATTACCGCAACGTGCATCCGGATTACGGCAATCTCTCCGACGTCAAACACTTCATCCAGGAAGCGCACGCGCGCGGTATCCGCGTGATTACCGAACTGGTCATCAACCACACGTCGGACCAGCACCCGTGGTTTCAACGCGCACGTCGCGCGAAGCCGGGCTCGAATCATCGCAACTACTATGTGTGGTCCGATACCGACCAGAAATACACCGAGACGCGGATCATCTTCATCGATTCCGAGCCGTCGAACTGGACCCACGATCCCGTTGCGGGCGCGTACTACTGGCATCGTTTCTATTCGCATCAGCCCGACCTGAACTTCGACAATCCGGCTGTGCTGAAGGAAGTGTTGCAGGTGATGCGGTTCTGGCTCGACATGGGCATCGACGGGCTGCGGCTCGATGCCGTGCCGTATCTCGTCGAACGTGAAGGCACGAACAACGAAAACCTGCCTGAAACGCACGCGATCCTGAAGAAGATCCGCGCAACGATCGATGCCGAGTATCCGAACCGGATGCTGCTCGCCGAAGCAAATCAGTGGCCGGAAGACGTGAAGGAATATTTCGGCGACGAAGACGAATGCCACATGGCGTTCCACTTCCCGCTGATGCCGCGCATCTACATGTCGATTGCGAGCGAGGACCGCTTTCCGATCACCGACATCATGCGGCAGACACCGGATCTCGGCGAGTCCAACCAGTGGGCCATTTTCCTGCGCAATCACGATGAGCTGACGCTGGAAATGGTCACCGACTCCGAGCGCGACTATCTGTGGAACACGTATGCAAGCGATCGTCGCGCACGGCTGAATCTTGGCATCCGTCGCCGTCTTGCGCCGCTGATGGAACGCGACCGCCGGCGCATCGAACTGATCAATTCGCTGCTGCTTTCGATGCCCGGCACGCCGGTCATCTATTACGGCGACGAGCTCGGCATGGGCGACAACATTCACCTGGGCGACCGTGATGGCGTGCGTACGCCGATGCAATGGTCGTCGGACCGCAATGGCGGTTTCTCGCGCGCCGATCCCGAGCAGCTTGTGTTGCCGCCGGTGATGGGTTCGCTGTACGGATACGACGCGGTCAATGTCGAATCGCAAAGCCGCGACCCCCATTCGCTGCTGAACTGGACGCGCCGGATGCTCGCCACGCGCCGCGCGAAGCGTGCGTTCGGACGCGGCACGATCCGCTTCCTGAAGCCTGAAAACCGCAAGATTCTCGCGTATCTGCGAGAGGTGCCGGATGAGCCGACAATCCTCTGCGTCGCGAATCTTTCGCGTGCGCCGCAGGCCGTCGAACTGGATCTGTCGGAATTCGCGGGCACGGTGCCGATCGAAATGACGGCCGATTCCGTGTTCCCGGCGATCGGCCAGCTCACGTATCTGTTGACGTTCCCGCCGTACGGTTTCCTGTGGTTCCTGCTGTGCCCCGGCAGCCAGCGTCCAGCATGGAGCCAGGCGCATTCCGAGCCGTTGCCCGAATTCGTCACGATCGTGATCCGCGAAGGCCAGTTGGGTCCGACGCCGGAAAACGTCCGCCTGCTGGAATCGGAGGTGCTGCCTTCGTGGCTGACGCGGCGCCGCTGGTTTGCGTCGAAGGACCAGAAGCTGCAGGCAGTACGCCTCGCCGCGTTGACGACGATTCCCGACGCCGGTTTCGCGTTCACCGAAATCGAAGCGGACGTCCGCAACCATACGGAACGCTACGTCGTGCCGATCGCGATCACCTGGGGCAGCGACACGACTACGCCGCTCTTCATGCAGCTCGCGCTCGCGCGCGTGCGCCGCGCCCGCAACATCGGGCATCTGACGGACGCCTTCTCGCTGCCGCAATTCGCGCACGGCGTGTTGCGCAAACTGCGCGAGCGCGCCGTCATTCCGACGGTGCAGAAGAGCGAGATCCGCTTTGTGCCGACCGACCGGTTCGACGAACTCGATCTGGGCGACCGGCCGGAAATCCGCTGGCTCGCAGCCGAGCAGAGCAACAGCTCGCTCGTGATCGCCGATGCAATCGTGCTGAAGCTCGTGCGGCGACTCGTCGACGGCGTTCATCCAGAAGCGGAAATGAGCCGCTATCTGACGCAGATCGGCTATCAGAACACCGCGCCGTTACTCGGTGAAGTCGTGCGCGTGGACCCGGCCGGCGTGCCGCACACGCTCGCGATCCTGCAAGGCTTCGTCGACAACCAGGGCGACGCGTGGAACTGGGCACTCGATTACCTGCGCCGCGTAGTCGATGAGCTCGCGCTCGCGACCGACGGAAACGAGCAGTCGCCCGATCGCATGAACGAAGAAGAAGCGATCGAAGGCTACCGGTCGCTCGCCGGCATCATCGGCAAGCGTCTTGGCGAACTGCACGTGGCGCTTGCGTCGCCGTCCGACGACCCGGCGTTCGCGCCCGAAACCGCGACGCCCGATCAGGTGAAGGCGTGGACCGACGGAACGCAATCGCTTCTGGCCGCCGCACTCGACATGCTGGTGGAACGCATGGATCAACTCGTCGACGATACGCGCGATCTCGCGAAGAGCCTGCTCGACCGGCGTGAGGCGCTCACGGAAGCCGTGGCAAACCTGGTGCCGGCCGACGCGGGCGCACTGCGCATTCGCATTCACGGCGACTTCCACCTGGGCCAGGTGCTGATCGCACAGGGCGACGCGTTCCTGATCGATTTCGAAGGCGAGCCAGCGCGCACGCTCGAAGAGCGGCGCATGAAGTCGAGCCCACTGCGCGATGTCGCGGGGCTGATGCGTTCGCTTTCGTACGCGAGCGCAGCGGCGCAATCCACGATGGAACACGCGCCGCAGCAGACCGCCGACCGCAAGCGCGCGCTGTTCGACCGCTTCCGCGGGTACGCGACCCAGGCATTCCTCGATCATTACCGCACGGCCGTCAACGCTGCGCCGCAACCCCTTGTTGCGCCGGAGTTCGAGGAAGGCTTGCTCAATCTGTTCCTGATCGAAAAGGCCGCGTACGAAATCCGTTACGAAGCAGCGAACCGGCCGACATGGCTCGGTCTTCCCGTGCGGGGTCTCGCGGCGCTCGCGAGCCGCATGCTCGGCGATACGGGCACGCCATCGCACGATCACGCTGCACCCAACCCGCAGGGCGGGGGCGACCATGAATGACCGAGACCTTACAATCGGGCTGAATCCGCTCGATATCGACGCGCTGGTCGAGGCACGTCACCCGGATCCGTTCTCGCAACTCGGCATGCATCAAACGGATGCCGGTCCGGTCGTGCGCGCGCTGCTGCCGAATGCAACTGGCGTTACGATCATCGCACGCGATAACGGTCGCACACTCGGCCAGCTCACGCACATTCATCACGGCCTGTTCGCGGGACACGTTCCGGAAGCGGTGCCCTATCGTCTGCGGATCGACTGGCATGGCACGCAGCAGGAGATCGAAGACACCTACTCGTTCGGCAACGTGCTATCCGACGAAGCCCTGACGCGGCTCTCGCACGGCGATCCGTATGCCGTGCTCGAATGTCTCGGCTCAAGGCCCGTCACCCTCGACGGCGTGCCGGGCGTGCGCTTCGCAGTGTGGGCGCCGAATGCGCGACGTGTGTCCGTCGTCGGCGATTTCAACTCGTGGGACGGGCGTCGTCATCCGATGCGTCTGCGTCATCAGGCCGGCGTGTGGGAACTGTTCGTGCCGCGCATTGGCGCAGGCACACGCTACAAGTACGAGATGCTGACGCGCGACGGTCATCCGCTGCCGCTCAAGGCCGACCCGTGCGCGATGCAGACTGAACGGCCGCCGGCTACAGGCTCGGTGGTTGCGAATGTCGACGAGGTCGAGCAGTTTCCATGGAGCGACCACGCGTGGATGCAGTCGCGCGGCGTCAAGCAGACCGCGAAATCGCCGATATCGATCTACGAGGTGCATGCCGAGTCGTGGTTGCGCGTCGCAGAAGAAGGTCATCGCGGACTGACGTGGACGGAGATGGCCGATCGTCTGATTCCATACGCGAAGGGCATGGGCTTCACGCACCTCGAATTCATGCCGGTTGCCGAGCATCCGTTCGGCGGTTCGTGGGGTTATCAGCCGCTCGCGCAGTTCGCGCCCTCCGCGCGTTTCGGCAAGCCGGAAGAATTCGCCGCGTTCGTGAACAGCGCGCATAAGGCGGGGCTCGGCATCATTCTCGACTGGGTGCCCGCGCATTTTCCGAACGATGCACACGGTCTGGTCGAATTTGACGGCACGCCGCTGTATGAGCACGCTGACCCGCGCGAAGGCTATCACCAGGACTGGAACACGATGATCTACAACCTCGGTCGCAACGAGGTGAGCGCGTTCCTGGTGGCTTCCGGGCTGGCGTGGTTGAAGCGCTATCACGTTGACGGTCTGCGGGTGGATGCGGTGGCGTCGATGTTGTATCGCGACTATTCGCGCGCGGCCGGTGAATGGGTGCCGAACATCCATGGCGGCCGCGAAAACCTCGAATCGATCGCGTTCCTGAAGCGTTTGAATCACGAAGTCAAACACATGCCCGACGTGCACGGCGCCATGACGATCGCCGAAGAATCGACGGCGTGGCCAGGCGTCACCGCACCGCTCGATCAGGGCGGCCTCGGCTTCGACTTCAAGTGGAACATGGGCTGGATGCACGACACGCTGCACTATATGCAGGAAGACCCCGTGCATCGCCGCTACCATCATCACCAGATGACGTTCGGGATGGTGTACGCGTATTCCGAACGCTTCGTGCTGCCGCTTTCCCACGATGAGGTCGTGCACGGCAAGGGTTCGCTGCTCGGCAAGATGCCCGGCGACCGCTGGCAAAAATTCGCGAATCTGCGCGCGTATTTCGCTTTCATGTGGACCCACCCCGGCAAGAAGCTGCTCTTCATGGGCGGCGAATTCGGGCAACTGGCCGAGTTCAATCACGATCAGTCGCCGCACTGGCATCTGCTGGACGATCCGCTGCATCACGGCGCGCAGATGCTGGTGCGCGACCTGAACCGCCTCTACGACAGCGAACCCGCGCTGCACGTGCTCGACAGCGAGCCGGGCGGCTTCGAGTGGCTGATCGGCGACGATCGCGAAAACAGCGTGTTCGCGTTCCGGCGCGTGGACGGTGCGGGGCGCGAACTCGTCGCCGTCTGCAACTTCACGCCGGTGCCGCGACTGGGCTATCGGCTCGGCATGCCGCGCAACGGCCGGTGGAGTGAGGTGCTCAATACGGATGCAGGCGTGTATGGCGGCTCGAATGTCGGCAACGGCGGGCTGATCCACACGGAAGACGTGGTGAGTCACGGCAAACCGCAATCGGCATCACTGGTGCTGCCGCCGCTCGCGACGATCGTCCTGCGGGCGGAGTGAGGCTGTCAGCAAGAAGCGGTGCGCGTGTCGAAGGCGACGCGCGCCCGGTTGTAGTTCCCGATAGCGCACAAATCAGAACAAGGAACGGGAATCATGTCGCATGCATTGCCCGACCGGCTATTGCCGGGTTCTTCCTACCCGCTTGGGGCCAGCTGGGATGGCCTCGGCGTGAACTTCGCCGTGTTCTCCGCGAACGCGCACCGGATGCAGTTGTGCCTCTTCGACCCGACCGGGCGCAAGGAGCTGACGCGCTTCGACATGCCCGAATCCACCGACGAAGTCTGGCACGGCTATCTGCCGGGCGCGCATCCAGGCACCGTCTACGGTTTTCGTGCTGACGGCCCGTATCAGCCGCAACACGGGCATCGGTTCAATCCACACAAACTGCTGCTCGATCCGTACGCGCGCAAGCTCGTCGGCCAGTTCCGCTGGTCGGACGCGCTCTTTGGTTACCGCGTGCATTCGAACCGGCTCGATCTTTCGATCGATCGTCGCGATTCCGCACCCGCGATGCCGAAGTGCGTCGTCATCGACGAAGCGTTCGACTGGTCGCACGATGCAAGGCCGAACGTGCCGTGGGGCGAGACGGTGATGTACGAGACGCATCTGCGCGGCGCGTCGATGATGCGACCCGATCTGCGTCACCACGAACGCGGTACGTTTGCCGGGCTCACGTCGCCGGAGTTCATCGACCATCTGCTCAAGCTCGGCGTGACTGCAGTGGAGCTACTGCCGGTGCACGCGCTTCTGAACGACCGCTTTCTCGTGAGCCGCGGGCTCCACAACTACTGGGGTTACAACACGGCTGCGTTCTTTGCGCCGGAGCCGTCCTATCTGTCGATGCATCGGCTCGACGAAATGCGCATTGCCGTGCGGCAACTCCATGCAGCCGGTATCGAAGTCATTCTCGACGTGGTCTACAACCACACCTGCGAAGGCAACGAACTGGGGCCGACGGTCTCATGGCGCGGTCTCGACAACGCCAGCTACTACCGCCTGATTCCCGGCGACGAGCGCCACCACATCAACGATACCGGCTGCGGCAACACGCTGAACATGCCGCATCCGCGCGTGTTGCAGATGGTGATGGATTCGTTGCGCTACTGGTCGACTGCGTTCAACATCGACGGCTTCCGTTTCGATCTGGGTGTGACGCTCGGTCGTGAATATTCCGGCTTCGATCCCGGCTCCGGCTTTTTCGATGCGGTCCGTCAGGATCCGGTGCTGTCGCAGCGCAAGCTCATTTCGGAGCCCTGGGATATCGGCCCGGGCGGCTATCAGCTCGGCAATCATCCGCCGGGGTTCTGCGAATGGAACGATCGCTTCCGCGACACCGTGCGCCGTTTCTGGCGCGGCGACGCCGGTCTTCGCCCTGACCTCGCCGCGCGTCTGACAGGATCCGCCGATCTCTTCAACCGGCGCGGCAGAAAGCCATGGGCGTCGGTCAATTTCATTGCATCGCATGACGGCTTCACCCTCGCCGATCTGACCGCCTACGAACAGAAGCACAACGAGGCCAACACCGAAGATAACAACGACGGCCACAACGAGAACTGCAGCAGGAACTGGGGTATCGAAGGGCCGACAGACGATCCCGACATCATCGAAACGCGTGCGCGCGTCGCGCGCTCGATGATCGCGACGCTCTTCACCGCGCTCGGCACGCCCCTCTTTCTCGCCGGCGACGAGTTCGGTCGCACCCAGCAGGGCAACAACAACGCATACTGTCAGGATAACGAGATTTCGTGGCTCGACTGGGAGCGCGCGACGCTTCCAAGCGGTGCGCGGATGACAGAATTCGTCTCACGCGTGATCGCATTGCGTAAGGCGCATCCGCTCTTTCGCGAGACGCGCTTCCTGTCCGGCGATCAAGAAGTGCTGCCTGGACTTTACGATGTTGGCTGGTTCGATGAACGCGGCGAGCCATTGACGATCGAAGCGTGGCAGGACCCCGAAGGACGCGCGCTGACGTTTCGTCGCGCCGGGCCCGATCTCAATGGTCAAACGGAAGTATTGTTGATGATGTTGAACGCATCGTCGGAGGCGCTGGATTTCACGCCGCCTCCGCCGCATCTGGAATGGAATGTGCTGCTCGATACGGCCCGTCCGGAAGCGCCGCCGCATCCGCTTGCAACGCCCAGCCTCGAAGTCGCCGCGCATGCGCTCGTCGTGGTTGGCGCGCTGCCGGTCGGCGACGCGGACTGGCAGGCTGGCTGGCGTGCGGGCGCGCAATATGGACCGCGCCTGTTGACCGCGCTGCCGCCCGATCCGGGTGGCGCGCCGGACCACAATTGAGTCGCGCCGCCGACGTTGCGCACTGGATCGAATGCCGCATCCGCTGACCCACCCGATGCGGCACCCAATCCGGGCGACGTCAAACTGAATGGTGATGAATCATGTCTCAAAGTCCGATTGATCCGCACAAGCGCCATTACGCGCACTGCCTGCCGTTCGGCGCGCAACTGCGCGGCGCGGACAGCCCGCAGCCGCGCACGCGCTTTCGCTTCTGGGCGCCGTCGTGCAGGGTGGTGACGGTTGAGATCGAAGGGGGCGCGCCGACGGCATCAGTCGCGATGACGCCCACCGGCAACGGCTGGTTCGAAGCGGAAGTCGCGTGCGGCGCGGGCACGCTTTATCGATATCGCCTCGATGACGGGCTGACCGTGCCCGATCCGGCGTCCCGTTTCCAGCCGCAGGATGTGCACGGGCCGAGCGAAGTGATCGATCCGCGCGCGTACACGTGGCAGCACACGAACTGGCATGGCCGGCCGTGGGAAGAAACCGTGCTGTACGAGTTGCACGTCGGCGCGCTAGGCGGCTACAAAGGGGTGACGCAGCGTCTGCCGGCGCTCGTCGAACTCGGTGTGACGGCGATCGAGCTGATGCCGGTCAACGACTTCCCTGGCACACGCAACTGGGGCTACGACGGCGTGTTGCCCTACGCGCCCGACTCCAGCTATGGCCGGCCAGAAGATCTGAAAGCGCTGGTCGACCACGCGCATGGCCTCGGGCTGCAGGTGTTTCTTGACGTGGTGTACAACCATTTCGGTCCGGACGGCAACTATCTGCATCAATACGCGAAGTCGTTCTTTCGCGAAGACACGCATACGCCGTGGGGCCCGGCGATCGATTTCGATCGCATCGAAGTGAACGAATTCTTCTGCGACAACGCGCGCTACTGGATCGACGAATATCGCTTCGACGGCCTGCGTCTCGATGCGGTCCACGCGATCGATAACGATGAATGGCTGCGCGAGCTTTCCGATCACGTCCGCGCGCACGTTCAGCATGGCAGACACGTGCATCTCGTGCTGGAGAACGAGCACAACACGGCTGCACTGCTCGACACGCACTTCGACGCGCAATGGAATGACGATGCACACAACACGCTGCACGTGCTGCTGACCGGCGAACACGAAGGCTACTACCACGCGTTCGCGGACCAGCCGATGCAACGCCTCGCGCGGGTGCTCGGCGAAGGCTTCGGCTATCAGGGCGACCCGTCGCCGATCCACGATAACCGGCCGCGCGGCGAGCCGAGCGGCCATCTGCCGCCCACCTCGTTCGTGATGTTTCTGCAGAACCACGATCAGGTCGGCAACCGCGCGATGGGTGAAAGACTGCGCTCGCTATGTTCGCCCGAAGCGTTGCGTGCGGCTACCGGACTCCTGCTGCTGTCGCCGCAGATTCCGCTGCTCTTCATGGATGAAGAATCCGGCTCCGAACAGCCGTTTTTCTTCTTCACCGACTACACCGGCGATCTCGCGGACGCAGTGCGCGAAGGCCGCCGCCGTGAATTCGCACGCTTCTCGGCCTTCAGCGACGAAAAGCGCCGCGCGCAGATTCCCGATCCGAACGATGCACGCACGTTTGCTTCGTCGTCACCGTCGTGGGAAGCGGAGGGCGCCGAACGGCTCGAATGGATGCACTTCTATAAATCGGCCCTGGCCGTTCGCGCGAAACTGGTCACGCCGCGACTCCGGCACACAAAGCCACTGGGCGCACGCGTGCTGCCGGCGCAGACCGGCGGCGACGCGAATGCGCTCATCGCAAGCTGGAAACTCGGCGATGGCGAGCGACTATCCATCGCACTCAATCTTTCGCGCGAAAGCGTGCCGTTCATGGAAATGCCTGCCGGCAAGGTGATTTTCGAAACGCCCGCGCGCGCGCGGGATCGTGTCGTGGCAAAAGAACTGCCGCCGTTTTCGTTCGTCGCGTGGCTGACGGGCGACGTCAGCGGCTACGCCACCGGTCACGACGCACGCAAGGTCGCAGAACCGGAGCCGCACGCGTGAACGCTAACCGACACTCCAGCGAAACACTTGAGAGCCTCGCTGTGCGCGCGGGTTTCGAAGTCCAATGGGGAAACGCGCATGGTGTGATGCAACGCGTACCCGACAGCACGCTCGCTACGCTGCTCGAACGCATGGGATTGCCGTGCAGTAATGCCACGCAACTCCGACAGAGTGCGGCAGCGCTCGACGTCGAAGCGACCGGACGCCGCCTGCCGCCCCTGATGACCGCCGAATGCGAACGCGGCATTGCGTTGCCGGCTGCCGCGGTGAAATCCGGCAGCCGTTACCGCATCGAACTCGAAAGCGGCTCGATTATCGATGGCCGCTTCACAGCGCCAAAAGGGGAAGCCGCGCTGCTTTCGCCGATCAGCGAGGTCGGCTATCACTCGCTCGTCATCAACGAGCAGCGCATGACGCTGGCCGTTGCGCCCAGGCGCTGCTACACCGTCGCTGACGCGTGGCGTGTCATGCATGAGGACACGTCCAGCGTGCCGCCGCTATGGGGCGTAGCCGCGCAGTTGTACGGACTGCGTCGCACGGGCGACGGCGGCATCGGCGATTATTCGGCGCTCACCGCGCTTGCGATCGAAAGCGCGAAACGTGGCGCGCACGCGCTCGCAGTCAGCCCCACGCATGCGATGTTCAGCGCCGAGCCGGAACGGTTCAGTCCGTATTCGCCGTCGTCGCGGTTGTGGTTGAACGTGCTGCATATCGATCCTGCCGCTGTGTTCGGCGCGGAAGCCGCGCGTGCGGCAATCGTCAAGGTAGAGGCCGGCGAAACCTGGTCGCAACTCGAAGCGTTGCCGCTGATCGACTGGCCGGCCGCGGCCGTGCTGAAACTCAAGGTATTGCGGACGCTTTTCGAACATTTCTGCGTTCACGAGCGCGCGCAGGACGCGCCACGTGCGCTCGAATTCCACGGCTTCTGCACGCGCGGCGGACGCGCGCTCGAAGATCACGCACGCTTCGAGGCGTTGCAGGCCGCGCAACTTGCAGCGCCGGACGGCGACGGTCACTGGCGCAACTGGCCGGAAACCCTGCGCGATCCGCGCAGCGAAGAAGTCGAAGCGTTCGCGCAGGCGCATCGTCACGAAGTCGAGTTTCATCTGTTCCTGCAGTGGCTCGCTGCGAAAGGGCTCTCGCACGCGCAGCATGCGGCGTGCGATGCCGGCATGGCCGTCGGATTGATCGCCGACCTCGCGGTAGGCTGCGACAGCGCCGGCAGTCATGCATGGTCGTATCGCGACGAAATGCTGACAGGCGTATCGGTCGGCGCGCCGCCCGATCTGTTCAATCAGGCGGGCCAGGCGTGGGGGCTCACTACGTTTTCACCGCGCGCGATGCGCACGCAGGGTTTCGCCGCGTTCATCGACATGCTGCGCGCCGCGTTCGCGCACGCAGGCGGCGTGCGCATCGATCACATTCTCGGCTTGCGGCGTCTGTGGCTCGTGCCAGACGGCGAAAAAGCGGCCAACGGCGCGTATCTGCGCTATCCGCTTGAAGACATGCTGCGTCTGATCGCGCTCGAATCGTGGCGTCACCGCGCGATCGTGATCGGCGAGGATCTCGGCACCGTGCCGCCGGGCTTTCGTGAACGGCTCACGGAACATGGCCTTGCCGGTATCCGCGTGCTGTGGTTCGAATATGCCGGCTGGGGTCAGGGCTTCAAGGCGCCGCAACATTGGGACCGCGACGCGGTGTCCACCACGACCACGCACGATCTGCCGACGGTCGCCGGCTGGTGGCTGGGCGCGGATATCGACTGGCGCAACCGGATCGGGCAAACTTCCGCCCGGGCCGACGGCCGCGATCCGGTCGCGCTTGCGCACGAAGAACGCGCTAACGATCGCGACGCATTGTGGCGCGCGTTTCAGGCGGCAGGCGTCGCCGCGCGCGATGTGCCCCCGCCGCCGCTTAACAGCCCACCCGTCGACGAGGCGCTGGCGTTTGTGTCGGCGACGCCGGCGCCACTCGCGATATTTCCGCTGGAGGACCTGCTCGCGCTCGCGGACCAGCCCAACCTGCCCGGCTCAATCGACGAGCATCCGAACTGGCGTCGCCGCCTCGCGCTGCCGGTCGACGAGCTCTTCAGGGACGCGACATTCTGCGACCGTCTGCTCGCGGTCGATGCCGCGCGCGCGGCATCCGCTCCCGCTTCTTCCCCCGCTTCTTCACCGTCTGACACACCATGACTGTTCCACGCTCCACGCTCAGACTGCAGTTCCATCGCGACTTTACGTTCGACGATGCGCTCGCGCACGTCGAATACTTCGCCGCGCTCGGCATCAGCCATCTGTACGCTTCACCGGTCACGACTGCCGTGCCGGGTTCGATGCACGGTTACGACACCATCGACTACACCGAGGTCAACGCCGAACTCGGCGGCGAAGCAGGCCTGAAACGTCTTGTCGAAAAGCTGCGCGCGCATGGCATGGGGCTCATCGTCGACATCGTGGCGAATCACATGGGTGTAGGCGGCCCGGGCAACGCATGGTGGCAGGACATCCTCGAATGGGGGCGGCATAGCGCGTACGCGCGGTACTTCGACGTCGACTGGCATTCGCCTGACCCTGCGTTGCGCGGCAAGGTGCTGCTGCCTTGCCTCGGCGCATCGTATGGCGACGAGCTTGCGTCTGGTCACATCGCGTTGCGCTTTTCCGCGGATACGGGCCGCTTTTTCATCGCGTATCACGACCACGTGTTCCCGGTCTGCCCGATCGAATACGCGAGCATCCTGAAGGCTGTGGAACGCGCCGATCTGGTCGCGCTCGCGGACCGCTTCAGCGGCCTCACCACGCAGCCCGCCGACCAGCCACGCGCCGCCGAAGGCATCAATGCGCTACGTGAGTTCGTCGCGCAGAACGGTCTGCCGGCGATCGAACTCGCGCTGGAAACATTCAATCCGGCCGATCCGGTGACACGGGAGCGGCTGCATCGCCTGCTCGAACGACAGCATTATCGTCTCGCGTGGTGGCGCACCGCCGCCGACGAAGTCAACTGGCGGCGCTTTTTCGACATCAGCACGCTCGCGGGTGTGCGCGTCGAACGCCCCGAAGTATTCGACGCAGTGCATGCGCTGATTTTCCGGCTGTACGCGGAAGGCGTCATTGATGGCGTGCGGGTCGATCATGTCGATGGACTGGCCGAGCCACGCGAATACTGTCAGCGGTTGCGTCAGCGGCTTAACGAACTGCGTGAAGGCAATCCGTATTTCGTCGTCGAGAAAATTCTCGCCCGGGGCGAGCCGTTGCGCGATGACTGGCCCGTCGATGGCACGACCGGTTACGACTTCATGAACGATGTCGGCGCGTTACTGCATGATCCGGAAGGCGCTGAGCCGCTGGCCGCGACTTGGGCGGAACTGACGGGCCGTAGCGCCTCGTTCGCGGACGAGGCGTTGATCGCTCGTCGCAAGATGCTTGCTGAGAATCTTGCGGCCGAACTGGATCGTGCGGCACGCGCGCTGCATCGCATCGCGCGCGACCAGCTTTCGACACGCGATTTCACCTTTACCGCGATCCGGCGCGCGTTGACCGAACTGGTCGTGCATTTCCCCGTGTATCGCATCTATCCGCAGAACAGCGTGCGCAGCGAAGTCGACACGATCTATTTCAATCAGGCATTCGACGCTGCAAGGCGCGCGCTGGCGCGCGGCGATCACGTCGTGCTGGAACGCATCGGCGAATGGCTTGGCGGTGCAAGTTCAGATGAAGGCAGCGGTGGCGCTGCACGTGCACAAACCGTGCAGCAGGGAAGCAACGGCAGTAACGCATCGAGTCATTCGGGATCGTCGCGACGCACTGCGCAAACGGTCTTCTCGCAGCTCACCGCGCCGGTGGCCGCAAAGGCCGTCGAAGACACGGCGTGCTATCGCTACGGGCGTCTGTTGTCGCGCAATGAAGTCGGCGCAGATCCGGGCGAGTTCGCGCTGACCGTCGAGCAGTTTCACGCGAGCAATCTCGAACGCGCGCGGCGCTTTCCACACGCGATGCTGGCCACCGCGACGCACGATCATAAACGTGGCGAAGATGTGCGCGCGCGGCTTGCCGTGCTGAGCGAAATTCCTCAGGAATGGGGCGCTACGTTGCGTGGCTGGTCGACATTGAACGCGCCGCATCGTCGTGAATTGAAAGGCAACAGCGACGTTACCGGCGCCCCGGCTGCGCATACGTGGGCGCCAGGCCCCGACGCAGAAGCGATGCTGTATCAGACACTGGTTGGCTGCTGGCCGACTGAACTCGCGCCCGGTGATGAAGCAGGCGTGAAGGCGCTGGCCGAACGCGTCGCGCAATGGCAGCTGAAGGCGCTGCGCGAAGCGAAGCTGCGCACAAACTGGCTCGCGCCCGACGAAGCATACGAAAACGCCTGCCGCGAGTTTCTGTTCGACATTCTCGCGCCGCAACGCCGTGATGGCTTTCTGCGCGAACTGCATGCGTTTGTCGAACGGATCAGTGCGGCGGGTGCGATCAACAGCCTGCAACAGACAGTGCTTCGACTCGCGTCGCCCGGCGTGCCCGATCTGTATCAGGGCACGGAATTGTGGGACTTCAGTCTCGTTGACCCCGACAATCGACGGCCTGTCGATTTCGCGCAGCGGCAAAAATGGCTCGTCGCGACGCCGCCGTCCGAACAACTCGCCAACTGGCGCGACGGTCGCGTGAAGCTGGGTGTCGTGCAGCGGATGCTCGCGTTGCGCGCACATCTGCCTGCGCTGCCGGATCAGGGCGTCTACATGCCGCTGCAGATTCGTGGCAGCCGGGCCGCGCATGTCATCGCGTTCGCGCGCCGCTATGGGAACGCGTATGGCATCGTCATCGCAACGCGTCTTGCCGCAACGTTGCTCGATGCGAGCGCCCGTACACCGCTTGTCGATCCCGAACGATGGGGCGATACGGCCGTCGAGACGCCGGAGGCGCTGGCTTCGCGCGCGCTGTTCGACTGGTTGAGTCCAGGCGCGCCGAAGGTCGATGAATCGGGTCTGCTTTACCTGCGCGATGCGCTGGTGGCGATGCCAGTTGCGATGCTTGTGGAAGAAGGCGTGCCATCGGTGTAACCCTGGTTTCCTCAGGTACACTTGGGCAGCTTCCTAAACCCGACCTCCCGTGATCGCTTCGACGGGATTTTCACACGGAGACAGAAATGCGCACGAGTGCCCGCAATCATTTTTCTGGTCGGGTCACGAGCGTCAAGGCCGGCGCCGTCAACGACGAAATCTCGCTGCGCACGCAGGATGGCCTCGATATCGTCGCCGTCATCACGCACGGCAGCGCCGCAGCGCTGGGTCTGGAGGCTGGCAAACCGGCCTTTGCACTGGTGAAGGCTTCATCGGTGCTCGTGGTGGTCGACGTCGACGGCAGCAAGGTGTCGGCGCGCAACTTCGTCGCCGGCACGGTGTCTTCCGTGAACAAGGGCGCGGTCAACGCCGAGGTCATCATTGCGGCGGCAGGTGGCGCCCAGATTGCGGCGATCATCACCAACGATAGCGTCGACCGGCTCGGCCTCGCCAGCGGCAAGGCTGCGGCGGCGATATTCAAGGCGTCGAGCGTGATTGTCGGCGTGGATCAGTAATCGCCTCTTTTCGTTCACGTCGGCCGCCGCAGGGGTGGTCGACGTCGCGTTTCACCTGAGCGGAAACGTGCGCACGTAGCGCGTCCCGCCCGACGCCGCGCGATCGACGACATACGCGCAAAGATCAGAATATGCCCGCGGATATGATGCATATCGTGCAATCTCACGTGCCTCCGTACACGATCGCAGCGTAATATACGTAGAGATATAGCGACGTCAAGCCGGATCGGCCGACGGAGGAAACGAGGATGGGCACGGCAGATACAGCGGCGGCATTTGCGGCGAACACAACCGAAGGCACGATTTCGCTGACCGGCGACGTATTGCGTCCAATGTCGCTATCGGTGGAAGAACTGAAGGCACGCGCGAACGTGCTCGCCGATCCATTCGACCTGCGGTGCTTCACGACGAACCGTTTTATTCGAACGGTCGATCGTTATCGCGGTGTGCTGCTGAGAGAGCTAATCAACCTGGCGGGCCTGCGCTGCGATTCGCCGGGCGACTTCAAGCGGATGGTATTCATCGCGAGCGCCCACGACGGATATGCGGTCACGTTTTCGTGGCACGAACTGTTCAATACACCGGTAGGTGAACAGGTGCTGGTGGCATACGAATGTGGTGGCAAGCCGCTGGATGCGGATCATGGCGCGCCGGTGCTTTTTTCAGGAGCGGACATTTTGCCCGCGCCGCGTCACGTGAAGCGGCTCGCGCGTATCGAAACGCGGGTGCTCAGGCCTTAGGCGCGCTGTGTCGCTATCATGACCGACCACTTGCCCCAGGAAGACCTGCCATCGCCAAACACGGCGGCTGGCGCGTCAAGCCTCGACGAGGCTTGCGCCGCACGGCGCACTGCGGACGGACGATTGTTTGCCCGATTGATTGCGGCGCGTGACTTACGCGGCGAAATGGCGCTGCTTGGCATCGCAGAGCGCGAACTACATCGACTCTTCAAGCGGCATTTCACAAGCGACGCTACGCCGCCGCGGATTCCCGGGTTGCCGGCTACGTTGCCCTCTCCCGCGCACCAGCATTTCGTGGACATGCTCACCGCGTTGCTGCTCAAGCACGCAAGCCAGTCGGTGAATGAAGACGACGCGCGTTGCCTCGCGGCCATCATCGCGCATGCCTGCCTGAGGCCGGATCATCTGTGGCGTGACCTCGGGCTAAGCGGTCGCGACGACGTGACATCGATGCTTGAGCGGTTTTTCCCGACGCTTGTCACTCGCAATTCGACGAACCTGCGATGGAAGAAGTTTCTCGCACTTGAACTCGCGCTTGCGACAGGAACAGAACCCGGCCCGGCACCAGGTTGCCCCGGCTGCGAAGATTTCGGCTACTGTTTTCCACGCGCCATTTGACGCCCCGTCATGCGCGAACGCGCATCGCCATCGTGTATGCTTTCGCGCATGGCTAAACCCGCAAATGAAATGAAGACTCCGGCAAAAGCCCGGCCCGAGGTGCGCTTTCGAATGCGCATCCAGCAGGCGGGCACGATCGCGCTCGGCCCCGGCAAGGTATCGCTGCTCGAAGCCGTGCAGGAGCACGGCTCGATTTCGGCGGCCGCGCGCAGCCTCAACATGTCGTATCGGCGCGCGTGGCTGCTGATGGACGAACTGAACCGCTCGCTCAAATCACCCGCGACGGTTTCAGAGCACGGCGGCCAGAGCGGCGGCGGCAGCGTTTTGACACCCGTCGGCGAGGAAATCATCCGCCTGTATCGCGACATCGAAGCGCAGGCGGCCGCCGCCTGTTCCGGACAGATCGCCGCGCTGACGAAGCTCGTCAAGCGCTGACCTGCTGCACGTCAAAACTCGTTAGCGATTCAGCCGTGCCGCAGGCAGAATCGCGACGCGCGCGGTGTAGCCGCAGTTCCTGAAGACGCCGCATGGATGCGCGTCACCAGTTCGACAAAGCTCGCTATGCTGGCGGTGCGCAATGGGTAATACGTCACCTGATGCCGCTCGCACACGCGCTTGAGCGTGTTCATCGAATCGTGGTCCACGCAGTCGACCGGGAATACCACCATGTCAGCGCGCGGCAACGCGGCGGCGAGCAGGCCTTTGCGGTCTTCCACGCCGCCGTCGTGCAACGTCAGTTCTCCGCCAGCCGACTCAACGATACGCCTGAGCGCCGCGTTCGATCCCGGACGTCCACCCACGTACACAACCCGCTTTCCGTTTAGCGCGTCGAGCAGCGCCTGGTGCGCGTCGGGTTCGTCGGCGGAAAGTTGCATCGTTCGCTCCATTGCGCTCGCTTCAGCCTGCACGACGTCGAGCAGTGCGAGCGTCTCGTCGAGACTTCCACGGAGCGCCTGTGCGTGCTCCTGCTCCTTCGCCGCGCGTTGCGCGGCCGCTTCACGCCGGCTCGTATGAAGCGCGAGACGCGCGTCGCGCGCAGCAAGCGCGTCGCGCAGTGTCGATACTTCGGCTTGCAGACCGGCCTGGTCCGGTTCTTTCCGTCGCTCGACCTGAGCGGTCAGCTGGGCAATCTGCGACGCGAGATCGCGAATCGACGCGTCCCGCTGGATGCTCATTTCATGCAAACGCTTCTGCTGCCGTTCGACCCGGTCACGAAGCGTCGCGTTTTCCTCTTCCAGCGCGACAAGCCGGCGGATATCCGCGCGGTTCGCCGCGCCCACCAGATGCGAGAGCATGTGAAGCTCGCCGAACGCCACCTGCCGCACGTGTAGTGAGGCTTGTGGATGCGTCATCAGTGCCCAGTACGCGGGCGGAATATCGCCGCTCCTAAGCGCTTCACCCCACATCGCAAGCACGGCTTCCTCGTCGCGCGCCTTGTCGAAGCGACGTATCGCGCCAGCGTAGCGCTCATCCAGCGCCTTGTGCAGCGCCTTGCCGCCTGCACCGCCCTCGATGGCCAGCTCGACCGCCGCGTGGTGAATCTCGAGGTCACTTGCGCGCTGCCGGTCGAGATCGACAAATTTCGGCACCAGCTTGCGTAGTTCGTGCGTCGTCAGGCAGGTGCCAATGACCGAGCAATGCAGATGCGAATCAAGTTCCGCAAGACGGGTGCGGCGCCCTGGGCGGGTGAGTTGCGATCTGGTCGACTGACAGCAGACGTCGCCCGGCCGCGGATAGCTTCCAGCGTCTTCACCGGGCTGGCCGATGCCCGGTGCGCGAGCGAGGCGAAACGGAGGAGCGTGCATGATGACCTCGAATCCTGTTCGGGTTCCACGGCGGTTTTCACGCGATCGATAACGCGTCTCCACCGTGCGACTTCATGGCATCGAAATATACTACCGAATATAACGACTCAAAATTGTCTGCCTTGCGCAATAGAGGCGTGCATCGGCGGTGGTTTACGTTTGCGAAACGCGATCAGGAAGACGCGCTGGAAAATGCTGTTTCAGCACATGGTCGACGCAGAGACCAACAAATGTCGCGTCGAGCCGTTCGAACTCGTTGATGACCTTGTGCATCGCCTCGGCATTCAGGCTCAGCGAAGCCGAGAAAATGACGTCGCGACGCTGTCCTGCCAATCGCGCATCCCTGATCGCGGTTCTCAGTTCGCGAAGGCGATCGAATCCCGCCCCTTCGGCCTGTCGCGAAAGGATCGAGAGCAGTTCGTGCAATGCAAGCGCATCGGCCCCGGCGGCCAGTTGCGCATCGCCTTCTTCAGCGAACATGCGGACAAAACGCAGCACGCTGTTCTGCAACCGCCGGAAAGCATCCACGACGTCCCGGATCAACTCGGCGCGTTCGAGGTCCGATGCCGGCTTTTGCGCCGTGATAGTCGACGAAATATCGCCCGACGGCTGGCCGGGATGGATCGATCGTTCAAAAACCGCGTGCCGGCTGCGGACCAATCTCCACCTCCACTTGATGTTCACCTTTCGCCGCCCTGAGCAAATCCGGTTCGACAGGCGCACCGTTGTATACTAACGGATATAACGAATAACGGTAAATTCCCTCAGCACGCTGGCTGTCGCTGGACAGGCATCGTGGTTGCAGGCACCCTGAGGCCCGACGATGCACTTTCTGCGGCCTGTAGCCTGACAGACACGGCGTGCCGAATTTTCCAGGGACACACGGGGAGATCATAAAAATGAACCATGCCAACGCAGCACTGATCGAGCGCTTCTATCAGGCGTTCCAGCGAAGGGACGCAGAAGCGATGAGCGCCTGCTACGCCGAAAACATCACATTCAGCGACCCCGTATTTGGCGAGCTGCACGGCAGCGAGGCCGGAGACATGTGGCGCATGCTCACCGAACGTGCGCAAGACTTTGCCATTTCCTTCAGCGAGGTCGAAGCCACCGACCTCGACGGAAGCGCAAACTGGGTGGCGCGTTACGTATTTACGCAAAGCGGCCGGCCGGTGGTCAATCACGTCCGGTCGCGCTTCCGCTTTCGCGACGGGAAGATTGTCGAGCAGCGCGACACGTTCGATCTGTGGGGATGGACACGGCAGGCACTGGGAATCAAGGGTACGCTGCTGGGGTGGACGCCCCTTATCCAGGGCGCGATACGCAAACAGGCACGACGCGGACTCGCAATCTGGCGCGCCCGTTCCGCGCGCGGCTGACCGTTCGAATCGCGCTGCAGGCCAGGGCAGCCCGGCGCCCTGCTGCCCGCAAACCACTTATCCGACCTTCGCCACGGAGGACATATGCCACGCAGCGTTCATCAACCGGACCGGCTGGTTCGTCTTGCCATCGGCTGCACAGCGCTCACGGCCTGTTGCATCGCGATAGCACAGACAGCCGAGCCACCCGCGCTTCAACCCGCCGACGCGCAGCATGTGGTTGCGTCGCTCAGCGCATCCGGTGTGCAGATCTACGTGTGCAAGCCCGATCAAAACAATCATCTGGCGTGGACTTTCAAGGCGCCGCAGGCTGACCTGTACGACGGATCCGGAAAGCTGGTGGTAAAGCACTATGCGGGCCCGAGCTGGGAAGCACCGGATGGCAGCAGGATCACCGGTAAGGTGCTGCAGCAGGCGCCGAATACGCAACAGCCAGGCAGCATTCCGCTGCTGCTGTTGCAGGCGACCAATGCAGGCGGACCAGGCCAGCTCGCCTCGGTGCGCTATGTCCAGCGCTGGAACACGCGTGGCGGCGTCGCGCCGCTTCATCCCTGTACGCAGGAAGGTCAGGAAGGTCGCAGCCCCTATCTCGCCGACTACGTCTTTCTGGACTAGCAGCAGCGCTGACGAAGGCACTACAGCCCCGGAGCATCAAGACATCGCCCCGGGGCACGCCATCACCTGCAATCAACCCAGCAACGCGACATTCAGCTTGCCGCGATGACCGGTGCGACAGCCGCCGGATCGCTGATGCTCGGCCGGCCGTTTTCCACGTGTCCCGCAAGACGTCGAATGAAGACATCGTCGTCATTGCTTGTGACAGTCAGGTCGTACCAATGATGGCTCGCCGCGAGAATCCACGGCTCCTCGATCTGGCCGCCCGGCGGAACGATGACGGGACGCGGATGCGCGCCATAAGCGTTATCGACCACCGAGAGCCGCGCAAACCCGTCACCATGATTCGTGAAGCGCAGGAACACGTTACCGTTCGCGACGTCGTAGTGCGTCTTGACCTCGATCTGCGCGGACCTGTTATGCCGGTTGTTGCCCTGCGTCTGATCCTGCGCCTGCGCCGCGGCGTTGCCCGCAAACTGGCGTACGAAACCGTTCGGCCCATACACCGTGAACGCGTACACGCCAGCCGTCGATGTGAGATCGAACGTTTCCTTTAACGACTTGCCTGCTTCGACGGTATAACGCCACGGGCCATCGGTGCGGTTCGTCGAATACACGTAGAAGTGCGCGCCCTGATCGCCGGTGTTGCCGAACTCAAGCACAAGACTGTTCTGTTTCCCCTCGACGTGCCCGTTCACATGAAGCTCGTAAGGCAGCGCGCGGGCAAAACGGATCCCCGGTTCCTGCGCATCGATCGGGCCCGGCGTAGCCGGCACCGAAGGCGGCGGCTGCGTTGCACACTGGTTGTCGGCGATGCTTTTGTAGTTGCTTGTGTCAGGCAGCGGCGGCATCTTTGCATCGGGCGTGCGGAAATCGAACGCAGCCGTCAGATCGCCACACACCGCGCGACGCCACGGCGTGATATTCGGCTCATGCACGTCAAAGCGCGCTTCGATGAAGCGGATCACCGACGTGTGATCGAATACCTGCGAGCACACGAAACCGCCCTTGCTCCACGGCGACACGATTGTCATCGGCACGCGTGGGCCGAGGCCGTACGGCAGGTTGTCGGCCGTATAGCTGCCGCCGCGGCCCGGATTCACAACGTTATGAATCTCGCCGTCGGTCGTCACCGTCGAAAGCCCCTGCACGCGTGAAGTTGCCGGCTGCGGTGGCACGAGGTGATCGAAGAAACCGTCGTTCTCGTCGTACATGATGAAGAGAACAGTCTTGCTCCAGACTTCGGGGTTTGCCGTCAGTGCATCGAGAATCTGCGACGTGTATTCAGCGCCGTAAGCCGGCGTGTATTTCGGATGCTCGGAAAACGCGGCCGGCGGACACAGCCACGACACCTGCGGCAGTTTGTTCGCGAGCACGTCGGCCTTCAGATCGTCGAGCGTGCGCACGGCATTCGCGCGCTGCTGCAACGACGAGCCCTGCGGCGCGTTGATCACGTTCGCGAAGTTCTGCAGGACGTTGGTGCCATAGTTGCCGTTCAGCGGATCAGCGCCCGTCAGGCCCTGCTGATAGATCTGCCACGAAATGCCCGCGGCTTCCAGGCGTTCCGGATAGGTCGTCCACGACAGCAGCTGATAGTTCGGCGGCCCGTCGCCGTCGACGTAATCGTTGTTGTCGAGAAGCGGCCCGCCCATCGTGCCGGTCGGGTCTACGGTGCCCGTCATCAGATAGGACCGGTTCGGGTGCGTCGGGCCAGGCAGCGAGCAGAAGTACGCGTCGCACACGGTGAATGCGTCGGCGAGTGCGTAGTGAAACGGTATATCGCTGCGCAGGTGATAGCCCATCGTCATGTCGGTCTTGGTGGCCGGCCACTGGTCGTAGCGGCCGCCGTCGATCGCGGCGTGGGTCTTGTACCATGAGTGATCGAGGTCACCGACACACTGTGCGCTCGTCGTCTGCGTGTTCAGGTGAAACGGTAGCACGGGCTTTGCTGGATCGGCCTTCGACGGTTGATACCACACCGGCTTGCCGCCTGGCAGCGGGATCGGGAAGCGGTCGTTATAGCCGCGCACGCCGCGCATATGGCCGAAGTAGTGGTCGAACGAACGGTTCTCCTGCATGAACACGACGATGTGTTCCACATCGCGGATCGTGCCGGTGCGCGATGCCGCCGGTACGGCAAGCGCGTTTCTGATCGATTCGGGTAACGCAGTCATCGCGGCGGCCGCGCCAGCGGACGTCGCGACGGTTTGCAGGAAACGGCGACGGCTATTCGAAGTCATTGTTGATCACCTTCGTCTTGGGGGTAAAGGGGGACGGTGTTCAAGGCGCGCGCGTTCAGCCACAACGTGGCGCGGCTAGTTGCTATTGTCGCCCGGTGCGTAGCGCAGCACGGGCGCAACCTGACGGTTGTCGGCGGCGAGGCTCGCCTGCACGTCGGCGACCGCGCCGTCTGACGCTGCGTCGGGTAAGGCGGCGAATGATGCGGACGCGCCTTCTGCAACGGCGCCGCCGGCGTTCTGCAACTGCGGCGATGCCGACGAAGAATCGCGCGACCCAGCGCCCTGCGCGTCGCGTTGTGTGTCGCTTTGCGCATTGCCTGGGGAGCTTGCATCGCCCGCACCACAAGCGCTGAGCGTGGTCACCGCGATCATTAGAAGCGAGGCCGTCAGCGTGGATAAGGCGGTATGAGCAGTCATCTGGACATCCCTGTCTCGAACGGGTTCGGCAACGACAACTTCGGGCAATCGAAGGTCATTCGCTATCGGGAATGAAGTGTCCAGTTAGTTGAAGAAAAAATTGTGAAACGTTTGCGAGCCGCATAAGAATGTGTGCTGCGTTTGCACATCGAAAGATTAAAGAAAGGAAAAGCAGATGAATCCGGCTTGCGGCACACTGCATACACGCGCGCACTCAAGCCGATAAAATCGGACACTGCCCCGATCGATGCGTCTGCCGCAAGACATGACTTCGATGAACAACGATGATTCGTGAACCGATGACCCGCATCGACAGACCCATCGATACCGCAAGCCTCGAAGACGAATGGCTTGAGACCGACGCGCTCGGTGGTTTCGCATCGGGTACGGTCGGCACAATGCGTACGCGCCGTTATCACGCGCTGCTGTTGAGTGCGTCGGCGCGGGGGCGCGTCGTGCTCGTCAACGGCATCGAAGCGTGGCTCGAAGGCAATGGCCAGCGTTATCCGTTGACGATGCAGCGCTATGCGCCTGACCTCGTTTATCCCGACATCGCCGCGAGCATCCTGGGCTTCGACACCGAGCCATGGCCCACATGGCGTTTCCAGATCGATGTGGGCACCGTGTTGAGCGTCGAGATATTCGTTGCGAAAGCAACCAGCGAAACCGTGCTTCGCTGGCGGTTGCAACAAAGCAGTCAGGCGTCAGGCAATCTCATCCTGAAGGTACGGCCGTTGATGTCCGGCCGCGACTATCACGCGCTGCATCACGAGAATGGCGCGTTCAACTTCAGCGCGCAGCAGGATCAATCGCGGGTCAGCTGGCAGCCGTATGGCGATTTGCCGTCGATTCACGCGTCGACGAACGGCACGTATACACACGCGCCCGACTGGTATCGCAACTTCTGCTACGTGCGCGAGCGGGAACGCGGGCTCGATTTCACCGAAGACCTCGCCACGCCCGGCGTGTTCTCCTTCGATCTCGCCAGCGGCGAAGCGCTCATGGTCCTTGGCGCCGGGACACAAACCACAGAAGCCTTAACGAACCCCTCGCAACGCACGAGCGAACTCGCCGACCTCGAACGGCAACGCCGCGCCGCGTTCGGCTCACGTCTGCAACGCTCAGCCGATGCCTACGTGGTATCGCGCAACGAAGGCCGTACGATCATCGCCGGCTTTCCGTGGTTCACCGACTGGGGACGCGATACGTTCATCGCAATGCGCGGTCTTCTCATCACATCGGGCCGCCTCGCGGAAGCCGAATCGATCCTGCTTGAATGGACCAGCACACTTTCCGAAGGCATGCTGCCCAACCGCTTCCCCGACTACGGCAACGCGCCGGAATACAACTCCGTCGATGCGTCGCTGTGGTTCGCCATTGCCGTATACGACTATCTCGCGACCGGTCACGCGAGCGCTGCGACGCGCACCCGTCTTCAGCAAACGGTCGATGCAATCCTCACCGGCTACTCGCAAGGCACGCGCTTCGGCATCGCAGCGGATACCGACGGCCTGCTGCGCGCAGGCGTACCCGGCATGCAACTAACATGGATGGACGCCAAAGCCGGCGACTGGGTCGTGACGCCGCGTATCGGCAAACCGGTGGAAATCGAGGCGCTGTGGATCAACGCGTTGCGCATTGCGTCAACATGGAATACGCAATGGGAGGACCTGGCATCGCGCGCGTCGGAATCGTTCAACGCGCGCTTCATCGATGCGTCGACGGGCGCGCTGTTCGATGTCGTCGACGTTGATCATGTCGCGGGCACTGTCGACCGCTCGCTACGACCGAACCAGATTTTTGCGGTCGGCGGCCTGCCTTTTGCGCTGCTCGAAGGTGCGCCCGCGCGTGCGGTCGTCGAGCAGGTGCAAACGCATCTGCTGACGCCCATCGGTCTGCGCACACTCGCGCCCTCTGATCAGGCATATCGCGGCCACTATGCCGGCGGTCCGCTTCAGCGCGACGGCGCGTATCACCAGGGTACCGTGTGGCCGTGGCTGCTCGGCCCGTTTGTCGAAGCATGGCTGCGCGTGCACGGCATGAATGGCGTGAGCCGTGCGGAAGCCCATGCGGGCTTCCTTGCGCCGCTCCACGCCCATCTCGATCACGCGGGTCTCGATCACGTCTCCGAAGTCGCCGACGGCGACGCGCCGCACACGCCCGGCGGCACGCCGTTCCAGGCGTGGTCGCTAGGCGAACTGCTGCGGCTGGAGCAGTTGCTTGCAAGCGTGTGACCGGACGTAGCCAAACCGCGCTACGATGTGCGTCTGACCGCCTGGGCCAAAGCTAAAGGACAACGCCATGTCACCGCTGCGCGCCGTCAATGTACTCGACACCGTCGAAGGCCGCCGTCTGCACTCCGGCGAATGCGCCCACTGGCAACGCTGGGGCCCGTATCTCAGCGAACGGCAATGGGGCACCGTGCGCGAGGATTACAGCGAGAACGGCACCGCCTGGGACTATTTTCCGCACGACCATGCGCGCAGCCGGGCGTACCGCTGGGGCGAAGACGGCATTGCCGGGTTCGGCGACGACACGCTCAGCTGGTGCGTCTCGCTCGCGCTCTGGAATGGCCACGACGCGATCCTCAAGGAACGCCTCTTCGGCCTGACGAATGAGCAGGGCAATCATGGCGAGGACGTGAAGGAGCTGTACTTCTACGTCGACGGCACGCCGACGCATTCGTACATGCGCATGCTCTACAAGTATCCGCATGCCGCGTATCCCTACGACGACCTGATTCAGGAAAACGCGCGACGCGGCGCCGACGTGCCCGAATACGAAATCCTCGATACCGGTGTGTTCGACGACAACTACTACTTCGACGTCGACGTCGAATACGCGAAGCACGCCGCCGATGACATCGTCATGCGCGTGACCATCGAGAACCGCGCGGAAAGAGCGGCATCGCTCGACGTGCTGCCGCAGATCTGGGCGCGCAACAAGTGGTCGTGGAAGGGTCTGAAAGACAAACCGTCGCTCGCCAGAAGCCCCGATTCGCACAGCACGCCGCATCTGGTCGGCCGCCTGCAGGGACACGACCCGCTCGTCGTCACCGCGTGGGTTCAGCCCTCGAAAGGTACGACGATTACGCCCGACGTGAACTGGCTCTTCTGCGAGAACGAGACGAACGTCAAGCGGCTCTTCAACATCGATGGCACGGGACCGTTCAAGGATGGCTTTAACGATTACCTCGTGCACGGCGACGCCGATGCAGTGCGTCATGACGCTGGCACGAAGGCCGGCGCGCATGTGCATCTCGACCTCGAAGCCCACGGACGCGCGATCGTGTTCATGCGCTGGCGTCACGAGTCGGGGCCGGACGCCGTGCCACTCGATGTCGACGCACTCTTTGCGAAACGCATCGCCGAAGCCAACGAATTTTATGCGGCCCTGCAGCACGAAATGGACGACCCCGATGCTCGCCTTGTGCAACGCCAGGCGCTCGCCGGCATGCTGTGGTCAAAGCAGTACTACCAGTTCGACATCCAGCGCTGGATGGACGGCGATCAGGCGCAGCCCGCGCCCGCCGCGCGCCGCAAACACGGACGCAACGCCGACTGGCGTCATCTGTGCAACGCAGACATCGTGTCGATGCCCGACAAGTGGGAATATCCGTGGTACGCATCGTGGGATCTCGCGTTTCATGCGGCGGCCTTCGCGCTGATCGACCCCGCGTTCGCGAAGCGGCAGTTGCTGCTGCTCGTGAAGGATCGCTATCAGCACCCGAACGGCCAGTTGCCCGCCTACGAATGGGCATTCAGCGACGCGAATCCACCTGTGCATGCGTGGGCGGCGTGGCGCGTCTACGAAATCGACCGTGCAATCACTGGCAAAGCCGATCGCGATTTCCTCGAACTGGTCTTCCACAAGCTGCTGCTCAATTTCTCGTGGTGGGTGAACCGCAAGGACGCCGACGGTCACAACATCTTCCAGGGCGGCTTCCTCGGGCTCGACAACGTCGGCATCTTTGACCGTTCGTCGCCGCTGCCGACCGGCGGCCGTGTCGATCAGGCCGATGGCACCGCGTGGATGGCCGCGTACGCGCTCGACCTGATGCGCATCGCGCTCGAACTCGCTTACGCGAATCACGTATTCGTCGACATCGGCGTGAAGTTTTTCGAGCACTTCCTGTATATCGCCGAAGCCGTCAGTTGCGAAGATGGTTGCGACACCGGCCTGTGGGATTCGCAGGACCAGTTCTTCTACGACAAACTGCGACTGCCCGACGGCACGATGGTGCCGATGCGCATCCGCTCGATCGTCGGCCTGATTCCGCTCTTTGCCGTGCATGTGCTGGAACAGCGTCTGCACGGCGACCTGCCTGGCCTGCGCGACCGGCTCGTGTGGTTCCTCGAACATCGGCCCGATCTGGCGCGGCTCGTGTCGCGCTGGAACGAACCAGGCAAGGGCAACAGCCTGCTGCTTTCGCTGTTGCGCGGACACCGGATGAAAGCGCTGCTGCGGCGCGTGCTCGACGAAACCGAATTTCTCTCCGATCACGGCGTGCGCGCCTTGTCGCGCGTGCATTGCGACCATCCGTTCGTGTACGAGCACAACGGCAAGAGCTTCTGCATCAAGTATCTGCCGGCAGAATCGGATTCACGCGTGTTCGGCGGCAACTCGAACTGGCGCGGACCGGTCTGGATGCCGGTCAACTATCTGCTGATCGAATCGCTTTACGAATTCCATCGCTATTACGGCGACGATTTTCGCGTCGAGTATCCGACGGGCTCCGGCCAGTGCTTCTCGCTGAACGAAGTCGCGGATGAGCTTGCGCGGCGCATCACTACACTGTTTCTGAAGAACCGCGATGGGCTGCGTCCCGTCATGGCGGCATATCCGTTGCTGGAGGCCGATCCGCGTTCAAGCGACCTCGTGCTGTTTCATGAGTATTTTCACGGCGACAACGGGCGCGGCGTCGGCGCATCGCATCAAACAGGCTGGAGCGGGCTCGTGGCGTTGCTCCTGCAACCGCGCGAGATGGGGCCTTCGGGTAACGTTCCGGTCGCGGGAGAAGTCGAGGAAGAACTCGTCACGAAGTAGTTCGCCACGTCCGATGCACGGCTTAACGGAATGAACCTCATGTCGAACGAAACGAATGAAACGCCGCCTGCGATGTCCGCTGCACATACCCATGTCAGCGCCAGGGTGGACTCCGCGCCAACGGCGACGGCGCCCTCGCCCGCGGGGAAGCATCCCGCGCCGCCGTGCACGCTTGTGATTTTCGGCGCGGGCGGCGACCTCACGAAACGTCTGCTGATGCCGGCGCTTTACAACCTGTCGGTGGATGGTCTGCTCGATCAGGGCATGAAGATCATCGGCGTGAATCACGGCGAGCGCGAGACTTCAGCGTGGCGCAACGATCTGAAGCAATCCCTGCAACAGTTCGCCGCCGACAAGGCCAGCACCTTCCACACCGCACAGCTCGATGAAAAAGCGTGGAACTGGGTCGAGCAACGGCTGCAATACATGGCCGGCGAATTCGAAGCCGACGATGCGTTCGCGAACCTCAAGCAATCAATCGATGCCGCGCCAGGCAGCAACGTGATCTTCTACCTCGCGGTGACCTCGCGCTTCTTCAAACCGATCGTCGAGCATCTTGGCCGCGCGGGCCTGCTGAAGGAAGAGGAAGGCAGCGGCTTTCGACGCCTCGTCATCGAGAAGCCCTTCGGCACCGACCTCGCCTCGGCGCGCGATCTCAACGCGCACATCCTGAGCTATGCAAAGGAATCGCAGATCTATCGCATCGACCATTTTCTCGGCAAGGACACGGTGCAGAGCATTCTCGCCGTCCGCTTTGCAAACGCGATCTTCGAGCCGGTCTGGCGACGCGAGTACATCGATCACGTGCAGATCACAGCGGCAGAGACCATCGGCGTCGAAGGGCGCGGCAAGTTCTACGAGCAGACCGGCGCGTTTCGCGACATGCTGCCGAATCACCTCTTCCAGCTGCTCGGCATGGTCGCGATGGAACCGCCGAATTCGTTCGACGCCGAAGCCGTGCGCGACAAGAAGGCCGATATCTTCGATGCGATCCAGCCGCTACACGCGAGCGATGTCGTGTTCGGTCAGTATGAAAAAGGGTCCGCCGGGCCGGGATATCGCGAAGAACCCGACGTTGCTGCGGATAGTCACACGGAGACCTACGCAGCAGCGCGTGTATTCGTAGAAAACTGGCGCTGGGCTGGCGTGCCGTTTTATCTGCGTACAGGAAAGCGACTGGCCGCGCGTAGTACGGAGATTGCCGTGCAACTGAAAGCGGTGCCCTTTCGCCTCTTTCGCGACACGCCCGTCGATGCGTTGACGCCGAACGTGCTGACGCTGCGCATCGATCCCGCGCATGGCACACGCTTCGACTTCAATGTGAAAGTGCCGGGGCCCGTGATGCAGATCGGCCCGGTGCAGTCGGCGTTCGATTATTCCAGTTTTTTTGCGGAGCGCGCGAACGTCGGCTACGAGACGCTGCTGTACGACTGCATGCTCGGCGACGCAACGCTGTTCCAGCGCGCGGATAGCATCGAGACGAGTTGGGCCGCGGTGGAAGACGTCCTGCATCCGAAGGATGGGCAGCTGCCCGTGCACGGTTATGCAGCCGGCAGCGAAGGTCCGGCGGAAAGCGATGCCCTGCTCGCGCGTGACGGACGCGCGTGGCGGCCGCTTGCTTCGGGCATTGCGACGAAGGCAACGGGTGAGAAGAAGTAACGGCGCTCACACAACACGACGTTCTATCAGGGGAAAAACGTGGCGACACGCAAGCCGAAAATCAAAAGCACAGTGGAGCAGATTCTGGCCATCGACGTCGGTGGCACGGGGCTGAAAGCGGCGATCATCGATGCAGACGGGCATATGAAGTCGGAGCGCGTGCGCGTGCCGACGCCACATCCGTGCACGCCGGATCAGCTTGTCGATGCGCTGGTCACACTTGTCGCGCCGATCGTCGCGCAGTATCCACCGACGCAGATCTCGATCGGCTTTCCGGGCTTCGTGCGCAATAACCGCATCCTGACGGCGCCGCATTTCGGCGCGGTCGGCTGGCACGATATTCCGCTTGCGGAGTCGCTTGCTTCGCGGCTGGGCGGACTGCCCGCGCGCATGATCAACGACGCCGAAATGCAGGGCTTCGCGGCGATCGAAGGCAAAGGCATCGAGTTCGTGCTGACACTCGGCACGGGCGCGGGCACCGCCCTCTTTCGCGATGGCGAATTAATGCCTCATCTCGAACTGGCCCACCATCCGGTCAGCAAGGGCCGCGCATACGACGAATACATCGGTGACGCCGCGCGCGCGAAGGCGGGCAACAAGCGCTGGAACAGGCGCGTGGCAAAGATCATCGGCATCCTTGCCTCGCTCGTGAACTACGACAAGCTGTGGATCGGCGGCGGCAACGCCGCGCGACTGACGATCGGGTTGCCGGCGAACGTGGCGATTGTTTCGAACGCGGCAGGCATCGAAGGCGGAGCAAAGCTGTGGCATCCGCGTTCGGTGCGGGAATCGCGCCAGCTGCCCGAGGCGAATGAGCGGAAGGGACCGTTCAGGTGATCGATGCCCTTCTATTCGTGGGCAAGCGAGAAAGCAGTTTGCCTCGCCGTTTGTTGAAGGTCAGCCGCCTTCATCCTCGAAGTCTTTCGGATAGACGCGCACGAGCACGATCCGCGGCCCTCGCATCTTCTTGACGACGACATCGAAGCGGTCGAACGATACCCGCTGGCCTTCGACCGGCAGATCGTTCAGTGCCTGAATCACAAGGCCGCCGACGGATTCCGCTCGCCCTTCGTCGATATCGATACCAAGCGCCCGTTCCAGCGATACCACCGGCAGACTGCCTTTGCCCATCAGCGTGGCGTCGTCCATTCGCGTCCAGTCGGCGTCGCCCTGACGAAACTCGTCATGAATCTGTCCGACCAGCGCGCCGAGCAGGTTGTCGAGCGTGAGAAAGCCGATCGGCTTTTCGCCCTTGTGTCCGACGAGCGCAAGATGGGGCGCGCCCTTGCGGAACCGGCGAAACAGTTCCAGCGCCGGCATGTTCGGCTGCACGTACTGCACGGGCCGGGTGTAGGGCGACAGATCTTCCAGCACGCTGCCGGCCTGACGTGCGAGCAGCAGGTCCTTCAGGTGGATCATGCCCGCGACGCGTTCGCCCGAAGCGTCCTCGAACAACGGGTACCGGCTGAACCGGTGACGCGCGACGACCTGCATGTTGTCGCGCAACGGCAAATCGCGCCGCAGCCCGACCATCTCGTGCGCCGGACGCATCAGGTCGGAAACGGTCAGCCGCGAAAAGTCGAGTGAATGGGCAAACGTGTTCCACTCGTCCTGGCTATATGCCGCGGCCGCTGCTGCCGCGATGCCGCCTGCGGCGCCTTCGCGGCGACCGCGCAGAATCAGCTTCAGTTCCTCGTTCGAATAATGCGTGTCGCCGCCGTGATCGGCCGTCAGACCGGCGATGCGCAGTACAGCGTTCGCGCTCGTATTCAGCACCCAGATCGCCGGATACATCGCCCAGTAGAAACCGTACAGCGGCATGGCGACCCACAACGCGATCTTCTCAGCCTGCCGGATGGCCAGCGACTTCGGCGCCAGTTCGCCGACAACGATATGCAGGAACGAAATAACCGAAAACGCGAAGAAGAGCGAAATGCCGTGAATCAGCTGCGGCGATTCAACACCGAGCAGCCCAAAGAGCGGATGGAGCAGTTCCGCGAAAGCGGGCTCACCGATCCAGCCAAGGCCGAGCGATGCCAGCGTAATGCCGAGCTGACACGCAGACAGATAGGCATCGAGGCGGCCGTGCACCTTGGCGAGCAGCTTGCCGCGCATGCCGTGCTTTTGCGCGAGCGTCTGCACGCGCGTCTGCCGCAGCTTCACCAGCCCGAATTCGGCCGCGACGAAAAACCCGTTGAGTGCAACCAGCAGCAGCGCACCAATAATGGCGACGACCTGAATCAAGGCAGAAAGCTCCAGAAACAAAAGTCGCCAGTATAGAGGTTGCAAGCTTTATGAAAGCAGATCCCTCGCAGGATGCGTGCGAATTCGATCATGCGGCGGCGAGCGGAACGCGCAGCACAAGCGACACATCGTTCTGCTCGAACTTCCCGCCGTGCGCTTCGGCGATGCGTTTGCACAACGCCAGCACCCACGCAATGCGTCCGGCTTCGCGCGGCTCCTGCGCCTGTCGACGTGCGAACGCTTCGAGCAGATGGGGAAGCGTGGCGTCGCCGAACGCGGCGGGTGTCGGCGCGAACGTGACTGTTGTGTGCCACGTTGTGCCGTCGACGGCGCTTTCGAGCGTGACACTGGCTTCGCGCGCGCTGGCCTCCACGGCGAATGTCAGCATCAGCCACAGTACCTGCGCGAGACGCTCTGCGTCGCCGCTGAACGTCTGATCCGCGGGCGTTGAATTGACCGCAATGGTCACCCCGCGCGAATCCGCAAGCGCGGCACGTACTTCAGCGACCGTCGCATCGACCAGCGGACGCAACGCAAACGGCACGCGGGCAAGCGTGAGCGCTTTTGTTTCGGCGCGCGTCGCGTCGACGATCGTCTCCAGCAGCTTCACCTGCTGCTCCACGCCGTTGCGGATACCGACGATGGCGCGCTCTGCGGTGGCATCGGTAGCTTCGAGCTTGCGCTCCAGCACATAGGCCCAGCTGTGAATCGCATTCAGCGGACTGCGCAGATCGTGCGACACAACGGACAACACATGATCGCGCATGAAAAGCGCCGTCTCGGCGCACAGGCGCGCCGTACGTTCACTGTCCGGGGAGGCTGGAACGCCCGGAGCCGGTTGCGGATTGCCGCTGGAAGACGTTGTCACAATCGAAATCCTGGTGTGCGATGCATGTGCGGAAACAAAGCCACATTATAGGCACGGGCAACGCCACGTCCGCCACGAAAGGCCCTCGGCCCGATGACATAGGCCGGACGGCTGGCTGGCGGGCATGCGGTCATCGCGCCTACAATGTCGGTTTTGAACGATCTGTATCGAGGAGTTCCTTATGTCGATTGTCACGACCGAATCCGGCCTGAAATACGAAGACCTGACCGAAGGCACGGGCGCCGAAGCGCAGGCCGGCAAGACGGTCAGCGTCCACTACACCGGCTGGCTCACGGACGGCCAGAAGTTCGATTCGAGCAAGGACCGTAACGACCCGTTCGCCTTCGTGCTCGGCGGCGGCATGGTCATCAAGGGCTGGGACGAAGGCGTGCAGGGCATGAAGGTCGGCGGTGTGCGCCGCCTGACCATTCCGCCGCAACTCGGCTACGGCGTACGCGGCGCGGGCGGTGTCATTCCGCCGAATGCAACGCTCGTGTTCGAAGTCGAACTGCTGGACGTCTGATCGCGTTCTGAAGATGGACCACCACGCTGCTGTCACCACGCCGACGGTTTCGTTGCGCCGCTACGGCGCGGTCGAAGCCTCGGACGTGCACGACTTTCATCAGGTCGTGCTCGGGCTCGATGGCACGATGGTGATGGCCGTGGATGGCGTCGGTCGCGAGATCGACCGCCGTTCGGCCTGGCTGATTCCCGCCGGTGCACGTCATGATTACGCGGGCATCGGCGAGAACCGGCAACTTGTACTCGATCTGCCGGCTGCCTCGCTGGCCGTGCCGGAAAGGCTCTTCGACCGGGCACGCGCCGTGGAAATCGATGGATCGCTGACCGAACTCGTACGCAACGTTGCAGCCAGTGCAGCGGGCAGCACACAGGTGGACGATGAAGCCTGGATGCGTCGGTTCAACTGGGATGCCGCCGCACGGCTCTGTGCGGCGATTCTGTCGGACGCTGGGGCGACAGGCGTCGGCGTAGATCAACTGCCCGCCCTCGGGCTCGATTTCGCGCGTATCGACCGCTGGTTGCGTGCACATCTGTCCGAACCGCTGCGCATCGCCGATCTCGCCGCGCATTGCGGTTTCGGCATGCGGCGCTTTCATCAGCTTTTTATCGAAGCGTTTGGCGAGACGCCACATCGTTATCTGCAACGGTTGCGGCTCGACACGTCGCTCACGCTGCTGGCCGATCCGCGTTACACGCTGACGGATATCGCGCTCGACATCGGCTTCGGCGATCAGAGCGCGTTCACGCACGCTTTCACGCGGCGTTTTGGGCTTGCGCCCGGGCAGTGGCGCGCGCTTCGGCATTGACCGGGCGCATGCGCGCCGTTGAGGCCAGCCGTCACGCGACCTGGTCAACGCCCTGGCATGAGTGCAGCGCCTGAGCGAGACGCAGCGCAGCGCGTGGTTCAAACCCCACGCGCTAACGCCAGATCACAACACGGTCACCCAGCCAGACCGCGCGCCAGATCGCCACGGATATCAGCCGGGTTTTCGAGGCCCACCGCGAGACGGATCAGCCCTTCCGTGATGCCCGCTGCCGCGCGTGCTTCCGGCGTGACACGAGCGTGCGTGGTCGTCGCCGGATGCGTGATCGTCGTGCGCGTATCGCCGAGATTGCCGGTGATCGAACAAATCTTCGTGCTGTCGATCACGCGCCATGCGTTCGCGCGCATCGCTTCCGGCGTATCGCCCTTCAACTCGAACGACACGATCGCGCCGCCCGCTGTCTGCTGACGCTTCGCGATCTCATATTGCGGATGCGATTCAAGACCCGGATAGAAGACACGATTCACCGCCGGATGCGACTCAAGCCAGCGCGCGATTTCAAGCGCATTCGCGGACTGCTTCTCGACACGCAACGACAGCGTCTCCATGCCCTTCAGCAGCACCCACGCGTTGAACGCCGACAGCGTCGGCCCCGCGCTGCGCACGAACGGGAACACCTTTTCCATGATGAACTGCTTCGTGCCGACCAGCGCGCCGCCAAGCACACGCCCTTGACCGTCGAGGAACTTGGTCGCCGAGTGCATGACGACGTCCGCGCCGAGCTTCAGCGGCTGCTGCAACGCCGGGCTGCAGAAACAGTTATCGACAACAAACAGCGCGCCCACCGACTTCGCAATCTTGCCGATCGCTTCGATGTCGGCGATTTCGGTGAGCGGGTTCGACGGCGTCTCGAGGAAGAACATCTTCGTCTCAGGACGCACAGCGTTTTTCCACGCGTCGAGATCCGTCGGATCGACGAAGGTCGTCGTGATGCCGAACTTGCTGAAGATCTGCGAGAACATGCCGAGCGTCGAACCGAACAGGCTCTGCGAGCTGACGAGGTGATCGCCCGCCTGCAACGCCGACATCACCACCGACATGATCGCGGCCATGCCCGAAGCCGTAGCCATGCACGCCTCACCGCCTTCGAGCGCGGCCAGACGGTCCTGGAACATCGTCACGGTCGGGTTCGTGAAGCGCGAGTAAGTGTAATAGTCTTCGGAATTCTTGAAGCGGTCGGCGGCTTCGGCGGCGCTCGTGAAGCAGAAGCTCGACGTCAGGAAGATCGCTTCCGAATGTTCGTTGAATTCGCTGCGTAGCGTGCCCGAGCGCACGGCCAGGGTGTCGAAGTTGAGGGAGTCGTCCATGTTCTTTCTGTTTCCGTTTTTTCAGGCCGCGATTGAGCGCTCCAGACAAGTCGAAGCGACCAACGACAGCGACAAAAAAGCCCGCTTTGCGTCGGCATAAGCGGGCTTCATGTGCGGGGGAAAGCTGGAGCGTCGATGGCGATTGACTACCTTTCCACCGTTCGCTTTAGCTGTTTTGGGTTGCCCCGCGTCCGCAAGCTGAGTTCAAATCGACGCAAGCCATCATGCTAACACGCGCGGCGCGCACCGTGAATCCGGCAATCGCGCCACGCGTGCAACCTTACTCGACCGACAGTTGCAGATGCAGTTGCGAGCGCGCCGTGCCGCCGTCGATCGCTTCGCTTGCCGCATCGCGGTCCGATTGCGCCGACGGCGCGAGACGGGCCCGTTCGATGCGATCGAGGTACTCGGTCGTGATATCGCCGGTGATGTAGTTGCCGTCGAAGCACGAAGCCTCGAACTCCTTCAGCGCCGGGTTGATATCGCGGACCGCCTGCTTCAGCGCGTCAACGTCCTGATAAACGAGATGGTCGGCGCCAATCATGCGCGCGACTTCGTCGTCCGTGCGGCCGTGGGCGACGAGTTCGCCGCGCGTCGGCATGTCGATGCCGTACACGTTCGGGAACTTCACCGGCGGCGCCGCCGAAGCGAAGATCACCTTGTTCGCGCCCGCATCGCGCGCCATCTGCACGATTTCATGCGAGGTGGTGCCGCGGACGATCGAATCGTCGACGATCAGCACGTTCTTGCCCTTGAACTCGATGCCCATCGCATTGAGCTTCTGGCGCACCGACTTCTTGCGTACGGCCTGGCCCGGCATGATGAACGTGCGGCCAACGTAACGGTTCTTGAAGAAGCCTTCGCGATACTCGACGCCCAGTTTCTTCGCGACCTGCATCGCTGCCGGACGCGACGAATCGGGAATCGGCATCACGACGTCGATCGGAACGTCAGGCAGTTCGCGTTTGACCTTCTCCGCGAGATAGTCGCCCATGCGCAGACGCACGTTGTAGACCGGCACGCCATCGAGCACCGAGTCCGGACGGGCCAGATACACGAGTTCGAAAATGCACGGGTTCAGGCTCGGGTTCGTCGCGCATTGCTGTGCGTGAAGATTGCCTTCGAGGTCGATGAAAATCGCTTCGCCTGGCTCGACGTCACGCACGAACTCGAAGCCAATACCTTCGATAGCCACCGATTCCGAAGCCAGGATCCACTCGACGCCTTCCGGCGTTTCCTGCTTGCCGAGACACAGCGGACGAATACCGAACGGGTCGCGGAATGCCAGCAGCCCGTAGCCGGCGATCAGCGAAACGATCGCGTACGAGCCGCGCACCCGGCGATGCACGCCCGACACCGCCTTGAAGAGCGCTGCCGGATCAAGTTGCAGACCGGAACTCGACAGTTGCAGTTCGTGCGCAAGCACGTTCAGCATGACTTCGGTGTCGGAGTTCGTATTGATGTGGCGGCGATCGACGCGGAACATCTCGTCTTTCAGCTGCTGCCAGTTGGTCAGATTGCCGTTGTGGGCAAGGATGATGCCGAACGGCGCGTTCACGTAGAACGGCTGGGCTTCCTCTTCGCTCGACGCGGAACCGGCCGTCGGGTAACGCACCTGGCCGATGCCGGTGTTGCCCGGCAGGCTGCGCATGTTGCGCGTGCGGAACACGTCGCGGACCATGCCGTTGGCCTTGTGCATGTGGAAGTTGCTGCCGTTCGCCGTCGCGATGCCGGCGGCGTCCTGACCGCGATGCTGCAGGAGCAGCAGGCTGTCATAGATCAGCTGATTGACCGGGGATTGAGAAACTACGCCTACGATGCCGCACATGGCATGTCCTTCAAAGGTACAAAATTCGTGACGGCGGCGACCGATGCCGGGAAAGCAGTCGGACTACGCCGGAGTGCTGCGGGCTTTCGTCGACATTCGCCTTGAGCGTCACACACGGACGTAGGCAGCGAGCGTCTCAGGAAGCAGCGGTTTCAGTTCCTGCACACCTTTCTCGGCGTAGGGCCGCAGCAAGGCATGTTGCCAGAATTGCTGCTGGGGCAGTTCGGTCAGTCCCGCGAGCGCGACCAGAATCAGCACCAGAATGACCCCGCGCACGAGGCCGAACATCAAACCCAGCGAGCGATCGACGCCGGAGAGGCCCGTCGCCTGCACCAGCCGGCTGAGCAGCGCATTCGCCACACTCGCCACCAGCACGACGCCGATCACGATCACCGCGAAGGCGATCAGCCACTGGGTCAGCGGGCCGCCCGGCCACGTGGCCGGGATATAGGGCACGACATAGCCGACGAAGCGGCATGCAATCAAAAATGCGGCGATCCAGCCAATCAGCCCGAATACTTCGGATAGAAACCCACGCCACGTCCCGCGTAGCGCCGACAGGCCGATGACCGCCATTACAGCGTAGTCGAAGGCAGTGAACATGGGCGGCTTACTGTGCAGCGCCGTTGTTCGCGCCCGACGTCAGGCCCGCTTCACGCACCTTCGCAATCGCCGCCGATGCCGCCGCGCGGTCCGCGAACGGGCCGGCGCGCAGCAAGGTACGCATCGAACCGTCGGATTGCTTCCGACGCTCGGTATATGCGGGCACACCTGCCGCTTTCAACTTCGTCGCCCAACCATGCGCGCTGGCGTCGTCCGGGAACGAGCCGAGCTGTACCGCGAAACGGTTGCCAGGCGGCGCTGCCGGCGTGCCAGAATCGGCGTCCGCTGCTGCGGCGGTCTGGAGTGCGTTGTCCGCTGTCTGCGTGGATTTCGTCGATTGTTTTGTCTGCGGCGCGGGCGCGGGCGCCGGATTCGCCTGCGGCTTCACTGGCTTCGCGACCGGTGCGGGCTTCGTGTCTTCCGTTGCAGCCTGCTTCGCAGCCGGCGTGACAGGCGCAACCGGTGTGACGGACGCAATCGCCGTAGCGGGCGTTTTGGCGACGGAATCTGTCCTGGGTTCGGCCGGCGTCAGCCCGGATGCGGCGACGGTCGTATCAGCCGGCGGATTGTCCGGCGCGACGCCAGCCTGCGTGTCTTCGCTGCTCGCGCTCGCCCTGGGCGCGGGACGGCTCGGAATATCGATCGAGATGTCGTCGGTGACGGGCTTCGGATGCGAATCGAGCACCATCGGCAGCACGACGACCGCGGCAACGACCAGCGCAATCGCGCCGACCAGCCGGCGCCGTGCGCGCTGCTTCTCAGGAAGTGTGGGGTCGAGCAGCATCGCATCCGCTTCGCTGGACCGCTCCGTGCGGCGGGTTCGCCGCTCCACCCGCTCGCCACGGGTAGCCTTGCTTGAACTGGAGTTTGCGCCGCGCCGGGTGGGCGCGTCGTCTTTCTTACCGAACGAGAAAATTCCCATGAATGGCCTGGTTCGAGGCTGCGCGCGTTCAGTGTTGCTGCGATTTACGGTAGGCCATCACACCCGCCACCGTATAGAAACTGCCGAAAACCACGATTCTACCATTGTCAGCGACACGTTTTCGTGCGTCCTGAAAAGCTTCGGCGGGCGAATCGAAGCGTTTTACGCTGCTATCCGGGCCGTCTGTGACACCTGCTTCGCGCAGAGCCGCCTCGAGCTCGACAGCGGACGCACCGCGCGGCGTCGGCAGATCGGTCACGCACCAGTGGTCGATCTCACCTTTCAGATGCTGAAGGATCCCGGCGATATCCTTGTCGCGCATCGAGCCAAATACCGCGTACGTGTACGGAAAATAGCCCATGTTCCCGAGATTTTGCGCAAGCACGGCGGCCGCGTGCGGGTTGTGGCCGACATCGAGCACGATCGCCGGCTGGCCCGGCAACACCTGAAACCGGCCCGGCAGCTCGACGTTCGCAAGCCCGAGCCGGATGTCCTGCGCGGAAACCGGCACGCGGTCGCGCAACGCTTCAAGCCCGGCCAGCGCCGCCGAGGTATTGATCAACTGGTTCGCGCCACGCAGCGCCGGATACGCGAGCGCCGAGCGCCGCATCGTACGGCCGACGTAGCTCCATTGCTGCCGCTCGCTGCCCGCCTGCCCTTCGTAGCGGAAATCGCGGCCGAATAGCCACAGATCGGCGCCGATCTTTTCGGCGTGATCGATCAGCGTCTGCGGCGGAATCGGATCGGCGCAGATCGCCGGCTTGCCCGCGCGGAAAATGCCGGCCTTTTCGAAGGCGATCTTGTCGCGCGTATCGCCGAGGTAGTCGGTGTGATCGATATCGATACTCGTGATGATCGCGCAGTCGGTATCGAGGATATTGACCGCGTCCAGCCGGCCGCCGAGGCCGACTTCAAAGATCACCACATCCAGCCCGCGCGACGCGAACAGGTGCATGATCGCGAGCGTCGTGAATTCGAAGTACGTCAGCGAAACGGGCTCAGGCAGGCTCTTCCGTGCCTGTTCCACCGCGTGGAAGTGCGGCAGAAGCTCGGCGTCGGTGGCGTTCTGGCCGTTCAGGCGAGCGCGCTCGTTGAACGTCAGCAGATGCGGCGACGTATGGCAACCGACGGTGTAACCCGCGCGCAGCAGGATCGACTCGAGAATCGCGCACGTCGAGCCCTTGCCGTTCGTGCCGCCGACCGTGATCACCGGGCAGGCAAACGAAAGCTGCAGCGCGTCGCGCACCTGGTTGATGCGGCCAAGACCCATGTCGATGCCGACAGGATGCGCGGATTCAAGGTGCGTGAGCCACGCGTCGAGGGTCGAGAATGAGGTCATCGGTTGCAGCCGGACAAGGCAGGTTAACCAGCAAGGCCGACATTATCCCGGAAACGACAGCGCGCCGCTTGATTGCTCTCGCGGCGCGCTTCTTTTTTACATTTGCGGAGCCTCTTCGCGATATCGCAAGAGGCACCGACGGCTACTGCAGATTCAACCCGGATCAGGCAACGGCGTCGGCCGGCTGGCGCGTCAGCAGCGCCATCAGCTGGGCGATTTCCTCGCGCAGCTTGCGACGGTCGACGATCATATCGATCGCACCCTTCGTCAACAGGAATTCGGCGCGCTGGAAACCTTCCGGCAGCTTTTCGCGCACGGTCTGCTCGATCACGCGCGGGCCGGCGAAGCCGATCAGCGCCTTCGGTTCTGCGATCACGACGTCGCCGAGGAACGCGAAGCTCGCCGACACGCCACCCATCGTCGGATCGGTCAGCACGGAGATGAACGGCAACCTGGCGTCGGCCAGCTTCGTGAGCATCGCCGTAGTCTTCGCCATCTGCATCAGCGAAAGCAGGCTTTCCTGCATCCGCGCGCCGCCCGAAGCGGTAAAGCAGATGAACGGCACCTGCTGTTCGAGCGCGTTCTGCGCGCCGCGCACGAAGCGCTCGCCGACCACCGAGCCCATCGAGCCGCCCATGAACGAGAACTCGAAGCACGCCACCACCACCGGCAGCGTGTGAATCGCACCGCCCATGACGACCATGGCGTCGGTTTCGTCGGTATCTTCCATCGCCTCTTTCAGGCGGTCCGGGTACTTGCGGCTGTCCTTGAACTTGAGCGCGTCGACCGGCAGGATTTCCTGGCCGATTTCATAGCGACCTTCCGGATCGAGCAAACCGTCGAGCCGCTCACGCGCGCCGATGCGCATGTGGTGGTCGCACTTCGGGCAGACGTGCAGATTGGCCTCGACGTCGTTGCGATACAGCACCGCTTCGCACGACGGGCACTTGATCCACAGCCCTTCCGGAATCCCCTTGCGGTTCTTCGGATCGGTTTGCTTGATTTTCGGCGGCAGCAGTTTGTCGAGCCAGCTCATGTTCTATCCCTCATAGGTCTTCTTGTATGCGCAAGGCAGCGGGACGAACCCGCCGCCTTGCGAAAGACGACAAAAGTAGTTGTTATCGCGCGACCGTGCTGATGCTGTCGACCGCCTGACGCACTTCCGCGATGAAGCGTTTCAGCGTGTCGGCAGCGGTTTCAGGCGACGCCTGTTGCAGCAACTGTACGATCCGGCTGCCGATCACGACGGCATCGGAGACTTCGGCCACGGAACGCGCCGTTTCGGCGTCCCGGATGCCAAAACCGACGCCCACCGGCAGGGGAACGCGCGACTTGATGGCCGGGATTTTACCTGCGATGCTGGAAACGTCCAGATTTGCCGCTCCGGTGACCCCTTTGAGCGACACGTAATAGACATAGCCGCTCGCGATCTTGCCGACTTCCGCGATGCGGTCATCGGTCGATGTAGGCGCGAGCAGAAAGATCGGATCGATGCCTGCAGCACGCATTTTTTCGGCGAACGTCGCCGATTCTTCAGGCGGGTAATCGACGACCAGCACGCCGTCGACGCCTGCGTCCTTTGCTGCCGTGGCGAACGCATCGGCGCCCATGCGCTCGATCGGATTTGCGTATCCCATCAGCACGACGGGCGTTTTATCGTCCTTCTCGCGGAAACGCTTTACGTCCGCGAGGACAGTGCGCAGGGATACGCCCTTCGCCAATGCACGTTCCGACGACGCCTGAATCACCGGGCCGTCGGCCATCGGGTCGGAAAACGGCACGCCGAGTTCGATGACGTCCGCGCCGCCGGCGGCGAGCGCGTGCATGAATTCGACCGTGCGGGCCGGATCGGGATCACCTGCCGTCATGAACGGGATCAGGCCTTTCTTACCCTGTTCGGCGAGCGCCGAAAATGTGTTCTTGATACGGGACATGGAATTTTCTCGAAAATCGCTAACTGCGCACTAACTGCGCGTTGTCTGCGCATTGATCGTGTGGCCGGGCCGTTTCAGGTGGCTGCTGCCGCAGCAGCAGGCTTGACCGGCGCAACCGGCACGACCGCGCTGACGCGTTCGCGCGCTATCGCGCAGTAACTTTCATTGATCTCATAGCCGACGAATTCGCGCCGCTGACGGGCGCAGGCGACTGCGGTGGTGCCACTGCCCATGAACGGGTCGAGCACGCGCCCGCCCGGTGGACAACTCGCCAGCACCATCCGCTCGACAATTTCCAGAGGTTTCTGGGTCGGATGATCGACGCGCTCAGCGTGCTGCCGATGCAACCGCGATACCGACCAGACATCCTTCGGATTATAGCCAAGCTCCAGCCACTTGCTGCCTTCGAACAACTTACGCGAACGCGCCTTCTTCGTGATGGCATCGTACGGGATGCGGACGGGATCGAGATCGAAATAGTAATCCTTCGATACCGCGAAGAAACCGATGTTGTCGTGCACCGACGTGAAACGGCGCGTCGTGCCGCCCATGCTGGGCACGCGCCGGTCCCAGACGATTTCGTTGACCATCGTCAGCCGCGACTTCAGGAAAACGAAAATTTCCGGCGCGTATTGCCAGGTGCAGAAAATGTATAGCGAACCGGACGGCTTCAGCTTCGGAATCGCCAGATCCAGCCATTCGCGCGTCCAGGCGAGAAAATCCTCGCCGGAACGCATGTCCGAATCGTTGCCGTAGTCCTTGCCGAGCCCATACGGCGGATCGGCGAGGATCAGATCGATCGATCCATCCGGCAGGTTCGCTGCATCGGTCAGAAAATCGCGGTTCAACACGTCGATGCCTTTCGGTGCAGAAGGCACCTGCGGCAAAGCTGCTGGCGCACCGACCAGGTCAGCCGCGCGGGCTTCGATGGTCGGTTGCGGCTCGTCGAACTCGTCGCGCATCGTCGCGGCGCTCAGAACTTGATGCCCGATCGCTCAGCGACCGTATGCATGTCCTTGTCGCCACGACCCGACAGGTTGACCAGAAGGTATTTGTCCTTCGGCAACGTCGGTGCGAGTTTCGCTGCGTACGCGAGCGCGTGGCTCGACTCCAGCGCGGGAATGATGCCTTCGATCCGGCAGCAGTCGTGGAACGCCTTGAGCGCCTCTTCGTCGGTGATGCCGACGTATTGCGCGCGGCCAACGTCCTTGAGCCATGCGTGCTCGGGGCCGACGCCCGGATAGTCGAGGCCCGCGGAAATCGAATGCGTCTCGATGATCTGGCCGTTTTCGTCCTGCAGCAGATACGTGCGGTTGCCGTGCAGCACACCCGGGCTGCCGCCGATCAGCGACGCCGCATGGCGCCCCGTATCGATGCCATCGCCAGCGGCCTCAACGCCGATCAACTGCACGGATTTGTCGTCGATATACGGATAAAAGATGCCCATCGCGTTCGATCCGCCGCCGACACATGCGATCACCGCGTCCGGCTGACGGCCGACCAGTTCCGGCATCTGCACCTTGCATTCGTCGCCGATCACACGCTGGAAGTCGCGGACCATCATCGGATAAGGATGCGGTCCGGCCACGGTGCCGATGATATAGAACGTGTTTTCGACGTTCGTGACCCAGTCGCGCATTGCTTCGTTGAGCGCGTCCTTCAGCGTGCGCGAGCCGGATTCGACCGGAATGACGGTCGCGCCCAACAGCTTCATCCGGTAGACGTTGGCGGCCTGACGGCGCACGTCTTCCGAGCCCATGTAGACCACGCATTCCATGCCGAAGCGCGCTGCGATCGTCGCCGTCGCCACGCCGTGCTGGCCTGCGCCGGTTTCCGCGATCACGCGCGGTTTGCCCATGCGTTTGGCGAGCAGCGCCTGGCCAATCACGTTATTCACCTTGTGGGCGCCCGTGTGGTTCAGATCTTCGCGCTTCAGGAACACCTGCGCGCCGCCAAGCATCTGGCTCCAGCGCTGCGCATGGTAAATCGGGGAAGGACGACCGACATAATACTTTAATTCGCGCTCATATTCGGCGATAAAGTCGGGATCTTTCTGGAATTTCTCGTAAGCTGCGCGCAGTTCATCAAGTGCATGAACCAGCGTCTCTGCGACGAACACGCCGCCATACTGGCCGAAATGGCCTCTTTCATCGGGCAAGTTGTACATTGCGTCACTCTTCTCAGAATGGAGCGCTTCGCGGCTCTGCGAGCCGGAGCACTACCTGAATCACCCGGCGTCCGCTTCGCGCACTGCGCGTACGAAGGCCGCCATCCGGGCGTGATCTTTCACGCCCTTCGCGCCCGGTACTTCGATGCCGCTTGAGACATCGACCGCGTACGGGCGCACGCGATGAATCGCATCACTGACGTTTTGCGCGTTCAACCCACCACTCAAAACGGCCCGACGCGCGAGCTCTGGAGGAATAAGTGACCAATCGAAAACCTGTCCGCCGCCGCCATAACCGTCGACGAGTGCGTCGAGCAGGAGGGCGCTGGCTGCTGAATAGTTAAGCGCCGATTCTACCAAATCGGCCCGCTGAGTATCGGTCCCGATGCGTATCGCGCGCAACCAAGGCAAACCCGCAATGTTCGCGAGCGATTCGCACTGCTCCGGCGTCTCGTCGCCGTGGAACTGAAGCATCGTCAGCGGCACGTTCGCGGCGACCTCACGCATCCATTCCGGCGATGCGTTCACAACCAGCCCCACGACCGACACGAACGGCGGAATATCGCGGGTGAGTTCGACGGCCTGCGCGACGCTCACCGAACGCGGGCTGGCCGGATAGAACACGAGACCGATCGCGTCCGCGCCGAGATCGATCGCGTGGGCGATGTGCTCGACCGTCGAGAGGCCGCACAGCTTGATGCGTGTGCGATGCGTTCGATGCTGGAGCGCGGCGTCTGGCGCCTGCGCCGGGTTGGCCTGGTCAGCCTGGTCGTGCGGGAGAGTTGTCATGATTCAGGTTGCGTCCATACGGTGCTCCACGGCACGCTGCCTGCGTGCGCGGCCGGCACCGCGAATGCCTCAGGATAGCCGACCTGCGCGAGATAGAGGCCATCGGGCATGAAGGTCGGCGCCGCGTTATTCCGGTCGCGACTGGCGAGCACGTCGGCCAGCCAGCTCGCCGGATGACGTCCACGGCCAACCGCGACAAGACATCCCATCAGGTTGCGCACCATGTGATGCAGAAACGCGTTGGCGCGAAAACGGAAGTGGATGAAGTCGCCCTGCTGGCGGATGTCGATCTGATACAGATGCTTGACCGGCGTTTTTGCCTGGCACTCCGACGAACGGAACGCCGAAAAATCATGTTCCCCGATCAGGCAGGCGGCCGCGGCGCGCATCGCGTCGACATCGAGCGGCGTGTGGATCCAGCCGGCCCGGCCCGTCAGCATCGGCGAACGGACCGGATGCACATACAACACGTAATAGTACGTGCGCTCGAACGCCGAGAAACGGGCGTGGAACGTGTCCGGCATCGGCTGCGCCCATTGCACGGCGACCGTTTTCGGCAGGAAAGCGTTCGTGCCGCGCACCCAGGAGAACGGCGCGCGCTCCAGTCCGGTATCGAAATGGACCACCTGACCGAGCCCATGCACGCCTGTATCGGTGCGCCCCGCGACGACCGTCTGCAACGGTGTCTGCGCGAATTCGCGCAGTGCGCGTTCGAGTTCGTCCTGCACGGTTTTGCCATGCGGCTGGGACTGCCAGCCGTAAAACGCCGTGCCGTCGTACTCGACGCCGAGAGCAATGCGCATTACGAAAGCGGCGCGAGCGTCGACAGGAGCGCGCGCGCTTCGTTGCGCGTCGAGGCGTCGTTCGACTCGATCACTTCGTGGACCAGCGCGCGGGCGCCCGACAGATCGCCGAGTTCGATGTACTCGGCGGCGAGTTCAAGCTTGTTGCGCGCGATTTTCGCGAGATCTTCCTGTGTGAACGCCGGAAGTGACTGCGCAGGGCCCGGCGGCAATTCGAGGTCGAAATCGAGCTTCAGCGCGCCGAACGGCATCGCGCCAAGCCCTGCGATCGCGGCGGAGCCAGCCGTGCCGGCCCCGATTTCGTCTGCGACACGTGGCGCTACGGGCGGCGAGGCAAAGGCCTGTCGGGCCGTGGCTTCCGGCTCCGCAACCGGCTGGGTTGCGGCCGGCGCCTGCGATGACGACGGTTCCGTGCGCGGCGGCAGCGACATATCGAGGCTGCCGAGCGCCGCTGCAGCGGCGCGCGGGAATTCGGTGGCGTGCGGCAGACCGTCGAACGGCGTTTGCGAGGTCGGCGACGAAGCGACGTCGAGTTCAGGGACCGGCGGCTGCGACCCGAAAGGCTTCTCTTCGAACTGCGGCTCCGCGCGCGCCAAATCGGCGGCCTCCGCAGAGGCCAGCGGTGCATGTGCGCCTACGTCGACAGCGCGAGCCGCTTCGTGGTCGACCGGTGGTTCATCGTGCGCAGCATGCTGGATCGGCGCGTCATGATGCATGTCCGGTGCGACGCGTGCGTCCGGTTCGGCAACCGGCGATGCCGGCGCTTCGGCATGAGCAGCCGCTGCGTGACGAGGCGGTGCGTCCAGGACCGGTTGTACGGGCTCCGCGTGCGCCGCCGGCTCGATGTGCTCGCCGGGCGCTTCGACGTGAGCGGTTTCGGCTGGCAGAACAGCCGCGATGTGCTGCGGGGCCTCTTCTGCCGCTTCGGTGTCGTACGCCGCATCGTCGCGCGCGCCGGAGCCGATGTATCGCGCGCCTTCGTCCTCGTCCAGCGCATGCGACGCCGGATCGATCTGTTCCAGCGGCAACGCTTCGGCGCCCAGTCCGGCTGCGGCAGCGAGACTCGCTGAGCCCGTTGCGCCTTCGAGCGTGTCATGCGGCACCGGCGGGAAGGCCTGGGCCTGCACATCTTCTTTTGCACGCGGCGCGGCCGGTGCCGCGCCCCGGCTGGGGGCTACCCCGCTTTCGACCGGCGACGCACCGGCGGCATTCGCTGCCGGCCGACGCCGGCGCCACACCGTCAGACTCAGGATCAGCGCGATGACCGCCGCCACTGCAGCCGCGATCCCTGCGACCAGTTCCGGCGACATTCCCTCCGCACCCGCGCCGACGTTGCCGGCCACAACGGCCGAACTGGCCGTCGCAGCGCTTGCGGAAGCCGCGCCGGGGTTGCCCTGCTGCGTCGAATTCGCCGGCGCAGCGGCCGCACCGCCCGCTTGCGGTGCCTTCACTACCGGCACGATGCCGTGCTTCTGCAATTCCATCAGCACGCGGTTCTTCAGCGCGAGCAGTTGCTGGAGACTGGAAACCGACGTGCGTGCCTGCGACGCCACCTGCGGCGCAACAGCGGTCGTCGCGGGCGCCACGGCGGCGGACGCGCCTTCAGACGGCGTGCTGGCCGACTGGATCGCCCCGGTCCACACGTGCGCGCCGCTCGCCGTCGAAAGCGGTTGCGCGGACGGTTCAGCGGGCTGCGATGCCCCGGTCGCCGCTACGGACGAAGCCACAGCCGCGCTCGCGCCCGTCGGCACGCTCGCACCGTTCACAGTCGCGGTATTCGCCACAGCGGCCTGACTCGCCGATGAAGGCGGCGTAATCGTGGCGGACGTGGACGCCGAAGCCGCTAAAGCCGGCGAAGCAGACACCGCAGAAGCCGCAGCGGAAGCCGAACCTGCAACCGAACCCGACGCCCCAGCGATAGCCGACCCGGCAACCGGCGCACTGGCCACGACACCCAACGTATCCAGCGACGGCACATTCAGCACCGCACCCAGCCGCATGCGGCTCGGATCGTGTCCCATGAACGCATTCGGGTTGGCATCGAAGATCGCCTTCGACGCGCGCGCCAAAGTCGCGCGATCGTGCGACTGCGTGAGCGCAATCGCAATGTCGTTCAGCGACTGACCCGGACGCACCGTGTATTGCGCGTCGGACTCGACGACGGCAGGCGCGCTGGCCGCGTCCGTCGTCGCTGCGCGCGCGATATCCGCGCCGGCACCACTCAATGCAAATGCAAAGGCAACGGCGGCCGCCAGACGGCCCGCGCGAACACTGGAAACCATAGCGGGAAGGGAATGAAATCGAACGGTCATCGGGAGCTCTGGCGCGGCTTCGCGCTGCCCATGTTTAGGGTTGGATGGTGACAGGAATTCGGAGCACACAATGAAAAAAGCGCCGCGCAAGCGCGACGCTTTCTGAATGTCTACGCGTCGTAACCGCGTAGTTTACTTTACTTGTCGAGCAGAATGCGAAGCATCCGACGCAGCGGTTCCGCCGCGCCCCACAGCAGCTGGTCGCCGACCGTAAACGCCGACAGATATTCGCCGCCCATCGCGAGCTTGCGCAGACGGCCGACCGGCACCGTCAGCGTGCCCGTCACGACTGCCGGCGACAGATCGCGCATCGATGCTTCGCGTTCGTTCGGCACGACCTTGACCCAGTCGTTACCCGACGCGAGGATGCTGTTCACTTCGTCGAGCGGGACGTCTTTCTTCAGCTTGATCGTCAGCGCCTGCGAGTGGCAACGCATTGCGCCGATCCGCACGCACAGGCCGTCGACCGGAATCGAACCGGCTTCGCCCATGGCCGGCTTGCCGAGAATCTTGTTGGTTTCCGCGCCGCCCTTCCATTCTTCCTTCGACATGCCGTTGCCGAGATCCTTGTCGATCCACGGAATCAGCGAGCCGGCGAGCGGCACACCGAAGTTGCTGGTCGGCATGCGGTCGCTGTTCATCGCTTCCAGCACACGTCGGTCGATATCCAGAATCGCCGACGACGGATTCGCGAGGTCTTCCTTCGCGGCGCCGTACAGCGTGCCCATCTGTTGCAGCAGTTCGCGCATGTTCTGCGCGCCCGCGCCCGATGCGGCCTGATACGTCATGGCCGTCATCCAGTCGATGAGGTTTTCGCGGAACAGGCCGCCGAGCGCCATCAGCATCAGGCTGACCGTGCAGTTGCCGCCGATGAAGTTCTTCTGGCCCTTGACCAGCGCGTTCTTGATCACGTCGAGGTTGACCGGATCGAGAATGATGACCGCATCATCCTTCATGCGCAGCGACGAAGCCGCGTCGATCCAGTAGCCGTTCCAGCCCGCTGCGCGCAGCTTCGGGAAGACTTCGTTCGTGTAGTCGCCGCCCTGGCAGGAAATGATGGCGTCGCACTTCTTCAGGTCGTCGATGCTCGACGCGTCTTTGAGCTTCGTCTCGTTTTTGGCGAACGACGGCGCGTTGCCGCCCGCATTGCTGGTGCTGAAAAACACCGGTTCGATGAGATCGAAATCGCCTTCCTGCTGCATACGTTGCATCAGGACGCTGCCGACCATACCGCGCCAACCTACGAGACCTACGTTCATGACTTCATACCCTTCGAGTGGAGGCTTCCCCGCAACTTTGCCCGCAGTGACCGCGCGGGGAAGACGGGCGGGCACAACGGACGATCAGCGCTTCGTGATCGTTTTCGGGGTAATCGTTTTGACGAGCGTTTTGATGGTAATGGCGAACTCAACCGCACGGGCCGTTTTGCCGTGGAGGTTCGAAATCGAGGAGATTTGAGGAAACTTCGCCATCGCATGAATATACACGAAAATCGCAATCTGGCGCCAAACCGCGCAAATCCCGCTGTTTTGCAGGCTAACGGGCCGCTTCGCGCCCCGTTAGCCCTTTACTGCGCTGTACTACGCGATACCACGCGTCAATACGGCTTACAGCGCTGCGAGCACCGCGTCGCCCATTGCTGCCGTACCGACCTGCTTGCAACCCGGCGTGAGAATGTCGCCGGTGCGATAACCCTGCTCCAGCACTTTCTTCACCGCGGTTTCGATGCGCTCAGCCTGTTCCGCCCTGTTCAGCGAATAACGGAGCATCATCGCGGCCGACAGGATCGTCGCCAGCGGATTCGCCACGCCCTTGCCGGCGATATCCGGCGCGGAGCCGTGCGACGGCTCGTACAAGCCCTTGTTGTTCTTGTCGAGCGAAGCCGACGGCAGCATGCCGATCGAGCCCGTCAACATCGCGGCTTCGTCCGACAGGATGTCGCCGAACATGTTGCCCGTGACGATCACGTCGAACGACTTCGGCGCCTTCACCAGCTGCATCGCCGCGTTGTCGACGTACATGTGCGACAGCTCGACGTCCGCGTATTCCTTCGACACGTCGATCATCACGTCCTTCCAGAACTGCGACGTTTCGAGCACGTTGGCCTTGTCCACCGAAGTCAGCTTCCTGCTGCGCTTTCGCGCCGCCTGAAACGCGACGTGCGCAATACGGCGCACTTCCGGTTCCGAATAGCGCATCGTGTCGAAGCCTTCCTTCGCGCCGGCGAACGGACCATCCGGCGCTTCACGCACGCCGCGCGGCGAGCCGAAGTAGATGTCGCCGTTCAGTTCGCGCACGAGCAGGATGTCGAGGCCCGACACGATTTCTTCCTTCAGCGACGAAGCGCCTGTCAGTTGCGGATAGCAGATCGCCGGACGGAAGTTCGCAAACAGCTGTAAGTGCTTGCGCAGACCGAGAATCGCCTGCTCCGGACGCAGCGCGCGTTCGAGCTTGTCGTACTTCCAGTCGCCGACGGCGCCGAAGAGAATCGCGTCGGATGCCTTCGCGAGCGCGAGCGTCGATTCCGGTAACGGATGGCCTTGCGCCTCATAACCCGCACCGCCAACCGGCGCTTCTTCGAGCTCGAACTTTTCGTCGAGCGCGTTCAGCACCTTCACGGCTTCCTTGACGATTTCCGGACCAATGCCGTCACCCGGCAACACTGCGATCTTCATGCGAATTCCTTGTGTTCGTTAGTGCGCAGGCGTACCCGATCGATCGTCAGATCACTCAGATCGATCAGCGCGCCAGCCAGACGCTTTACGCTTTATCCGACGATGCGGTGATTCAGCCACGGCTGCTTTGCAAGCCGCTCCGCTTCGTACTGACGGATCAGGTCCGAGTGACGCAGCGTGAGGGCGATATCGTCGAAACCGTTCAGCAGGCAGTACTTGCGGAAGCCCGCGACTTCGAACGGATACCCGGCGCCGCCATCCGGCGTGCGCACAACCTGCGCCTCGAGATCGATCGTCAACTTGAAGCCGTTGAACGCGTACGTTTCGTTGAACAGATGGTCGACCTGCTGTTCGGTCAGCACGATCGGCAGCAGACCGTTCTTGAAGCAGTTGTTGTAGAAGATATCGGCGAAACTCGGCGCGATGATCGCGCGAAAGCCGTACTGCTGCAACGCCCACGGTGCGTGCTCACGCGAGCTGCCGCAGCCGAAGTTCTCGCGCGTCAGCAGCACCGAAGCGCCTTGGTAACGCGCCTGGTTCAGCACAAAGTCCGGATTCAGCGGGCGCTTCGAATTGTCCTGGCCCGGCTCGCCGTGATCGAGGTAACGCCATTCGTCGAACGCGTTCGGGCCGAAGCCGCTGCGCTTGATCGACTTCAGGAACTGCTTCGGAATGATCGCGTCGGTATCGACGTTCGCGCGATCAAGTGGCGCCACGACGCCGGTGTGTACAGTGAATTTATCCATGACGCTTGCGCCTGTTCAAAAGCGGGCGATGCGCGTGGCCGCAGAGCAGCCAGGCCATCGCCGGAAAAAATCAAAATCCGCTTATTTCTCAGCGTGATTGCTGATCGAGTTGCCGAGATGCGACATGTCTTCGCCGAATCCGTGCACCGTGTTGCAGCCCGTAAGACCTAGCAACACGGCCACCAGCGAACCCAGCGCGAGGCGACGCAACAACGTGAGGCGATTGATACTGTTCATCATGCGATTCATCCAAGCTTGCGAATATCGACGAAATGCCCTTCGATCGCCGCGGCGGCGGCCATCGCGGGGCTCACGAGATGGGTGCGGCCACCCGCACCCTGACGACCCTCGAAATTGCGATTCGAGGTCGAAGCGCAACGCTCGCCCGGATCGAGCCGGTCGGCGTTCATCGCCAGACACATCGAGCAGCCGGGTTCGCGCCACTGGAAGCCGGCATCGAGAAACACCTTGTCGAGGCCTTCGCGTTCGGCCTGCGCCTTCACGAGACCCGAGCCCGGAACGACCATCGCGAGACGGATATTCGGTGCGACCCGGCGGCCCAGCTTCCTTACGACATATGCAGCGGCACGCAGGTCTTCGATGCGTGCATTCGTGCACGAGCCGATAAAGATCTTGTCCGGCTTGATCGATTCAATCGGCAGGTTCGGTTCGAGCGCCATGTACTTCAAGGCGCGCTCCATCGCGTCGCGCTTGACCGGATCTTTTTCGCGTTCCGGATCCGGCACGCGACCGTCAATCGACGTCACCATTTCTGGCGACGTTCCCCATGTGACCTGCGGCACGATCTCAGCGGCATTCAGTTCGACGACGCGATCGAACTTCGCGTCGGCATCGGAAGTGAACTGCTTCCAGTATTCCACAGCTTGATCCCACTCGACGCCTTCCGGTGAGAACGGACGGCCCTTCAGGTATTCGATCGTGGTGTCGTCGACGGCGACCATGCCGGCGCGCGCGCCCGCTTCGATCGCCATGTTGCACACCGTCATGCGGCCTTCCATCGAAAGCGCGCGGATCGTCGAGCCGCCGAATTCGATGGCATAGCCCGTTCCACCTGCCGTGCCGATCTTGCCGATGATGGCGAGCACGATGTCCTTCGCGGTGCAGCCGCGCGGCAGCGCACCTTCGACCTTCACGAGCATGTTCTTGCTCTTCTTCTGCAAGAGCGTTTGCGTCGCGAGAACGTGCTCAACTTCCGATGTGCCAATGCCGTGCGCCAGTGCGCCGAACGCGCCGTGCGTCGACGTGTGCGAATCGCCGCAGACAATCGTCATGCCCGGCAGCGTGGCGCCCTGCTCCGGCCCGATGATGTGCACGATGCCCTGACGCAGGTCGTTCATCTTGAACTGCGTGATGCCGTACGTGTCGCAGTTCGCGTCGAGCGTATCGACCTGCAGCTTCGACACCGGATCAGTGATGCCGTGGCTGCGATCCGTGGTCGGCACGTTGTGGTCGGACACGGCCAGATTCGCGCTGATGCGCCACACCGGACGCTCAGCCAGCTTCAGGCCTTCAAACGCCTGCGGGCTCGTGACTTCGTGCAGCAGGTGACGGTCGATATAGAGAAGCGTCGTGCCGTCTTCTTCCGTGTGGACCACATGCGTGTTCCACAATTTGTCGTAGAGAGTCTGTGCCATGGTATGCGGGGTAGTAATAACTGCGAGGGCAATCCGTGTCCGGTCAATTATGCCACGCAGATGACACCCGATGCTCACAGGCGCGAAGAAAACCGATAAAAAACATGGAGTTGGCTGGTAGTGTCGATACCTGTATCGACGTTACCCGGCAAGGCTTTGCGGCGATCTGGTTCCTGGCAAATGAAGCCTGTTCTGTCGCCTCAGCGTGCAGGCTCCGTCGACATACGCCTTCGACAGACTGCGGAGGCCTCGAACGGTCGATTCATTTCCTCAGGTTCCTCGCGAACTCGTTAATTGCGCAGCCGATCTGGTGACCCACGCGTTATGGAAGAATATGAGCAGGATTGCCCGTGTGACCCTACAGGGAAGCGCGTGTACGAATGCGCGTGCCGTACAGTCGGCTTCGCGCTGGAGGAGAAAGGATCCATGGCTCAGAGGATGCGCCGGCGCATGCTCGTCGCTGGCACGCTCGCAGCGGCCGGTCTGATATCGGCAAGAGATGCCCAGGCGACGCAGGTCGGCAAGGTGACGATTGCCCTTGTGCTGAAGTCGCTCGCCGACCCGTTCACCGTCGCGATGGCAAACAGCGCGCAGAACTATCAGAAGCACTATTCATCGCAACTTGACCTTACCGTGCGGGGGACCACAACAGAAGCCGACACCTCCGCGCAGATGCGCATCCTCGATGAATTGATCGACGCCAGGATGAGCGCCATCGTCATCGCCCCCACCGATTCGAAAGCGCTGATACCTGTGGCAACCCGCGCCATCAACGCCGGAATCATCGTGATTGCGATCGACAACCCCTTCGATGACGCTGCCGGCATCCCGGTCCCTTTCGTCGGACCTGACAACAGAAAGGGCGCGAGGATAGTCGGGGACTATCTGGCGACAAAACTCAAACCGGGCGACGAAGTCGGGATCATCGAAGGCATATCCGCTGACCGCAACGCGCAGCAGCGCACGGCCGGCTACAAAGATGCGATGAGCGCGGCGGGCGCCAGGATCGTCGCCATACAATCCGGCGCCTGGGAATACCGAAACGGTAACGAGGCCGCGTCGAGAATTCTGAACGCCTACCCGCGGCTTCGGGCGCTTCTATGCGGCAACGACAATATGGCAATGGGGGCGGTCGACGCCGTTCGTGGTGCACGCAGAACGGGCGGTGTGTACATCACCGGCTACAACGATATCGATGCCATAAAGCCCCTGCTTCGCAAGGGCCTTGTCGTTGCAACGATGAACCAGTTCGCCGACAGACAGGCCGTGTTCGGCGTTGATTTCGCGCTCAAGGCTATTACCGAAAATCGCAAGCAGCGCGAATTATCCCGATTCATCGAGACGCCGTTGCAACTGGTCACAAAAGACGATCGATAGCGACACCCGGGATGACGGGCCGTCAGCGATGCGGCCCGTCTTTGTCGCCTTGCTCGATAGTGCCGATCTCGACGGTTCAATGAAGTAAAAACAAACCCGCTACCGGTCGAAGCCCATTTGATCGCGTCCCATCGGCGTCAGATCGCTTTCCTGAGCGCGCCCAATGAAATCCGTTTCGAAGTGATCGGCCGGAAAATCGGGCGGGCTTTCGCCGCGCAGAAAGCTCGGCAACTGACGCTTCAGATAGGCCTCGTTTTTCGCACACCACGGCGCGGAGGCGATGTACATGACGTTGCTGTAACCCGTGCCGCGATGCGCGTCTTCAACCGAATGCACGACGTCGCTGTGCCAGAACACGGCGTCGCCGGCCTGCATGTGTGGAACCGGCGTCACGGCTTCGAGCAGCAGGCCATGCCACTGCGGATTGATCGACAGCGCGCGGGCCGGTAGTGCGCCGCAAAGTTCGTCGTCAGGTACATCGTCCTGCAACGCGCGCAGCACGACGTACGCCATCGCATTCGCAATCGGGATCAACTGAAGCGTGCCATCGCCCGGACCTTGCGGCGTCAGTGCTGTCCAGCCCTGGAAGGTGCGGAACATCGAGCACACGGCCGGCGAAGGAATTTCCTGCACGTCAGGACGAAACGCAGCATCGAACGGATCGTATTCGCGCCAGTTGCCTGACAGCACATGCCGATACACCTGCCGGAAATTCGGATCGAGCCAGCGCTCGACGGAGCCGCCATCCGTATGCGGCGAAAGCCCCAGCGATTCCGATCCAGGCGGCCGCCGACGCAACCGGTCGGCGTAGACGGGCACGCGCTCAGGATCAAAATGTTGACGCCCTTCGCTTTCGGAGCGCCACAGTCGATTGAGAAACACGCGCGTGCGCGTCAATTCCTGCGACTGCCGCGCTTCGACCTGTGGCTTCGACCAGTACACACCGTAGATCTGCGGCTTGCTCGACGAAAGCGAGCCGAAGTACTTGTCTTCCGCACGATTGGCGAGCCGCTCGTCGAGGTTATTGCGCTCGACGTACTGGCCGATTTCATCGTTCCAGTCGCCCGCCTGCCGTGGATCGAACACGCGACGCACCACGCATGCGCCACGCGACCGGATCTGCGCGACGATGTGCGGATCCACATTGCCAGCCGCGATCGCCGCATAGTCGAGCGTCGGGATCGTGCCGATACCGCACTCACGCTCGCTCACGATGGCGTCGATCTGCTGCTTCATCGCGCCTTCTACTTCCTGGAATACCTGCCGGTAGTTCGGCAGTGCGGCGCGCAGCGTGCGTTTGGTTGAGCGGATCGCGTCCGGCAGGTTGTCGATGATGAGGGGCATGGCCTGTCTCCTGGGTTTATCGATTGTGTCCCGCCAGATTAGGCGTCCTGGGTGAATGCGGGATGTGCTATCCGGCCAGTTACCGATACAATCCAGCCATTCCCGGCGTCTTTGACCGTGACCGGATTCGATCGATGAAGCCGCAATACGAACGCGTCACGATTCCCGACGGCTGCTCCGTGCGCGTATACCACCGGCAGCTTGCGCAGATTCCGTTCGAGTGGCATCACCACCCGGAGTACGAACTGACGCTCACGATGAACAGCCGCGGCCAGCGGTTTATCGGCGACCACGTCGCCCGTTACGAAGGCGACGATCTCGTGCTCGTGCCGCCCGATATGCCGCACACGTGGTCGTCGACGGAACCCATCGACACACGCGCGCCGCTGGTCGCGCTCGTCATATGGTTCAGCGGCGACTGGGTCCGGCGGATGGCCGATTGCTGCCCGGAGTATGCGGCACTGCGCAAGTTGCTGCGACGCGGCGCGCCGGGTTTGAGCTTCGGCGCAGGGTGCGCCGCGGCGATGCGCGCGAGGCTGCCTCTGCTGCTCGATGCGTCACCTCGCACGCGGCTTTCGGCCGTGCTGGACACGCTCGCCGAACTCGCCGATGACGAAGACGCCGTGCCGCTTGCGTCGTCTTCTGCGCATATCCGCGCGAACACGTCAGCGCGCGTGACTGCATCCGGCACGGCGTCCGAAGCCGAGCGACTGAACCGCGTTTTCGATCTGCTCGATCGCCGCTTCAACGAGCCGCTTCGCATCGCGGAACTGTGCGCAGTCGCGAGTCTTTCGGAGCGCTCGCTGCATCGATATTTCGTCCAGCATGTCGGCGAGAGCGTCGGTCGCTATCTGATCCGGTTGCGCCTCGGTTATGCAACGCGGCAACTCACGGAGACGACCTGGCCTGTTGCGATGATTGCGACGAAAGCCGGCTTTCCGAACCTCGCCAATTTCAACCGGCAGTTTCTTGCGGCGCGCGGCATGACACCGAGCGCCTGGCGACGCTTCTTCGAAATGCACGGGCGTGCGCCGGAGCCTGAAGCGCCGGTGGCGCTGGACAGGCGCTCGCCTTCGCTGGAGCGGCGGGCGAAACGCGGCTGAATGGCGCCGGTCGACAGCCATCGCTCCCTGAGCTATAACGCACAACAGGACGCAAACACAAACTCCAGATAGCTCCGCAACGGGCTCACCGGCTCCTCCCCCAGGCTTCGTTCAGGCGGACGGACCCACGCCCGCTGCGGACGTACAGCGTGGCGTTGCTATGCATCTGTTCGCGATCACAGCCGCCGGCCGGCAGGCCGAACCAGGGTCTGCACCGGCGTCGGGCTGCAGGCGGCACTACGTGTATCTGATGCTTCTGGTCGCCGCCGCGCCCGTCGGCGCAACGGTGACGTTACCTGCCAGCAGCGGCATACCTGTCAATCTCGATGCAACCTGGCCGGGCGAAGCCGTCTTCATGGTCCCGCCAGGCACCACGATCGACAACACAGGGCCAGTCATAACGGGCGGCGCCACGCAGAACTGGCAACTGACGAACTACGGAACGCTGCTCGTCACAACAGGTACACCCCCCAGCAGCGCCCTGAAGCTGGGCAGCCTGGATCCCGGTAGCGCGCGCGTCGACAATTTCGGCGTGATCCAGTCGAACGCGTCCAGCGCCAATGGACCCTCCGGCGTTCAGTTCACCAACGGAGGCGTGATCTACAACCACGCTGGCGGCATCATCTCCGGCCCGGATGGGGTGCATACCGATGTGGCGTCGATGGATGTCTACAACGAAGGCCAGATTACCGGCACGCTGTCTTCCGCCGTCTATACGGGCCAGGGCGCGCGGGTCCAGAACCGCGCGACGGGCGTCCTCAATGGCACGTATGGCGTCGTGTCTAACGGCGCATTTAACGTCACCCTGCTGAACGCTGGTCTGATCTCGACGTCCAGTTACGCGATCTGGTTCTTCGGCAGCGGTCTTTACTCGATCATCAATACGTCCACGGGCGTTATCGAAGGCGGCAGTACCAGCAAGCCCGCCGTATTGCTGAAGAGCGCCGCCCAAAGTCAGACGCTCAACTACGGCGTGATTCGCAATCCGCAAGGCACGGCGATATCCGCGAGCGCCAACGGCAACGTGATCGTCAACGCGGGCAGCATCATCGCCGGTATGGATGCCGGTGTTGCGCTCGCACTCACCGGCGACGACAACACTATCTACAACGTCGGCACGCTGACGGGCGGCACAACAGCAATCCAGCTTTCCGGCGACAACAACCTGATCGCCCTCGGCAAGGATGTCAATTTGCCGAAGCTCGGCATTTTGTGGTCGGCCCCGGCTCGGTCGTGAACGGAGCGCTCGTCAGCAACGGTTCTGGCAACCAGCTGGCACTCGCCGACAGTGGCAGCGAAAACAGCGCGATATCGGGCTTCGACTCGCTCGTCATGGTGGGCAATGACTGGACACTCTCCGGACTTGTGACGCTCACCGGCAGCGCGTCCGACGCGCTGCTTGTCCAGCAGGGCGTACTACGGCTGACTGGCACGGTGCAGGTCGATCCCGGCGGCGTGCTGATCGACGGCGGCGGGACGTTGCTGGTCGGCGATGCCGCGCATCCGGCCGCTTCGCTTGTCACCGCGACGGGCGTCGCGATCGCCGCGGGCGGCACGCTCGGCGGATACGGCTTCGTCACGGGGGACGTGCTCAATCTCGGCACGCTCACAGCCGCCGACGCCGCGCCGTCGTTGCGCGGCCAGGGCGGCGGAACACTGACCATCACCGGCGCGCTGCGAAACGACGGCACCATCGATCTGCGCGGCGCACAACCCGGCAATCGTCTGCTGGTTGGCGGAGGTTACTCCGGCACCGGCAACCTGCTGCTGAACACGCGACTCGGCGGGGATGACTCGCCGAGTGACCGGTTGTTCATCAGCGGAAGTGGCGCTCAGGCGGCTGGCAGCACCGCCGTGCATGTTTCGAACGTCGGCGGCGCCGGTGATGTGACGAATGTAGGCATTCGCGTTGTCGCGCTGGCGCAGGGTGCGGCATCGACGTCGACCGCATTCGTGCTCGCGGGCCGCGCGGTCGCCGGTCTCTACGAGTACGCGCTCGAACGTGATGCATCCGATGGGCAATGGTATCTGCGCTCGACGGTCACGCCACCGGCGCCGCCAACTCCACCCGAACCGCCGCAGCCGCCCGGTCCGCCGCAGCCTCGTTATCGACCTGAGATTGGCGCTTACCTGAGCAACGCGCACGCGGCCGCGACGCTCTTCAATCATGCGCTGCACGACCGGATCGGCGACACAGCCGACATGGCAGACACGACCGATACGGACTCAAACGCGCGTCATCCATCGAGCGCGTGGGTCCGGATCGAGGGTAGCGGCCAATCCACAGATGCCGCCAGCGGCCGTGTCCATCTGTCGGATACGGGATGGCTGCTGCATCTCGGCTCGGATATCGGCGTGTGGCCGCTTAGGGGTGACAACGACCGCATCCACCTTGGCGCGATGGCGGGCTATGGCCACGTCGACACCCGCGCGACCGCTGCGGACAACGTGAACCGCGCGACCGGAGGCGTCGACAGCTATGCAGCCGGCCTTTATGCGACGTGGTTTCAGGACGACGTGCGCCGCCTCGGCGCTTATGTCGACAGCTGGCTGCTCTATGGCACGCAGAACAACAGCGTGCAGGGCGACGCGCTTCCCGGCCAGTCCTACCATTCGCAGACCGTGTCGGCATCGCTCGAAAGCGGTTACGCGCTTGGTCCATTTAGCGGAGGACGCATTGTCGTCACCCCGCTCGCGCAGTTCATCTGGAATGGCTATTTCGACCACACAGTGTTCGAGCAGGCTACCGGCACGACAGTGAGTTTTTCCAGTCCTAACGGCATCGTGACGCGGCTGGGCGTCCGGATTGGCGGCTCGCTGGATACGTCCGCGACAACGCGCGTCGCGCCGTTCATCGAAGCCGCCTGGCGCTATGCCCGCGGACAGACGCAGCTCGCGATGAACAACCGGACGGTTTCCGTCGACGGCTCGCGCAATCTCGCCGATATCAACGTCGGACTGAACGGACGCCTTAACGCCCGCTGGCGCGTGCGCGCCCAGCTCGGGGCAGTGCTCGGCGGAAACGTCAGCGGCTTTAGCGGCACGATCGGCACACGCTACGATTTCTAGCGCCGCCGCAATCGCGTCGCGTCACGCGCCACCAGACAAAACGCCCCGACGGAAACTCCGTCGGGGCGTTTTGTGTGCGATGCAGCGAATAGCCATCCGCTGCAGCCGGTACGACCTGCCGATTAACGCTTTTCGATCGGCTTTGCTTCGCGCGGTGTTTCGCCGATGAACAGCTGACGCGGACGGCCAATCTTCTGTTCCGGATCGGCGATCATCTCGTTCCACTGGCCAATCCAGCCGACCGTACGTGCCATCGCGAAGATACACGTGAACATCGACGTCGGAATGCCCAGCGCGCGTTGCACGATACCCGAGTAGAAGTCGACGTTCGGGTACAGCTTGCGTGACACGAAGTATTCGTCTTCCAGCGCGATCTTTTCGAGCGCCATGGCCAGCTTGAACAGCGGGTCGTCGTGCAGGCCCAGTTCTTCGAGCACTTCATGGCACGTTTCGCGCATCAGCTTCGCACGCGGATCGTAGTTCTTGTACACGCGGTGACCGAAGCCCATCAGCTTCACGCCCGAGTTCTTGTCCTTCACCTGCTTGATGAACTCAGGAATGTTGTCGACCGAACCGATCTCTTCCAGCATGTTCAGTGCGGCTTCGTTCGCACCACCGTGCGCCGGGCCCCACAGACACGCGATACCAGCCGCGATACACGCAAACGGATTCGCGCCCGACGAGCCAGCCAGACGAACCGTCGACGTCGATGCGTTCTGTTCATGGTCAGCGTGCAGGATCAGGATACGGTCGAGCGCGCGCACCAGCACGTCGTTGACCTTGTATTCTTCGCACGGGTTCGAGAACATCATGTGCATGAAGTTCGCGCTGTACGACAGATCGTTCTTCGGATACACGAACGGCTGGCCGATACTGAACTTGTACGCCATGGCGACGAGCGTCGGCAGCTTTGCGATCATGCGGATCGCCGACACTTCGCGGTGACGCGGGTCGTTGATGTTCAGCGAGTCGTGATAGAACGCCGACAGCGCACCAACTGCTGCAACCAGCACCGCCATCGGGTGCGCGTCGCGACGGAAGCCACGGAAGAAGAAGTGCATCTGCTCGTGCACCATCGTGTGCTTCGTGACGGTGTCGACGAATTCCTTTTTCTGCGCGACAGTGGGCAGTTCGCCTTTCAGCAGCAGAAAGCAGGTTTCGAGGAAGTCGGCGTTCTGTGCGAGGTCGTCGATCGGGTAGCCGCGATACAGCAGTTCACCCTTGTCGCCGTCGATGTACGTGATCGCCGAATTACACGCCGCCGTCGACATGAAGCCCGGGTCGTACGTGAACTTGCCGGTCTGGCCGTACAGTTTGCGGATGTCGATTACATCCGGGCCCATCGTGCCCTTGTAAATCGGCATTTCAACGCTCGGCGAATTGTCGCTGAACGATAGCGTGGCTTTAACATCTGACGGGGTCATAGCACATCCTCAATCGAAGTATGGAAACAGGGTTTCGATAATTGCACGCCGGGATAAAACAACCGTGCGCACGCGCGTGACGCTCACACAGCGCGCAGCAGCTCCAGCACCCGTTTGATATCCGGGTCGGCAAGGTCGCCTTCTGGTTCCTTGCGCGAGAGAAGCAAGTCCATCAGGTCGTTATCGCTCAGCTCGAGCAGACGCGTAAGTGCACCTACGTCGGCATCGCTGAGGTCATGCTCATATCGGCCGAAAAAACGTTCGAAGATCAGATCGTTTTCCAGCAAACCGCGCCGCGCGCGCCAGCGAAGGCGCGCGCGGCGAAGAGGGTCGGACTGATGCGGTAATCCGTCCATCTCAGACAGCGCGGCGAACCATCAATTCCTTGATCTTGCCAATCGCCTTCGTCGGGTTGAGGCCCTTCGGGCACACATCGACGCAGTTCATGATCGAATGGCAACGGAACAGACGGTACGGATCTTCCAGGTTGTCGAGGCGTTCACCCGTCGCTTCGTCGCGACTGTCTGCGATGAAACGATAGGCTTGCAACAGGCCCGCCGGACCCACGAACTTGTCCGGATTCCACCAGAAGCTCGGGCACGACGTCGAGCAGCTTGCACAGAGAATGCACTCGTACAGGCCGTCGAGTTCGTCGCGTTCTTCCGGCGACTGCAGGCGCTCTTTTTCCGGCGGCGGCGTATCGTTGATCAGGTACGGCTTGATCGAGTGATACTGGTTGAAGAACTGCGTGAAGTCGCAGATCAGGTCGCGCACAACCGGCAGGCCCGGCAGCGGACGCAGCACGATCTTCTGCGGCAGATCGTTCATGTTCTGCAGACACGCGAGACCGTTCTTGCCGTTGATGTTCATCGCGTCCGAACCGCACACGCCTTCGCGGCACGAACGGCGGAACGACAGCGTTTCGTCGACAGCTTTCAGCTTGAGCAGCGCGTCGAGCAGCATGCGCTCGTGCGAATCGATTTCGATCTCGTACGTTTGCATGCGCGGAGCCGCGTCCTTATCCGGATCGTAGCGGTAGATTTCAAATGTACGCTTGGCCATTTTTGAATTCCTTTGACTTGTGCCTTAGAAGGTCCGCGCTTTCGGCGGCACCGATTCGACGGTCAGCGGTTGCATGTGAACCGGCTTGTAGTCGAGACGGTCGCTTTCGCTGAACCACAGCGTATGGCGCAGCCAGTTTTCGTCATCGCGATGTTCGAAGTCGTTTTGTGCGTGCGCGCCGCGGCTTTCCTTGCGCGCTTCAGCGGAGACCATCGTGGCGCGGGCCACTTCAATCAGGTTCGCCACTTCGAGCGCTTCGACGCGTGCGGTGTTGAACACCTTCGACTTGTCCTTCAGGTGGATGTTGTCTACACGTTCAGCCACTTCGCGAATCCGCTCGACGCCTTCGGCCAGCAGCTTCGACGTGCGGAACACGCCGGCATGCGCCTGCATCGTGGAACGGATGTCGTTCGCGACCGATTGCGTGTATTCGCCCGACGACGACTTCTCCAGCTTGTCGAGACGCGATAGCGCGAAGTCAGCAGCATCGGCCGGCAGCGGCTTGTGCTCCTTGATTTCCTTCACGTGCTTGACAATGTGGTTGCCGGCCGCACGGCCGAACACCACGAGGTCGAGCAGCGAGTTCGTGCCCAGGCGGTTCGCACCGTGGACCGACACGCACGAGCATTCGCCGACAGCGTAGAAGCCGTTGACCGGATCTTCGTGACCCTTCGACGTACCCACGACCTGGCCGTTGATGTTCGTCGGAATGCCGCCCATCTGGTAGTGGATGGTCGGCACGACCGGGATCGGCTCTTTAATGCAGTCGACGTTCGCGAACTTCAGCGCGATTTCGCGGATCGACGGCAGACGCTTCATGATCGTGTCGGCGCCGATGTGCGACAGGTCGAGCAGCACGTGGTCCTTGTTCGGACCCACGCCGCGGCCTTCCTTGATTTCCTGGTCCATCGAACGCGAAACGAAGTCGCGCGGCGCCAGATCCTTCAAAGTAGGTGCGTAGCGCTCCATGAAGCGCTCGCCGTCCGCGTTACGCAGAATGCCGCCTTCGCCGCGCACGCCTTCGGTGATCAGCACGCCCGCGCCGGCCACGCCGGTCGGGTGGAATTGCCAGAATTCCATGTCCTGCAGCGCGATGCCCGAACGGGCCGCCATGCCGAGGCCGTCGCCGGTGTTGATGAACGCGTTGGTCGATGCCGCAAAGATCCGGCCTGCGCCGCCCGTGGCGAACAGCGTGGTCTTGCCTTCGAGGATGTAGACGTCGCCGGTTTCCATTTCCAGCGCGGTCACGCCGAGCACGTCGCCATCGGCGTCGCGGATCAGATCCAGCGCCATCCATTCGACGAAGAACTGCGTCTTCGCCGCGACGTTCTGCTGGTACAGCGTGTGCAGCAGCGCGTGACCGGTACGGTCAGCCGCCGCGCAGGCGCGTTGCACCGGCTTTTCGCCGTAGTTCGCGGTGTGGCCGCCGAACGGGCGCTGGTAGATCGTGCCGTCCGCGTTACGGTCGAACGGCATGCCCATGTGTTCGAGTTCGTAGACAGCGTTTGGTGCTTCGCGGCACATGAACTCGATCGCGTCCTGGTCGCCGAGCCAGTCGGAACCCTTGATCGTGTCGTAGAAGTGATAGTGCCAGTTGTCTTCGCTCATGTTGCCGAGCGATGCACCGATGCCGCCCTGGGCAGCCACCGTGTGCGAACGCGTCGGGAACACCTTCGACAGCACGCAGACCGAGAGGCCCGCGCGCGCGAGTTGCAGCGAAGCGCGCATCCCCGAGCCGCCCGCGCCGACGATAACCACGTCGAAACGGCGACGCGGCAGAGAATTTTTGATTGCAGCCATTCTTTTACACTCTCCAGAGAATCTGCGCAGCGTAGCCTGCACACCCGAGCAGCCAGACAATCGTCAGCGCCTGGAGGAACAGACGGAGGCCCGTGGGCTTGATGTAGTCCATCCAGATGTCGCGGATGCCAACCCACGCGTGATAGAACAGCGACACCAGCGTGACAAACGTGGCGAGCTTCATCCATTGCATCGCGAAGATCGATGCCCAGCCGTCATACGAGAAATCGTGTGCGCCGAAGAACAGCGCAAGCAGGACGACGGTATAGACCGCCATGATGCAGGCAGTGATGCGCTGCGCGAGCCAGTCGCGCAGGCCGTAATGCGCGCCGACGACGAGACGCTTCGAGCCGATCCGGTTATTGGCTGCCATTTTTAGAACGCTCCAAACAGTTTTGCCGCAAACACAATCGTGAGCAGCGACGACACAACCAGCACGACGACCGACGTCTGCTTGCCACCTTCCTTCGAAACTGCGTAGTGCATGTCCATCACAAGGTGACGGATACCGGCGCAGAAGTGAAACAGGAAGGCCCACGCGAGAACGAGCGTGATGAGCTTGACGATGATGTTGGAGAGGAAACCCTTGAAGACTTCGAAGCTGAGTTCTGAGGTGAGGCTTTGATCGAAGAGGTACAGCAGGAACGGAAGAAAAACAAAAAGCAGCCCACCGCTCACGCGGTGCAGGATCGACACGCGCCCCGCTAGTGGGAGACGATATGCCGTCAGTATCTGCCCGATACCGATGTTCCGGAACTCCGGCCTCGGTTTTTTTACGGCTTCAGCCATGCTAGACCCCTACTTGTAGTCACACTAATCCGCGATTTTAGCGCCTTTTCTTTTCGCGCTGCAGCGTAACAACGCTCAACACTGTTGCGACACGCGCGATAAAGGCGTCTTCATACGGGCTGCGCGCGCGGCGCAGCGCCGTCATTCAGTTCAAGTCATTCTGATAGTAATACCCGGTTGTGACATACCATCCGCGCCGCACTTCGACGGGACGATCGCCATAGGTATACGAAACGCGTTCGACGGAGAGTAGCGGAAAGCCGGCCGGCACGTGCAGGAGGTCCGCAACCGACGGGTCTGCGGCAACTGCGCGGATCTTTTCCGTCGCGCGGATCATGCGCGTGCCGAATTCCGTTTCGAACATCGCGTACAGCGGGCCCTTGTACTCGGAAAGACGCTCGAGCGTCAGCCCGCGGAACACGCCGCCGGGCAGCCAGATTTCATCGAGTACAGTGGTTTCGCCGTCGAACTGCAGCAGGCGTTTGATGAGCACGACCGGGTCGGCCGGCTTCAGGTCGAGCTGGCGGGCGATATCGGCCGAAGCGCGGAGCCGCCGGCATTCGAGCAGACGGCTGACGTGCGGATGCTCGACACCGTCATCAGCCAGCAATCTGAGAAAGCGAAACTGGGCGCGGTCTTCGTTGTGCGTTGCAACAAAGGTGCCCTTGCCTTGACGGCGGACCAGCAGGTTATCAGCGGCGAGTTCGTCGATCGCCTTGCGCACGGTGCCCTGACTCACCTTGTAACGTGCCGCGAGTTCGACTTCACTTGGAATGATCTCGCCAGGCTTCCACTCGCCGGATTCAAGGCTCTGCGTAATGAGCCCCTTGATCTGCTGGTAGAGTGGACTGAACGTGGGCGACGAAGCCGGCGCGGAGACAGGCACAGAAGCGGACACAGAAGCAGGCGCACCCGGGCCAGCCGCGGCCGGGCCGATCGGATTCGCGGTGCTCGCCGGGTTCGAAGTCATTTACACATTTCATCATAAAGCGCCGCTCCTCGTCCAGAGATTTCCCAGCAATACTTATGTCTTATATAAGACATAAGATAATGTTGACTTTGCGTCGCCCGACTCCTACACTCCTTGTCGAGCAAGGGTTTGCGGGTGGTCGAGCCACGCTTTTTTGCATGACCGCCGCGCTGTGAAAGCCGCCCTGCACCACGCCGTTCCCTCACGCAGTTCAGGTTTCGATTCGCCCGTCGTCAGTGCTTCGTCAGACGCTTCCGGAACACGCTGTTGCAGGGCCCGCGTCATGCAGCGGCCAGATGCAGCGCACGCCGCTTCCCGTTTTCCCCGCTCGGCCGTACAGGCACAGGTTTTCCGGCATGGTGGTCTCGCCGCAGCACGCCTTCCAGCTTCATTACAGGCTGTACGCGCGCTGCGAATTCCGCTGTGTTTAACCGACGCTTCGAGCAACGCGCATATAGAATGGCGTTTTCCCTTAGCGTCTAACGCATCGTCCTGGAGAATTCTCAATGGCTAAGCCCGCAAAGCGCGTTGCCGTCACCGGCGCCGCAGGTCAAATCGCTTACTCCCTGCTATTCCGCATCGCCAATGGCGATCTGCTCGGCAAGGATCAGCCGGTCGTCCTGCAACTGCTGGACCTGCCGCAAGCGCAAGCCGCCGTCAAAGGCGTCGTGATGGAACTGGATGACTGCGCCTTCCCGCTGCTGTCGGGCGTCGTGATCACCGACGATCCGAAGGTTGCATTCAAGGATGCCGACGTCGCCCTGCTGGTTGGCGCCCGTCCGCGTTCGAAAGGCATGGAACGTAAGGACCTGCTGTCCGCCAACGCCGAAATCTTCACGGTTCAGGGCAAGGCGCTGAACGAAGTGGCGAGCCGCGACGTCAAGGTGCTGGTGGTCGGCAACCCGGCCAACACGAACGCATACATCGCGATGAAGTCGGCGCCGGATCTGCCGAAGAAGAACTTCACCGCCATGCTGCGTCTGGACCACAACCGCGCGCTGTCGCAACTGGCCGCGAAGTCGGGCAAGCCGGTCGCTTCGATCGAAAAGCTCGCTGTGTGGGGCAACCACTCGCCGACGATGTACCCGGATTTCCGCGTTGCAACGGCTGAAGGTCAGGACCTGACCAAGCTGATCAACGACGAGGAATGGAACCGCAACACGTTCATCCCGACCGTCGGCAAGCGCGGCGCGGCGATCATCGAAGCGCGTGGCCTGTCGTCGGCAGCATCGGCAGCGAACGCAGCGATCGATCACGTGCGTGACTGGGTGCTGGGCACGAACGGCAAGTGGGTCACGATGGGTATTCCGTCGGATGGTTCGTATGGCATTCCGGAAGACATCATCTACGGCGTGCCGGTGACGTGCGAAAACGGCGAGTACAAGCGTATCGAAGGCCTCGCCATCGACGCCTTCTCGCGCGAAAAGATGGATCACACGCTGAACGAGCTGCTCGAAGAGCGCGACGGCGTGCAGCATCTGCTTGGTTAATCGCTGATGCAGACGAACCGGAACTCCGTTGCAGTGCGACGGGTTCCGGTTTTTTCACGTGCGGATGCGCGAATGACGGCTTGTTCCAACCCAGCGTCAATCCCGGCTTTCGCACCTGATCCGAACGCGTTTTGCCGGGCTTCTGTCCCGCAGAGCGCGCCCGAATCAGTTTGATCAACAGACACCCACGCCCCTGACGCCGAAGATGCGCGCCCTTTCCCCCGCCGAAGTGTTGTTCGAAGGCGAAGCGCCACCCGCTGTTCTACCTGCCTGCGATCACTACGCCGGCAGCGAAAAGCTGATGCTGAAATCGCTCGCCTTGCAGCAGGAGCTGGGGCCCGTATTCGACATCACGCTCGATTGCGAGGATGGCGCACAGGTCGGCCGCGAGGCGGAACACGCGGAGCTGGTCGCGTCGCTGCTCGGCAGCGAGCATGACCGCTTCGGCCGCGTCGGCGTGCGGGTTCACGATTTCCAGCATCCTCACTGGCGCGACGACGTGCGCCTGATCCTGCGCGCCGCGAAGCGCGCGCCGGCGTACATCACCCTTCCGAAGATCCGCAACGTGCCCGATGCCGCCGAAATGTGCGCGTTCATCGAAGCCACGCGCCGCGAACTCGGCATCGCGCAGCCCGTCTCCGTTCAGTTGCTGGTTGAAACCCACGGCGCGCTTTCCCGCGTGTTCGATCTCGCTGCTTTGCCGGGCGTCGAGGCGCTCAGCTTCGGCCTGATGGACTTCGTCTCGGCGCACGATGGCGCGATTCCCGACAGCGCCATGCGTTCGCCCGGCCAGTTCGACCATCCGCTCGTACGGCGCGCCAAGCTCGAGATTTCGGCGGCATGCCACGCGCATGGCAAGGTTCCGTCGCACAATGTCAGCACCGAAATTCGCGACATGAGCGTCGTCGCGAGCGACGCGAGCCGCGCCCGCAACGAATTCGGCTACACGCGCATGTGGAGCATCCATCCGGCGCAGATTCAGGCAATCGTCGCGGCGTTCGCGCCGCGTGACGAAGAAATCACCACCGCTGCCGAAATCCTGCTGGCCGCACAATCCGCGCAGTGGGGCCCGACGCGCCATCACGACACGCTGCACGACCGCGCGAGCTATCGCTACTACTGGTCGGTGCTGCGTCGCGCGCGCTCGACGGGCCGCACGGTGCCGGATGAAGCTGAACCGCTGTTCGGCGCTGCTGTTGCGTCCGTGGGTGCTGTGTCGTGAGCGATCAAAGCAACGAAACCATTCAGAAGCGCGACTTTCCGCTGGAGCGTCGCGACTGTCGGGCCGCAGGTAATCGACATACCGCCGCATCACAAACGAGCGGGCATACAGGAGATTGCTGGAGATGAGCGAGACAACACAAGCCGCGGCAACACCAGAAAGCGGCGCATTCAAACCCAAGAAGTCCGTCGCGCTGTCGGGCGTGACGGCCGGCAACACGGCGTTGTGCACGGTCGGGAAGACCGGCAACGACCTGCACTATCGCGGCTACGACATTCTCGACATCGCGACGACCTGCGAGTTCGAAGAGATCGCCTACCTGCTCGTGCACGA